>JBOGET010000110.1:0-54881 GCA_050741975.1 Acidimicrobiia bacterium
GATCTCGACCTATAGGTCGAGATCTCCGCGCCAAAACGATTCCATCTACCCGGTGTTCCTCATCCCCGCCGCGATCCCGTTCACCGTCAGCAACAGGGCCCGGGTCAGCTCTTCGCGCGATTCTCCGGCGCGGCTTCGGCCCAGCAGGGAGACCTGGAGGTAGTTGATCGGGTCCAGGTAGATGTCCCGGACGCCCAGGGTCCGTTTCAGCAACGGCAGGTCGCCGAGCAGGTCGGGCGTCTGGCGCAGGGCGAGGATCTCCTCCGTGGTCAGCTCACACTCGGCCCTGACCACATCGAGCAAGCCCCGATGCTCGGGTGCAACCAGACTGGTCACATAGCGCCCGGCGATGTCGAGATCGGTCTTGGCCAGGGTCATCTCCACGTTGGAGAGGAAGGTCTGGAAGTACCCCCAGTCCTTCGCCATCTCATCCAACACCTCGCCGTAGCCCGCCTTGCGCGCCGCCCGGATCCCGGTACCCACCCCGAACCATCCCGGAACGATCTGCCGGGTCTGGGTCCAGCCGAACACCCAGGGGATGGCCCGAAGGTCCTCGATGCCACCGACACCGCCGGGCCGCCGCGATGGCCTGCTTCCCAGGTTGAGCCGACCCAACTCCTCGACCGGGGTCGAGGCGAGGAAGTAGGGGACCAGGCTGGGATGCTGGACGAAGTCCCGGTAGGAGGCGTACGCCTCGGTGGAGAAGCAGTCCATGGCTTCCGTCCACCGATCGAGAGTCTCTTCTGGCTTTCTCGATCGACGGTGTCGGAGTGACGACTCCAGCACCGAGGCCAGCGCCAGCTCCAGGTTCCGGGCGGCGATGTCGGGATGGCCGTACTTCTCGGAGATGACCTCGCCCTGCTCGGTGACCTTCAGGTCGCCGTCGATCGTCCCGTAGGGCTGGGCCAGGATGGCGGCGTGGGTCGGGCCACCGCCTCGTCCGATCGTCCCTCCCCGGCCGTGGAAGAGGCGGAGATGGACGCCATGACTCTCGGCCACGTTTCTCATCGCCCGTTGTGCCTTGTAGATCTCCCACTGCGAGGTGGTGATCCCTCCCTCCTTGTTGGAGTCGGAGTAGCCGAGGACCACCTCTTGGCTGCTGCCACGTAGGTCGAGTATCCGGCGGTAGCCACTGTCGGCGAAGAGGTCCTCGAGCAGTGACCCCGCATTGCGCAGGTCCTCGATGGTCTCGACGAGAGGAACCAGCCCGATCCGGGCGATGCCTCGTTGCAGATCGATGAGACCGGCCTCGCGGGCCAGGACCGCCGCTTCGAGGACGTCGGCGGCGCTCTGGGTCATCGAGATGATGTAGCTCTCGATCACTTGATCGCCATAGAGCTCCTTGGCCTCCCTGATGGCATGGAAGGTGCGGAGGGTCCTGTCCGAGCCGGTGCTGAGAGTGGTGGTCAGCCCACTCAACGGCCGGGTCCCGTGCAGCTCGTTGGAGAGCAATCGGGAACGTTGCTCTCCGCCCATCGAGCCGTACTCGATGCCGACCAGTGAGAACAGCTCGCTGATCGCTTCCCGATGCTTGGCGGCGTGCTCCCTCACGTCGAGGATCGCCATCTGGAATCCGAACGCCTCGACCGCACGCCGCACCCGCGCCAACGCCCCGTGGGCGATGAGCTGGCCTCTGGACTCCAAGAGCGAGTCGGCCATCAGGTTGAGATCGGTCAGCAGGTCTACCGGGTGGGCGTAGTCGACGCCGGTGACGTGGGGGAGCCCCTGCTGAAGTCGATGTCTGGTGTTGATCAGCCGGACATGGATGTAGGAGCACTTCAACCGATAGGGCTCGGCCGCGGTTCGTCGGCTCTCCCGCTGCCAGACATCGGGCAGCGCCTCGCGATCGGCCTCGAGTGACGCTTTTAACTCGCCGCTGATCGGGGCCAGTCGCTCCGATACCGAGAGCTCCTCGGCAAGCTCCTCGATCAGCTCGATCAGGTGCCGGAGCCCACGGTCGTGCTGGAGGAGCAGGGTCTCCTTCGTGGAGTCAGGTGTGACCTCAGGGTTGCCGTCACGGTCGCCACCGACCCAGGAGCCGAACCGGATCGCGGTCGAGGGGGCGTCGGCGCTGAGACGAGCCAGCTCCAAGTCGATCCTCTCGCCGAGGTCCGGCATCACCTTGGTGGCGATCTGGACCAGGTAGTACAGGGCGGATCGGGCCTCGTCCACCGGGCTCGGCTTCTGCAGCCTCAGCTCGTCGGTCTGCCAGATCTGGTCGATTAGCTCCGCGGTCCGTCGATCGATCAGGTCGAGGTCGTCATCGGGGGCCACGAGCCGTCTCTCGATGAGATCGGCCAGATGAACCGTCTTGCTCAGGATGGAGCGACGGGCTGCTTCGGTGGGGTGGGCGGTGAACACCGGTCGCATCTCCAGCCGGTCGAGCACGTCGGCCAACACCTCCGGCTCGACACCTGCCTCGAGCACCCGGTCGACCGTGGCGGCCAGCCCGAGATCGTCGATGCCGAGCTGGTCGATCCGGTGAACCTGTTCTGCGACGTTGGCCAGGTAGAAGTAACTGGTGAACGCCCGGACCAGCGGTATGACCTCCTCTATGGAGAGATCGGCGAGAAGCCTGTCGAGTTTGGATGCCGCCTCGGTGCTCCCGCCACGACGTGACGACTTGCCCAGGGCCCGCACCTGTTCCACCAGCTCGAGCAGCCCTGGCCCGTGCTGACGCACCAGCGCGTCGCCGAGCTGGTTGCCGAGCCGGCGGATGTCGGCCCGGAGCTTCTCGTCCGAGGTTGGTGTCACCGGGACAGGGTATTCAGTCCTCGGAGCGCTGTTTGTGGACGCGTCCCCCGGTCCCGTGCAGGGAGAGCCCGGTGCCATGTCCATAGCGGACCAAGGTCATCTCGGCCAGGATGGAGACGGCCACCTCTTGCGGGCTCTCCGCCCCGATGTCGAGACCGACCGGGCCCCTGACCCGGGCGATGTCCTCGTCGGAGAAGCCCATCGCCCGCAAACGCTCCACCCGGAGGTCCTGGGTTCGGCGGCTCCCCATGCACCCGATGTATCGCACCGGGCTCTTCAGGGCCGCCTCGAGCACAGGGTCCTCATGGGACGGCGCATGGGAGAGAATCACCACCCAGGTCCGCCGGTCGAGCCTGACCTGGCCGATGACGTTCTCCGGCCATCCGATGAGGATGCGGGCCGTCGGAAACCGATCCGGTGTGGCGAACGCCGCCCGGGAGTCGATGACGGTCACCCGATACCCCATCTGGGAGGCGAAGCCGGCCAGGGACTGACCGATGTGAACGGCGCCGACGATCAGCATCTCCTGGGGTGGGGCCAGTGATTCGATGAACACCGTGTGCGGCGGGTACTCCATGGCCCGATGCTGCTCGTGGTCCATCAGCACCAGGGCGTCGGCGGTCAGATCGACTGCGATCTCGGCCGGGAGCGACCCGGCGACCACTCCTCCGCCGGAGTCGAGCACTGTCTTGGTCCCGAGGTCGGGCCCTTCGACGAAGGTGACGACCGACCCGTACTCCTCCCGATCCAGGATGCCCTGGATTGCGTCGAGCGGGCTCACCAGGGCTCGATGAAGACGTCGATGGTCCCGCCACAGGCCATGCCCACCTCGAAGGCATCGTCGTCAGCGATCCCGTAGGTGACCGTCTTCGGCGTCCCGGTCTCGATGACATGCTGGGCGTGGAAGAACACGTCGTTCTCGACACAGCCGCCACTGACCGACCCTTCCATGTCCCCGGCGTCGGAGACCAGGAATTTGGAGCCCTCGGGGCGGGGTGCGCTGCCATGCACCCGGATCACAGTGGCCACCGCGACCTTCTTCCCCTGACCCACCCATCGATTACGAACCTCGATCTGGTTTCTCATCTCCTGGCTCCAGCGACTGAATCGAGCACTCTCACCACCCCCCTGAAGTCGCTGACGCTAGCCGCCGGCAACAGTTGGTCTACGTGAGGGAGCACGGCCTGCATCCCCCGGGTCAGGGGTTGATACGAGGCCCGGGCGGCCAGCGGATTGAGCCAGATCACCTGATGCACGGATCGGGCGAGACGGGCCATCTCCGCGGTCAGGACCCCGGGGTCGCCGCAGTCCCAGCCGTCGGAGAGGATGAGCACCACCGGCCCCCCCCGGGCCAGGCGACGGCTCCACCTCCTGTTCCACTCGCCGAGGGCGTCGCCGATCTGGGTCCCGCCCGCCCAATCGGTGACTCGTTCCGCGACGCGGGCCAGGGCGGTCTTGGTGTCTCGACGCCTCATGTCCTCGGTGATCCGGCTGAGACGGGTGGAGAAGGTGAAGATCTCCACCTCACGGAGCCTGCGCTGGGCGGCGTGGGCGAAGACGAGGAAGATGTCGGCGTATTTCTCCATCGACCCCGAGATGTCGGCGATGATGATGAGCGGCCGTTCCTTCCTCCTCCGCTGCTTCCAGCTCATCCGCATCATGTCCCCCGTCGGCCCAACAGCCTCACGCAATGTCCGTCGCAGGTCGGGGCGGCTCCCGTCACCGGGCGACCAACGGCGGGTCTTGTAGTCGGTCGGGTGCCACATCATGGTCATCACCAGGCGCCGCGCCTCCTGGAGCTCGTCGTCGTGCAGGTCCGCGAAGTCCTGGGTCGAGACCCTGTCCACTGCCGAGGCACCGGTCTGTTCGTCGACGGGCGTCTGGGTAGACCCTGTCGTGCCCCGAATGGCATATCCGGCATGGGTGGCGGGCGGGGTGTCGGGGTTGCGGTTGGACGGCATCGGGGGTGTCAGTCGGTCGAAGAACCTGTCGAACTCCTCGTCGAAGATCGGGATCTGGTCCGGGTCCGACACCGTGAGCGACAGGAGCGAGGCTGCCGTCTGCGACCTCCGGGTCAGGTCGACGAGGGTGAGGGCACGGGCCATGTCGGTGGTCTGGTCTGCGGTGACGGTCAGGCCCCTGCCGCGGAGGGCGGCCGAGAAGAGACTCAGCTGGTCGATGAGGCCGGGGTGGCTCATCCCACCAGGCTGTCCACTCCGGCGGCGCGAACCATGTCGACGTCGTCCTTGTACTTGAGGACCACGCCCAGCGTGCTCTCGATGGTGGCCGGGCTCAGCTCGCCTGCCCGTAGCAGACGAAGGGATTCCGCCCAGTCGAGGGTCTCGGCGACACCGGGCGGCTTGAACAGCTCCATCTCCCGCAGACGTCTCATCGCCTCGCTCAAAGAGTCGGCCAGCTTGCCCTCGAGCTCGGGCACCTTGCGGGTGATGATGGCCGACTCCCGGGGCGGGGTCGGGTAGTCGATCCAGTGATACACGCATCGTCGCTTCAGGGCATCGTGGATCTCACGGGTCCGGTTCGAGGTCAGGACGACGATGGGCCGGATCTCCGCCTTGATGGTGCCGATCTCGGGGATCGTGATCTGGAAGTCGGAGAGCAGCTCGAGGAGGAAGGCTTCGAACTCCTCGTCGGCCCGATCCAACTCGTCGATGAGCAGAACGGGCCGGTGCCCGTCCCTGCTGGCCTCGATCGCCTGGAGCAGGGGACGGGCGATCAGATAATCCCGGCTCATGATGTCGTCGGGCGTAGCGTCGGCGCCCTCACCCCGGGCCTCGAGGAGACGGATCGCCATCATCTGCCGGGCGTAGTCCCACTCGTACAGAGCCTGGCCGACGTCGAGGCCCTCGTAGCACTGGAGCCGGATCAGCTCGGCCCCCGCCATGGCGGCCAGCACCTTGGCCACCTCGGTCTTGCCTACTCCCGCCTCACCCTCCAGGAAGAGTGGCCTGCCGAGCTGCACGGCGAGATGGATCGCAACGATGAGGCCCTCCTCGGCGAGGTAGTCGAGGTCGTCGAGACGCTCCTCGAGCTCCGGGATCGTGTCGGGGATCACGGTGGAGATCCTAAGTGGCTTCGGTGGCAAGAAAAGCCGATGGGTCCTTCCCGAATGCGGTCTTGCACCGGGGTGAGCAGAAGTAATAGGTCTCGCCGTCGTGCTCCGTGATCCATTTGGCGGTGGCCACCTTCACCTCCATGTGGCCGAGAGGCCCTGGCGGCCACGGTTGCCACCAGCCCCGCCCTGACCGCATTGCTCGGGCCGCTCCTCGCCCCCAGCATCGGTGGCCTCACCGCGTGGCGCGCCGGGACCCTTGGCGCCTTCTTCGTCGCCCTGATGGCGATTCTCACCATGGTGCGTCACACCCGCGAGGAGGAAGAGCCCGGCAGGCGGGAGCTGCTCGGCTCCACCGTCATGGGACGCCACGCACCTCTTGCAGCGGCGTCTGTCGTCACCATCGGGGCGGGGATCGTCCTTGGTGGGCTGCTCGTCGCCGGGCTGATGGGCGTCGGGCTGCCCGCTGCCGGCTCGATCGCCTTCGGGCTCGGGTTCACCGGGGTCGCGATCGCCTTCGTCGGCGTCGGCGCCATCGCGGCACAAACTCACAGAGGCATCGTCGACAGCCCGCGGCATCGGTGTGGGCTTGGCGGGTCTTGCCTTTGCGCTCCGGATGGACGGGGACACCGGTTGCATCGCGGGTCGGTGATCGGCTGGACGGCCGGATTGGCGGCACTCGGCGCCGTCTACGGGCCTCGGGAGACAGCATCGGGGACGTGCTCGAAGGCAATCCGGCACCGATGGAGATCTTCGAGGAACTCAGCGGGAAGCAAGGGCTCACCGACGCCTACTTCTCGGCGGTCCTGGGGATCATCGCCATCATCACGTCGGCCTATGCGATTCGCGCCGTCCTCCGGCTCCGGGTCGAGGAGGATGGCCTCCGCGCCGACCCGGTGCTGGCAACCGCCACACCACGGGTCCGCTGGGCCTGCAGTCATCTCGTCTTCGGGCTCATGGTCCCTGCGGTGATCCTTGTCGTCGCGGGCGCCATCGCCGGTGCCACCTATGGGGCGATCACCGGCGACGTGGGAGGTCAGGTGCCACGGGTGCTGGGTGCGGCCATCGTCCAGTTGCCGGCCGTCTGGGTGCTCACGGGTTTCGCCATGGCGCTTTTCGGCATCGCCCCAGGCCAGGTCGGGGTCAGCCGGGTAGTCCTCGTCGCCTGCCTCATCCTCGGCCAGCTGGGCCAGATCCTCCAGTTCCCGCAGTGGGCCCTGAATCTGTCACCCTTCAGCCATGTGCCGATGTTCCCGGCAGCGGAGATCGACCCGTTGCCCCTGGTCGTCCTGCTCGTCATCGCCGCAGCCCTGGTCGCCGCCGGTCTGGTCGGCTTCCGCCGCCGCGACCTGCGGTAGTCGCTCACCTGCATCTACCGTTGCGACGCGCGACGCAGAACGCAGAACGCAGAACGCAAAATGCAGAACGTAAGACGCAATTGTTCGACAGCCTGACCCAGCGATTCGAGACCGTCTTCACCACCCTGAGAGGAAAGGGGCGGCTCTCCGAGAAGGACATCGGTGCCGCCCTCCGTGATGTCCGTCTCGCCCTGCTCGAGGCAGATGTCAACGTCAAAGTGGTCAAGGACCTTCTGGGGAGGGTCAAGGAGCGGGCTCTCGGGGAGGATGTCACCAGATCGCTGACCCCCGGCCAGCAGGTGATCAAGATCGTCCACGAGGAGCTGGTCACCACCCTCGGCTCCGAAGTGGTCCCGCTCAAGAAGACTGCGCCGCCGCTGACCATCCTGATGGTGGGCCTCCAGGGATCGGGCAAGACCACCACCGCCGGGAAGCTCGCCCGTCTCCTCAAGGATCAGGGTCGAAGACCGTTGTTGGTCGCTGCGGACCTGCAACGGCCCGCCGCCGTCGACCAGTTGGAGACCCTGGGCAGACGGATCGACGTCCCGGTATTCACCGATCGAAAGGGAAAACCCGCCCGTCTGGTCAAGACGGCGATGAAGGAGGCGTCGAAGACCGGCCGCGACGTGGTCATAGTCGACACGGCCGGCCGGCTTCAGATCGACTCCGAGCTCATGCGCGAGCTGGACGAGGTGAGAAAGGCGGCCGATCCCGACGAGGTGCTCCTGGTCGTCGACGCCATGACAGGTCAGGACGCGGTCAATGTCGCCTCGGGGTTCCAGGAGCAGGTCGGGCTCACCGGGGTCGTGCTCTCCAAGCTCGATGGTGACGCCAGGGGCGGGGCGGCCATCTCGGTGCGAGAGGTGACCGGTGCTCCGGTCAAGTTCGCCGGCGTCGGTGAGGGTCTCGACGATTTCGAAGCTTTCCATCCGGACCGGATGGTGTCGCGCATCCTGGGCATGGGGGACGTGATGTCCCTGATCGAGAAGGCGGAGGCGAGCTTCGACGAGGCCGAGGCGGAGAAGGCCGCCCGGAAGCTGCAGAAGGGCGAGTTCACCCTGGAGGACTTTCTCGGCCAGATGGAGGCCATGAAGCGGATGGGGCCTCTGCGGGACATCCTTGCTATGCTCCCCGGCTCCGGATCGCTGATGCGCGAGGTGGATGTCGACGACCGTGACCTGCGTCGGGTCGAGGCAATCATCCAGTCGATGACTCCAGAGGAGCGCCGGAACCCAAAGATCATCGGCGGCAGCCGAAAGCGCCGGATCGCGTCCGGCTCCGGCACGAGGGCACAGGACGTGAATCGAGTGCTCAAGCAGTTCGTCGAGGCACAGAAGATGATGAAGATGCTGGCCGAAGGCAAAGGGGCACCCTCGTTGCAGGGTCTTCTTTCGGCGCAGCGGACCAAGAGGTGAGTGGATGGCCGTCAAAATGAGGTTGATGCGGATGGGGAAGAAGAAGTCCCCTTCCTACCGCGTCGTGGTTGTCGACGGCAGGGCGCCGCGCGACGGCCGTTACATCGAGCAGATCGGGCGTTACGATCCCAAACAGGAGCCGTCGCTGGTCGAGATCGACAACGAGAAGGCCACGTCGTGGCTCTCCAAGGGCGCCCAACCGACCGAGGCCGTGGAGAAGCTGCTCAACATCTCGGGTGCCATGAACACGATGAAGATGCGCACCGGTCAGATCCACACCGTCGGCGCCGCGACTTCGCCGGTTTCCTCGCCGCCGGTTGCGACTGCCGAGGAGGGCCCTGATCGAGCGGACGTGGAGCCGGCGCCCGCAGCGGCCGAGGCGGCGATTCCCGAGGAGCCGGCTGCAGAGGAGATAGCCGCCGACACCGCCACCGAGGAGGAGTGATTTGGCCAAGGGCGAAATCGTCGAGCGCGTCGTCACCTACGTCGTCAAGAGCATCGTGGAAGAGCCCGACGAGGTTTCGGTGACCATGGTCGAACAGGGCCCGGACGAGGTGGTGGCCGAGGTCCGCACCGCAAAGAGCGACATGGGTCGGGTGATCGGCCGTCGCGGCCGCGTGGCGAAGGCGATACGGGCCGCCGCGGGGGCGGCCGGCGACGAAGAGGGCATCAGCGCTGGCGTCGAGTTCCTCGACTGAGCCCGAGCGGTTCGTAATCGGGCGTCTTGGCCGGCCTCACGGCCTGGACGGGTTTCTCGGCCTCTATGTGGACGAGGATGACATGGTCAGCCTCCAGCCCGGCTCGACCGTCTTTCTCGAGGACCAATCCCGGGTGGTGCGGGCGGTTCGTCGCGTCGACCGGGGTTATCAGATTGCGTTCGAGGGAGTCGACGATCGGGAGGCCGCGGAGGAGATCCGGGGGATGGACGTCGTCGTTGGAGCCCGTCGGCCACTCGGCGAGGACGAGTTCTGGCCCGACGATCTCATCGGGCTCCCCGCGTTCGACCAGAAAGGTCATTCGCTCGGCGTGGTCAGAGAGGTGCTGTTCGGTCCCGGCCAGGATCGGCTGTTGGTCGAGCGATCGGATGGCCTCAGCTTCGAGGTGCCCTTCGTCGACGAGCTCGTGCCCATCGTCGACCTGGAGGCGGGACGGGTGGAGATGGTGTCGATTCCGGGTCTCATCGAACCGTGAGGTTGATCGTCGCCCCGCTGCGACTCCCGTCGGAGGCGCTCTCCTCGCCGACGAACAGGGAGACCTCACCAGGGGGAACCCGGATCGAGGTCCGGAACTCTCCCCATGTCTCCGTCGAATCGCCGGCGGTGGTGGTCGCCTCGCTCACCACTTGATCGCCGACGGTGGCGATGACGAGAACGGAGCCCTCGAATGTCCTTGCGTATCCGGTGACATCCAGCGCGGTGCCGGCGACGGTCTCGGTGCCGGCACCGGGTGTGATGACCACGACGTTGCCGGTGACAACGGCCGTCGAGTCGAAGGGCTGTGCACCGGGCTCGATCTCTACGGTGAGACGGGCCGGGGAGTTGGAGACGACGGCCCGCGCCCGGACCGGGCCCTTCAGGTGGAGATCGAGGAACATCCCTCCGTCGAGATCCCGGACGACGAAGAGACGGTCGACGAGAGAGGTCTCCAGCACTTGATCCGTGACCACGGTCGAGTCGAGGTCGGACCAGGCCCGGAGCACCTGACGCGACTCGAGGAAGTCGACCACGACGGTCGGAGGCGTCGTCGCCGGCGCTCCCTCGGTGGTCTCGAACTGGACGGTGAGTCGCTCACAACCGTCGTCGGCCGCCCAGGAGATGAGGCCGAGCGTGTTGGTGTCCGAGGTCGGCTGGTCGACCCTCATGACCCGGCCCGCATCGACGAACCCGGTGCCCTCGGGGCAGCCCGTGGGGAGGCGGGTGGTGTTGACCGTGACGCTGGTGGTAGCCACCGTGGTCCGGCTGGTGGGCGGGGCGACTGTGCTCGATGAGGTGCCGGCACCGATGGTTGGTGAGCACGCCATGACCAGCATCAGGGCGAGACGGCCGGCACGCCTCGTCACGGCAAGACGACGTCTGCCCTTAGGATTTGAGCGTGCAGTCAAGATTCGCCTGTCGAGATCGATTGGGAGTGCTCCGCCATGTCTGAAGCCGTGATAGTTGCCACCGCACGCTCCCCGATAGGACGTGCCTACAAGGGCTCGCTGATCGACGTGCGCGCCGACGACCTCGCCGGATTCGCCATCGATGCGCTCATGAAGAAGGTACCCGAGGTGGACCGGGCATCGGTGGCAGATGTCATGGTCGGGTGCGCCCTCACCCATCACGAGCAGGGCTTCAACCTCGCCCGGCCCGCCTCGCTACTGGGCGGCATGCCGGAGAGCGTGCCTGCGACCACTGTCAACCGCTTCTGCGCGTCGTCCCTGCAGACGATCCGCACGGCGTTCCACGCCATCGAGCGGGGGGAGGGAGACACCTACGTCGCCGCCGGGTCCGAGTCGGTGACGCGGACCTACGGCAAGGGGTTCGAGAGTGACGACCTGAACCCCAGGTTCACGGACCAAGGCCGGGACGATTTCATCGACAACGTCTACATCCCGATGGGCAACACCGCCGAGAACGTCGCCGAGAGGTACGGGATCACACGCGAGCGGATGGACGAGTTCGCCAAACGATCCCAGGACCTGGCGGTCGAGGCGCAGAAGAACGGGTTCTTCGACCGGGAGATCACGCCCATCGAGGTGCCCGACGGGCGCACAGTCGGCGCCGACGACGGGCCGAGACCCAACGCCACCCTGGACAAGCTGGCCGAGCTGCCACCTGCGTTCAAGCCCGATGGCAAGGTCACCGCAGGTAACTCCTGCCCCCTCAACGACGGGTCGGCTGCCGTCCTGGTGATGTCCGAGCAACGGGCGGTGGGCTTGGGATTGCAGCCGTTGGCCCGGATCATCGCCTCGTCCGTGGTCGGGTTGGAGCCGGAGTACATGGGGATGGGCCCGGTCGGTGCGGTGAGGGCGGTGCTCGAGCAGGCGGGGATGAAGCTCGCCGACGTCGAGGTCATCGAGATGAATGAGGCCTTCGCCGCCCAGGTGCTGGCGTGTGTGGATCAGCTCGGAATCGACATGGACAGGCTGAACCCACATGGCGGGGCCATCGCCCTCGGCCACCCTTTCGGGATGACCGGGGCCCGCATCATGGGGACCCTGATCAACGACCTGCGCACCCTGGACCGGAGCGTCGGTCTGGAGACCATGTGTGTGGGCGGGGGCCAGGGCATGGCGATGATCGTGGAGCGGCTCACCTGACCGCCGGGCGCGAGCTAGGCCACATCGGTCTCGTCTTCCCCGCCTGAGCCCTCCCCGAGCTCGCCTCGGGCCCACGCCGTGGCCTCGGACACCCGTGCTAACCGACGATCGATGGCCAGAACCACGAAGTCACCCGCCATGAACACCGTGTCTGCGCTCGGGATCAACGCCTTGTGGTTGCGGACGACGGTGGTGGCCAGCATCCCGGACGGGGGCGGGTTGTCACCGAGCCTGGTACCCACCAAGGGCAGGTCCGCGGTGACATCTATCTCGACCAGGTCGATGTCGACTTCGTCGAGGGGCACCGCTTCGGCGATGGACTGCCATGGTGGGCGGTCTGCGGCGAGCCCGAGACGTCTGGCCAGCGGAGCGACGGTCGTTCCTTGGAGCAGGGCCGAGACCACCACCACGAAGAAGACGGTGTTGAAGATGCGGTTCCCCTGCGACACCCCGGCCGTGGCCGGGAACGTGGCGAGGACTATGGGCAAGGCTCCGCGTAGGCCCGCCCATGAGAGAAGCGCCTGTTCCTTCCAGCTCAGCCGGAACGGGATCATGGCCAACGCCACGGCCGCCGGGCGAGCGACGAACAACAGGATGGCGGTGACGGCAAGGGCCGGGAGCGCCACCTGAGGGAGCTGACGTGGGAAGACCAACAAACCGAGAAGGAGAAAGAGTGCTATGTCGGCTCCGTTGGCCAGGCTGGAATGAAATGTGCGGATCTCCCGGCGATGCCGTGGCGCCAGCGCTCCGATCATCAGACCGCAGATGTACACGGCCAGGAACCCCGAGCTCGACAGGACAGAGGCAACAGCGAAGGTGAGGCCGGCAATGCCCATGGCGAGCAACGGATACAGACCTCCGGAGCGAAGTCTGAACTGAAGCAGCCTGGAACCGACCCAGCCCCCGATCAGCCCTATGGCGAGACCACCCAGAAGCTGACGAGCACCGAAGATCAGCCAGTCCCCGACGCTTGGTTGGGATCGGGTGATCTCGATGAGACCGATGGTGAGCACGATGGCGAATGGGTCGTTGACGCCGGACTCGACCTCGAGGATCCCGGCCAGACGTCTGGGGATCGGGGCCCGTCGAACCAGGTCGAACACCACGGCCGCATCTGTGGTGGCGACCACGGCTCCCAGGATGAGGGCCGTGTCCCACCCGGGCCGGATGAGGAGCTGCACCCCAATGGCCGTGATGGCTGCGGTGACGAGCACTCCGACGTTGGCGAGGACGAACCCGGCAACACCGGACTCACGTAGGACCGAAGGCTTCGTGGTGAGGCCGCCTTCGAAAAGGATGATCATCAAGGCGACCACGCCGAGATCCCTTACCAGGGCCATGTCGCTGAGATTCACCAGCCCCAGCACGTCGCTGCCGAAGATGATGCCGACACCCAGCGAGAGGAGGGCGGCGGGCACCCGGAGCCGATCCGAAGCCCCGACGAAGACCACCCCGATGACCAGCAGGCCTGCAGCGACCAGGAGCACGCTGTCGACCGGCAAATGCTCGAGCGTCACGGTGTCGGGATCTGGCGAATGGACATGTCAACCCTTCGGAGAGGCGGCGCAGACATGCTGCGTCGGGACGGAGGATAACCCGCCGGTACCTACGGGCTTCCCACACACCTAGCCTGATCAGGGTGAAGATCAATGTCGTCACCATGTTCCCCGAGTTCTTCGAGGGGCCTCTGGCGGTCTCGATCGTGGCACGGGCGATCGAAGCCGGCGCCCTCGAGGTCGAGCTGATCGACTTGAGAGAGCACGGGATCGGAAAGCATCGCCAGCTCGACGACGCCCCCTTCGGAGGTGGCCCGGGCATGGTGATGATGATCGAGCCGCTCGCCGGCGTATTGGAGCCTCTCGCGGCCACTCGTCGTGTGCTGTTCACCCCGGTGGGAGAGCCACTCACCCAGGAGACACTCGACCGCTGGGCCGGGCTGGAGGAGGTCACCTTCGTGTGCGGCCGTTTCGAGGGCGTCGACCAGCGGGTCGTGAACCACTTCATAGAAGAAGAGGTCTCGGTCGGCGATTTCGTCCTGGCAGGCGGCGAGGTCGTCGCCGCCCTAGCCATCGAAGGGATCGGGCGTTTGCTGCCCGGAGTCGTGGGCAACCCAGAGTCGACGCAGCGGGAGTCGTTTCGCCGGGGTCTTCTCGAAGAGCCGGTGTACACCCGACCGGCGGAATTCAGGGGGTGGGAGGTGCCCGAGGTTCTTCTGTCCGGCAACCACCGTCTGATCGAGGAGTGGAGGGAGGCGCAGCGTCTGAGACGCACCAGAGAGCGCCGACCCGACCTTCTCCGGGAGGGATAGCGGGTCAGCGACTTTGGAGAGCGTCGAGGGCGACCGCCATCGAGGCTGCCAACCTGAAGTCGAGGCGCGGATCGGGCACGGCTACGACATACCGGTCTCTGACCGTCTTCTGACGCTCGCTGATCATCACCGGTTGGCCGGTGGCAAGGTCGATGAAGTCGAAGTGGAAAACGAAGGGGACCCAGATTTCGCCGACGTACGGGATGAGGTCCCACACCCGTCGCAGGATGGCGATGGCTGGTCTCCTCTCCTGGCCTCGGGTCTGGACCCCGTCATACGACATCAACCAGGTCGAGCGAATCAGGCTGGCGGCGAACTCCTTCTTGAACCATCCAATGATGTTGCCGTCGGCGTCGAACACATCGTGCTCGGCGCGCACGTCGAGGCCATGGCGAGCCTTGAAGGAGAAGAGGCGTGTGGTCTTGGTAGCGTCGGTGTAGAAGCTCACTTCCTCTTTGAACGACATGCGCTTCTGCTGGGCGAAAGCCAGCAGAGGTCCTTCGGTCCCGTCGGGATTGGCCGACAGCACCTCGTACCTGTTGACCATCATCGTGATGTGTTGCTTGACGAAGAAGCTGGTGACATGTGACGGCGAGGTCATTGACGCCGGAGTATGGCCGATGATGAGGCGTCAGGGGCTGCACAGTCGCTGCACCAGACCGACCCACGACCCCGGGGATGGCGAGACCCTCGATACCTGATAGACTTTGACCTGGTCGGGCCAAGAAGGCTTCTCCCGGCCGCTCTAGGAGTCCTCCATGAACGATCTTCACGTAGTTGAGAGCGCGCACGTCCGCGACGACATTCCCGACTTCAGGACCGGTGACACGGTCAAGGTCCATGTGAGGGTGGTCGAGGGTGGCCGTGAGCGCGTCCAGGTCTTCGAGGGCCTCGTCATCGCTCGCAACGGTGCCGGTGCCCGTGCATCTTTCACCGTTCGCAAGCTGAGTTTCGGCGTCGGCGTCGAGCGTGTGTTCCCGCTTCACGCCCCGATCATCTCCCGGATCGAGATCGTCCGGCGAGGCGATGTGCGTCGCTCCAAGCTGTACTACTTGCGGGACCGGGTCGGGAAGTCGGCTCGCATCAGGGAGTTGCGCGACTGACTTCTCCGATTCCGCACCCTGTGGAAGAAGAACAGGTACCTGAAGCACCTGCGGAACCGCGTCGTCGGCGTTCGTTCATTGCCGAGCTGCCCGGCCTGTTGCTCACCGCGTTGGTCATCGCGGTCGTCATCAAGACCTTCCTCGTCCAGCCGTTCTGGATCCCGTCGGAGTCGATGCTGCCCACCATCGAGGTCAATGACCGGGTGATGGTCAACAAGCTCGCCTACCAGTGGGGCGAGCCGCAGAGGGGCGATGTGGTCGTCTTTCGGGACCCGCGTGAGGAGGAGGTCGACGAGGCGATCCCCGAGGCCGTCATCCGCTCGGTCCTCGAGGCGGTTGGGATCCGGACTCGGGGACACGAGGACCTGATCAAGCGGGTGGTCGGGCTGCCCGGTGAGACAGTCGAGGTCCGCGACAACCAGGTAGTGGTGAACGGGACACCGCTCGAGGAGCCCTATCTGCCCGAGGTCTTCATGCCCGACGAGCCTCCGATCACGGTCGGTGACGATGAGGTCTTCGTCATGGGCGACAATCGCAATGCCTCTTTCGACAGCAGGCGGTTCGGCCCGATACCCCTCGAAGATCTCGTCGGCGAGGCATTCATCACCATCTGGCCCATCTCCCACATCGGCGGTTTCTGAGAAAACGTCACCGTGGTTTGTTAGCTGTTAAGCAACGGGCCGTGCATATCATCGTCTGTCGGCTCTTGTGAAGAGGAGAAGATGGAAGAGGACCTGGAGCGCTACGAATCCGAGGTTGAGCTCAAGATCTACAAGGAGTACCACGACGTCCTGCCGATGTTCCGGTACGTCGTGGAGACTGAGCGCCGGTTCTATCTGGCAAACCAGGTGAATCTCGAGGTGCGCGAGGCCAACGGGTCGGTTTTCTTCGAGGTCGAGATGAAAGACGCATGGGTATGGGACATGTTCCGACCGGCCCGATTCCTGGAGCACGTCAAGGTGCTGACCTTCCGCGACGTGAACGTCGAAGAGCTCGAGCAGCAAGAGATCTCGATCTGAGAGACCGGGCCGCGGTGGGAGCGGCGGGTGAGCAGATCGCCGCCCGATTCCTGACCGACCACGGGCTCGACCTGGTGGCGCGCAACCTCGAGGTGGACCGGGGTGAGCTCGATCTTCTCGTCCTGGACCATGGGGTGAAGGTGGTGGTCGAGGTGAGGACCATCACAGGTGCAGGAGACCCGATCGACGCCGTCGTCGTCACAAAACGGCGCCAGGTGCGTCGTCTGGCGGGGAAGGTCGCCGCTGCCCGGGTCGACTTCCTGGGGGTCCGGATGGGCACAGACGATGTCGTGATCCACTGGGTACCCGGCTGTGGTTGACTGCCGACTCCATGTCGGTTGAGGCTGCTCCAACATGAACCTGGCCGACCCTGCGATTTCGGTCCACGGCCTGGTCAAGCAGTATCGCTCCACCACTGCCCTCGATGGTCTCGACTGCGTGATCCCCTCAGGCGCCATCACCGGTTTGCTCGGTCCCAACGGCGCCGGCAAGACCACACTGTTCCGCTCTCTCCTCGGGCTGACCCGGATCAACGCCGGGGAGATCCGGGTGCTCGATCACGAGATCCCGGGCGGTCTGTTCGAGGTGACCAAGAAGGTGGGGGCCATCATCGAGGAGCCGGGGCTGATCCGCGCCCTCACGGGTCGAGTCAATCTCAACATCGCCGCCGACCAGCTCGGGTTCGGCCACGAGCGGATCGACGAGCTGCTGGCCTTCGTCGGGCTCGAGGCCGACGCCAGGAGGAAGATCGACGAGTACTCGAAGGGGATGCGTCAGCGTCTGGCCCTGGCCGCGGCCCTCATCGGCGAACCACAGCTCCTGCTGCTCGATGAGCCTCTGGACGGTCTCGACCCGGCGGGTCAAATGGCATTCAGGTCCCGGCTTCGGGAGATCGCCGACAGCGGGCAGACCGTTGTCGTCTCCAGCCACGACCTTGCCGACATCGAGGCCCTGGCCGACTATGTCGTGGTCCTCGATCACGGCAAGCTGGTCACCCAGGGCCCGCTGGAGGCGATGCTCTCCGGTGGTGCCACCCGTGTCGCCACCGACAGTCCCCTCGCGGCCGGCGCCGCCCTGAGAGCGGCCGGGCTCGGGGTCCGGGAGGATGGGGGCCTCCTCATCGTCGACGAGGAGGAGGGGAGCAGGGTCGTCAAAGTCCTGGCCGAGGCGGGGATCTACCCGAGCGAGGTGCGACCGGCCCGTTCCACCCTGGAGTCGGTGTTCTTGGGCATGACCGGGGAGGAGGAGCGGTGAGCCTGGTCCATGCCGAGTATCTCAAGCTGAGTCGGCGCCGGCTCTACCTGGTGATGGTGCTCATCCTCGCCGCTCTGGTGGGGTTGCTCGCCTTCTTCCTCCTGATCTTCGCCCGGATCGCTCCTGAGCTGGCCGAGGGCGTGCCGCTCCTGGAGAAGCCGGGCGCATACGTCTTCGGGGCACAGCAGGTGGCCGGTCAGACCTGGTTCCCCCTGATCCTGGCCGTGGTGATGCTGGGCAGCGAGTTCGGGAGCACGGTGTGGGCCACTGCCCTCACCCGCGATTCACGACGTCTGTATCAGGTCTCGGCAAGATTCTTCGTCCTCTCCATCGCCTCCTGGCTGGCGATCGCCGCCGGGATCGCAGGCTGGGCCGTGGTGACCCTTCTGGCGGTCACGGGCGAGGGGGGGCCGTCGGCTTCGGACTGGCTCGGGATTCTGTGGAAGGTCGGGCTCATCGAGCTGTCATGGACGGCGATCGGTCTCGGAGCGGTGGCCCAACTCCGGTCCGTCGGGCCTGCCATCGGCGCCGCCCTCGCCCTCTATTTCATCGACCCGATCCTCGGTTTGTGGGGACCGTGGGAGAACGTCTCGCTCTCCGCCGCCACGAATGCCCTGTTCCAGATCGATCTCGGAGGGGGATTCGGCGCCCTGGTCCCCGGCTCGGGGCTCTCGCTGGCCCATGCGGTGGCGATCGTGCTGGGCTGGACTGCCCTGGGTCTCGTCCTCACCTGGTGGGGTCTTCAGCGACGTGACGCCTGAGCGACGCCGAAACGGCGTCGCATCTCCTTGTGCCAGCATCCGTGGTGCCAGTGCCGCCGCAGGTCCGGCTCCTCGTCGGGCACCACGACCATGTGGAACGTGCCGGGGAGGATCGTCATCTCACATCCAGGGCACACGTACTCCTTGCGGGCCGCATAAGGCTGGACCGGGGTGACGGTCACCCCGAGAAGATCGCCCATGCCAGGACCGCGAAGATGGCCACGAACGCGATCACCATGGCCACGATGTCGACCATGCTCCTCTCGTGATCCCGAAACGGGTTGAAGCCCATGGATGGAACGGTAACCCCACTCCGCTCTGTCTACCGTCATCGCCGTGACCTGGTACCTGACCGAAGACCGGGGGCTCGTCCGTTGGATGACCATCGACCGGCCCGACCGCAAGAACGCCATCCCGTTCGACGGGTGGCAGGAGTTGGTCGCAGCCTTCGAGTCGTTCGAGACCTCGGAGCAGAGGGTGCTGGTCGTAACCGGCGCCGGGGGTGATTTCTGTGCCGGCGCCGATCTCGACCCGTCGCGTCTCGACCGGCTCCAATCGGTGGAGGACCGTCACGCCCAGATGAAGGTCGTGGGCGCTGCCGCCATGGCCCTTCATCGTCTCACCAAGCCGACGATTGCCGCCGTGGACGGGGTGGCGGTCGGGGCGGGGATGAACCTGGCCCTCGGCTGTGACGTGGTGGTGGCGACGGAGCGGGCCCGCTTCTCGGAGATATTCGTCCGGAGGGGCCTCACCGTGGATTTCGGCGGATCGTGGCTGTTGCCGCGCATCGTTGGTCTCCAGCGAGCCAAGGATCTGGCTCTGTCCGGCCGCATCGTCGAAGCCGAAGAGGCTTTGCGGATCGGCCTGGTCACCGAAGTGGTCCCGGTCTACGCGCTCGAGGAGAGCGTGACTGAGAATGCAGATGGGTTCCTGGCCGGCGCCCCACTGGCTCAGATGTTTGCCAAGCAGACGATCAACGCCGCTTTCCAGATCAGTCTGGCCGACGCCCTCTCCTGGGAGGGTGAGGCCCAATCGGTCGCCCTGGGCACCGAAGACGCCAGCGAAGGAGTCCTTGCCTTTCTCGACAAACGCGACCCCGTCTGGAGGGGCAGGTAGTCGAGGCGCCCGCGAAGGGATTTCTGAGATTTCTTCCCCGAGCGGCCGATTTCAACCCAAATCTGTCCCAACCCGTGGATACGTTGTCGGTATGGAGAGGTATTCGAACGATCAGGTCGAACGGGGGATCGGGCACTTCCTTGCTCTGTCGGCGGCGGCACAGGCGGCGGCCTGCGAATGGTTGATGGAGGCGGACCGGGGGCAGCAGTTCCTGGCCGACGGCTCCCGGGACCTGGTTCACTGGGTGTCGGCCCGGTTCGGGTTTCGTCATTCCACGGCTGCTCAGCTGGTTCGGGTGGCCCGTCGTCTTCAGGACCTGCCGGTTCTCCGTTCCCGGTTTGCCGAGGGAGCGTTGTCCATGGATCAAGTGGATGCGATCTCGAAGATGGCGACGCCGGACACCGAAGAAGCGCTGATCGAGGACTGTCTCGGCTTGTCCACCGCCGCCTTGGATCGGGCGGCACGTCGAGCCAACCCGCCCCGTAGCGAGGATGAGCGGGAGGCGTGGCGGGTCCGTTGGTTGTCGATCCAGTACACCCTGGACGGGATCCGGGGCCGGATGAACGCCGAATTGCCGGGGGCAGAGATGGCACTGGTTGAATCAGAGATCAGGGCCGGAGCGGATCGAATGCCACCCAACCCGGAGACGGGGGTGTTCGACCCGTATCCGGCCCGGATGGCCGACGGGCTGGTCGAACTCTGCTCAACCACCGGTGATGAGGGCTCTGCGGCTCCGACCCAGATCGTGGTTCATGCCGACCTGGAGGCTCTCACTTCTGATCCGGAAACGACCGGTGTGGCCGAGATTCAGGGTGGTCCGGTGATCGCCAATGAGACGGCCCGCCGACTCTCGTGTGATCCGATCCTCGAATGCACTGTTCACGGCCATGCGAAAACGTTGGGGATCGGTCGTCGCTCCCGGCTGATCCCGGCCTGGTTGCGACGCCAACTCTGGTATCGGGATGGGGGTTGTCGCTTCCCGGGATGTCCTCACAAGGGTTGGCTCCACGCTCATCACAAGCAGCATTGGGCCGATGGCGGGTCGACTGATCTCTGCAATCTGATCCTGTTGTGTGGCTATCACCACCGGTTCCTGCATGAGCACGGGTGGAGCATCGAAGACGATGCGGACGGCAAACCCCTGTTCCGCAGACCCGACGGTCAGATCTACCCGCCCAACCGATCCGGGCTCGACCCGAGACTCAAAGCACTGGTTGGGCAACGAACTTAGGGGCCACCGCCCCCATCCTCGCCTAGACCTCTCCGATGTCCTCGTTCCATAGATCAGGGCGGGCCCCGATGAACCCGGTCATCATGTCGATGCAGCGCTGGTCGTCGATGATCACCAACTCCACACCGTTGGCACGGAGCAGGTCCTCGGCGCCGAGGAAGGTACGGTTCTCGCCGATCACCACCTTGGGGATCCCGTAGAGCAGGATCGCCCCGGTGCACATGTGACACGGCGAGAGCGTGGTGTAGATCACAGACCTCCGGTACTCGGACGCCACCAACCGGCCGGCGTTCTCGAGGGCGTCCATCTCGCCGTGCAGGATCGGGCTCCCCCTCTGCACCCGGCGGTTGTGCCCCCGACCCACGATCTGGTCGTCGACCACCAGCACCGACCCGATCGGGATCCCACCCTCGGCCAACCCCAGCCCGGCCTCGTCGATGGCTGCGTCCAGGAGAGGGTCGGGCACGGGCCGATGCTACGCGCCCGTGTGACTCACTGTTCCGTTTGGGCCTGGCCGAAACGTGCGTTGTTGACGGCCGCGACCTGGATTCCGAGCACAATGGCGACATCGGCGTGGGACAGCTCCTCCCACAGCGTGAGGCGAAGGATCTCCTGGTCGATCGGTCGCAGGCGGGCCGAGGCGGCGAGCACCACCCGGTGCTCCTCGCTCCTGACCAGCAACACCTCCGGCGAGAGCCCCTCCAGGTCGGCCAGGCCCTGGAGTCGCTTGATCAGGCGCCCGGTTCGCCCCTTGTGCCGCCACTGGTGGGAGAGAACCCGATACGCGACCCCATAGAGCCACGGGAGGGTGGTCTCGCCGTCGGGGACCTGGTCGATCCTTCGCCATGCGACCAGGAAGGTCTCGGCTACCGCATCGGCCACCTGAGACCCAGCGGTGCGCCGGGCGCAGGAGGCCTGTATCGGCTTGGCAAAGCGGCGGTAGATCTCGATGAATCGCTGCTCATCGTCGGTCATCGCCAGCTCGGGCCGGGCACCTATCGCCATCACCGATCCTTATGCCCGACCGGTCTTTCATGTAACGCGAAACCTCAGTGACCTCTCGTGGGGATCGGGCACAAGGGGATTTGTAGCAACTGGGGGGTTGCCGGCGGGTCCCATGACCCGGGACTTGGGGCCCGCCATCCACCCGACAACCTCGGCGAGAGGCGCTTCGGCTCTTCGTTCCCCAACCGGGCACTAGGCCGAGCCTGCAGTGACGCTGGAATTGGCCCTCGCCGCCGACGAGTCCGGCTGGGACGGTTTCGTCGTCTGGGATCAAATCGCGATCGCAGATGGCGTATCGGTCTAGGGTGCGGGCAGGGGTTGACCGGCCGAGAATGCGGCGAGGACGTCGGATGCTGCCGGCTCGTCCCGGACCAGGTATGAGACCCCTCCCTCGTCGGCGCCGACCACGGGGAGGGTGATCGAGTCGGTGTCGGCAGCGGAGCGCATCGCCCAACCGGTTCGGGCCAGGGTGAACACGGTGAGATCCGAGTCCGCGGTGAGATGGGAGCCGACCGCGCTCAACACCAGTGGGCTGCGGACCAGACCCGAGACAGATGATGACTCGGCCATGATCTTGGTCAGCACCTCGCGCTGACGAGCGGCTCGGGCCACGTCGCCCCCTCCCTGGGGGACCCAGGCCCCGTCGCGAAACTCCTCATAACTCCGGGACCGGGCGTAGGCGAGTGCGGTGGCTCCGTCGACCGTCTGGGCCCCGGCTTCCACGGCGAGGCCCGACTTGGCGTCCCGAGCCGCATAGGGGAAGTCGAGCTCGATCCCGCCGAGGGCATCGACGATGCCGGCGAAGCCGCCGAACTCGACCTCCAGATAGTGATTGGCCCGGATCCCCGTCGCGCCGGCCACCGTCTCCACCAGGAGATCGGGCCCACCGAAGGCGTAAGCGGCGTTGATCTTGTTGACGCCCTGGCCGGGTATGTCGACTTTCAGGTCCCGGGGGATCGACAACAACTGACGACGACCGTCGACAACCTGGGCCAGGATGATGACGTCGGCCCTGGCCCCGGCGAAGTCGCCGAAGTTGCCCTCATCCAGATCGTCGGGGAGGTTCTCGCGACTGTCGCTTCCGACGATGAGATACACCCCGTCCCCTTCGGCCAGCGAAGGCAGCCGCCCGGCGTCTCTCATCTGGAAATCTGCGATCACCGCCAGGGCCACCAACGCGGCGGTCACAAGCACCAGGGTCAACAGGATGCGAATCGTCCAGCGCTGGCCGTGGGTGCGCCGGCGACGGCGGATCGGCTGGGGCGGGGCTTGGGCTCGGTCGTAGCTCATGACAAGTGGCACCCAAGGGAGCCGGAGGGGACGGTAAACCTGAATCCACAGTTAGTCGCGGCGATCCGGGCCTCGGACCCCTTCAAACCGACCCACCCGCCCCGTACCTTCACCACCATGTACGCGGCTGCCACATCGGTGGCGCTCGTCGGGGGAGATGCCCGGCCGGTTCGAGTCGAGGCCCACGTCGGGCGTCAGAACGAGGCGTTCAAGCTGTCGGGCCTGCCTGACACAGCCGTCCGCGAGGCCAAGGACCGGGTGCGGGCGGCGGTGGCCTCGGCCGGCATCCGATTCCCCAACCGGACGGTGACGGTCAACCTCGCTCCGGCCGATCTGCCCAAGGGCGGGACCGATTACGACCTTCCGATAGCGCTGGGCATCCTGGCCGCCAGTCGGGAGATCCCGGATCTGCGCCACACCGTGGTGGTCGGGGAGCTGGCCCTCGACGGTGGAGTGAGACCTGGGTCCAACGCCTTTGGCGCCGGTGTGCTCAGCGCCCGGGAGAATGTCCCTTGTCTGGTCGCCTTGGCGGCGGCCGGTGAGGCGGCATCCATTCCCGGGGCCAGGGCCTACGGCGTGGCCAGTCTGGCCGCGGCGGTGGGTCTTCTGCGCGGCGGGCTGGAGAACGTCGAGCCGGCTCGCCCGGGTCGGCCCGTTTCAGGTGAGACCAGCCTCGACCTGTCAGACATCAGGGGTCAGGTGATGGCGAGACGTGCACTGGAGGTGGCTGCCGCGGGTGGGCATCATCTTCTGCTCCATGGCCCGCCCGGGTCGGGGAAGAGCATGCTCGCCCGTCGCATGGTCGGCATCCTCCCCCCGCTGGCCAGCCATGAGGCGGTGGAAACAGCCATGCTGTGGGCCGCCGCCGGCCGTCGCCGAGGTCTCGACTACACCCCACCCTTCCGCTCTCCGCATCACACCGCCTCCAAGGCGGCCTTGGTCGGCGGGGGGAGCGGCAACCCGGTCCCAGGCGAGGCGTCGCTGGCTCACCGCGGCGTCCTCTTCCTCGACGAGCTGGCCGAGTTCCCCCGAGGTCATCTCGACACTTTGCGCCAGCCGCTGGAGGAGGGTGTCGTATCGGTGGCACGGCGGGGCATGTCCCTCGACTTCCCGGCATCGTTTCAACTGCTCGCCGCTACCAACCCGTGTCCCTGCGGCTATTACGGCGATGGGAGAAGGCCTTGCGACTGTCGGCCCGCCATCAGGGGTCGGTACCGGGCACGCATCTCGGGCCCCCTGCTCGACCGATTCGACCTCATCGTTCACGTCGGCAGGGTGGAGCCAGGCGAGTACTCGGGGCCGGAAGGAGAGCCGAGCTCGCTGGTGTCATCCCGCGTCGAGGCGGCCAGGGCCGCACAATTGGAACGGGGGCGGATCAATCGCCATCTCGACCCGGCCCGTGACGGGATCGAGTCGGATACGGCGCGCCACCTCGTGACAACGGCGGTGGGCAACGCCCTCCTGACCGCCCGGGGGGCAGACCGGGTGCGGCGGGTGGCGCGGACCATCGCCGATCTCGAGGGAGCCGCCCGCGTGGAGGAGCACCACATGGCGGAAGCGATCGGGCTCCGCGGCGAGTGGCGGGATGAATGACCACCGGCTGATCGGCCCCGGCGACCTCGCCTACCCCGTCGGGCTGCTCGACCTGGAGGACCCGCCGGAGCTGTACGTCAAAGGGGAGACGACAGCGGCTCCGGCCGTGGCAGTGGTCGGCACCAGGAGATGCACTCGCTACGGGCTGACCCTGGCCGAGGCATTCGGAAGTGCCCTGTCCGGTGCGGGATGGACGACCGTGAGTGGCCTGGCCCGTGGCATCGATGCCGCCGCTCACCGCGGCGCCGTCCGTGCTGGGGGAGAGGCGGTGGCCGTCCTCGGTTCGGGAGTCGATGTCATCTACCCGGCGGAGAACGCGCGGCTCTACCACCAGATCCTCGACGGTCACGGCGCGGTGATGTCCGAGTACCCGCCGGGGACCCGCCCCGACCGATGGCGGTTCCCGGCCCGGAATCGGATAATCGCCGCCATCGCCTCCGCCGTGGTCGTCGTCGAGGCCGGGGAGAAGGGTGGGGCGTTGATAACGGCGCGGCTTGGGGCCGAGCTGGGCCGCCCTGTGCTCGTGGTGCCAGGCGACGTCGACCGCCCCGCTTCGGTGGGCTGCAATCGCCTGATAAGAGACGGCGCCCACCCGGTTCTGGGTGTCGACGACCTGCTCGTCGAGCTGGAGCTGACCCTGGGAGCGCCGCCCCGCTCCTGGCGCCGAACCGGGACCGACATCCCGCTGACGGGGGTGGCTATCGATGACCTCCCGGGGATGTGGGGCTGCACTCCGACCGAAGCTCTTGCCCGAGTGGCCCGGATGGAAATCGCAGGGGAGATCCGCCGATCCGGGAACCTTGTCCTCCCTGGGGCGTGACTCGCCAATAGCATCCATACGGTGAGTCTTCCCAAGATGCCCCAGTGGGCCGACGAACCGGTCGGCGATTTCTTGACTCGCATGCGTGATCAACGGGAGCTGTCGCCCCACACCATCGATGCCTACCGACGGGATCTGGCCCAGTTCTTCGCCTACTGCGACAGGGAGGGGGTCGGCTCGATCGGCGCCGTGGAGCGTCGGCATGCACGCCGGTATCTGGCCTTCCTCGCAGACGACGGCTATTCGAAGCGCTCGATGACGAGGAAGGCTTCCGCCGTCCGCTCCTTCTACAACGACACCGGTCGTCGCGGCTCGACGTCGGTGAACCCCTTCGAGGGCGTGTCCCGGCCCAGACTGGACAAGCCGCTTCCCCATGCCCTGCCCACGAGGACCGTGATCCTCGCCATCGAGACCATCGACCCGACCACCCCCGTGGGGCTTCGGGACAGAGCCTTGATCGACACCCTGTACTCGACCGGCCTGCGCATCTCGGAGCTGGCCTCGCTCACGCTCGATGACGTCGGCGGCGACATGATCACCGTCGTGGGCAAGGGAAGGAAGACTCGCCGGGTCCCCATCGGCCGGCCCGCCCAGGAATCGGTCCGTCGATATGTGAGGCGGGGCCGGCCACAGATGGCCGGATCCGAGGCGGGGACCGCTCTCTGGGTGGGGGTCAGGGGTGGGCCACTTGGCACCAGGGGTATCCGTTCCGTGGTCAGAAACCGGGTGGCCACCTTCCCCCATGCCCTCCGTCACAGCTTCGCCACTCACCTCCTGGAAGGAGGAGCCGACCTGCGCGCCGTGCAGGAGCTTCTGGGACATACCGACCTGGCGACGACCCAGATATACACTGCCGTGACCCGCCAGCACTTGAGAGGAACTTATGACCGAAGCCACCCAAGGGCCTGAGACCAACCAGGTCGATGCCCTGTGGGAGCGCTTCAAGGCATCGGCCGATGCCGATGCTCGTGAGCGTCTGATCCTTCATTACTCGCCTTTGGTCAAGTATGTGGCGGGTCGGGTGGGGGCGGGACTGCCCCGTTCGGTCGATCAGAACGACCTGGCCAGCTATGGGCTGTTTGGCCTGATCGATGCCATCGACAAGTTCGAGCTGGAGCGGGGATTCAAGTTCGAGACCTACGCCATCAACCGGATCAAGGGGGCGATCCTCGACGAGCTGCGGGCCCTGGACTGGGTGCCACGCTCGGTGCGCTCTCGAGCACGGCAGATCGAGAGCGCCATCGCCGAGTTGGAGCACAGCCTGCAGCGGGCGCCCACCGACCAGGAGCTGGCGGAAAGTCTGGAGATGGAGGTCGAAGACCTGCAGAGCGCCCTGGCCGAGATCGGCCGTTCCGGGATCGCGGCACTCGACGAGTTCGTCGGGTCCGACACCTCGACCTCGGTCGGGGACATGCTGGCCGACCCTACGGGTGTCTCACCCGAGACCGCCTTCCAGGCAGAGGAGACCAGACATGGCCTGGTCGACGCCATCAACCGTCTGCCCCAACGGGAGCGTCTGGTGGTGACGCTCTACTACTACGAGGGGATGACCCTGGCCGAGATCGGCGACGTGCTCGGTGTCACGGAGTCCCGGGTGTGCCAGATCCACGCCAAGACGATGATGTCGCTGCGCAATCGTCTCGGCGAGCCCTCCTGGGGCTGACCGCCGCAGACGATTACCCAACCGGTCCCCCTGCCCGTACAATCCGGGTCATCACGCACGCTTGCTAACCCTCACTGGTCGGGCGCGTCCCGAAAGAGGGTCACTCGAAGACTCGGGTGGGCCCTGCCGGCAGGCGGAGGAACAAACCAGAAAGGAATGGTTGTGGCTGCAGTCACAATGAAGCAGCTCTTGGAGGCCGGTGTCCATTTCGGGCACCAGACCCGGCGATGGAACCCCAAGATGCGCCCCTTCATCTACGGGGAGCGCAACGGGATCCACATCATCGACCTGCGCCAGACGGTGGACCAAATCGCCGAGGCCACCAAGTACGTCCAGGATCTCACGGCAAACGGGGGGACGGTCCTCTTCGTCGGGACCAAGAAGCAGGCGCAAGCGGCGGTGGCCGAGCACGCCACCCGCTCCAGCATGCCTTTCGTCAACTATCGCTGGCTCGGGGGGATGCTGACCAACTTCCAAACGATCCAGAAGCGGATCTTCTACATGCGTGAGCTGCGCCGTCTCGAGTCCAGCGGCGAGATCAACGCCCTTCCCAAGAAGGAGCGGCTCAAGCTCCGCCGTGAGATGGCCAAGCTCGAGCAGAACCTGGGCGGGGTGGTCGATCTGCAGAAAACGCCGGATGCGGTGTTCATCGTCGACGTCAACACCGAGACGACAGCAGTCACCGAGGCCGCCCGTCTCGGATTGCCCGTCATCGCCCTCGTGGACTCGAACAGCGATCCCGACCTCGTCGACTACGTGATCGCCGGCAACGACGATGCCATCCGTGCCGCCGATCTGGTGGCAGGCGCCATGGCAGATGCGGCCATCGAGGGAAGACGTCTGGCCGGCGCCAAGGCAGCCAAGGGCGACAGCGAGACCGACGACATGACGGTCGACTTCGAGCATGAGACGACTCCCGCCCCCGCCGAGACCACCCCCGAGCCCGACGCGGCGGAGGAGACGGCCGGTGGCTGAGTTTGACGCCAAGGACGTCCAAAAGCTGAGACAGGACGCCGGTGTGGGGATAATGGACGCCAAGCAGGCGCTCACCGATGCGGGTGGCGACATGGAGAAGGCGTTCGAGCTGCTCCGGGAGCGGGGTCAGGCCAAGGCGGCGAAACGGGCGGATCGTGAGGCGACCCAGGGCGCCGTTGGGAGCTACATCCATGTCCAGAACGACCGGCCGGTGCTGGGCGTCCTCGTCGAGCTGGCATGCGAGACAGATTTCGTGGCCAAGAACGAGGAGTTCCGTCAGGTCGCCGACGACATCGCGATGCACGTCAGCTGGGGCCGCCCGGTCTGGGTCACACGTGACGAGGTCGACCAGGACGCGGTCGCCAAGGAGCGGGAGCTGATCGCACGTCAAGCGGTGGCCGAGGGCAAGCCGGAGAACGTCGTCGACAAGATCGTCGACGGCAAGATCGAGGCCTGGTACGCCGAGAACGTCCTCTATGACCAGAAATTCGTGAACTCGGAGAAGTTCGACGGCACTGTCGGCGACATGGTGGCTCAGCTCGCGTCCAAGATGGGCGAGAACATCTCGGTGCGCAGGATGTCACGTCTCGCCGTCGGCGAATAGGAGGCAGATTGTGTCCCAACCTCCGGTGAGAAGAGTGCTGCTCAAGCTCTCGGGTGAGGCCTTCGCCGACCCGGAGGTCGGCTACGGCATCGATCCCCAAACCGTCGTCCGTGTCGCCGAGGAGATAGCCGAGGCCCATGCCAGCGGCGTCGAGATCGCGGTGGTTGTCGGCGGGGGCAACATCTTCCGGGGCGTGTCCCAGGCGGCGAAGGGAATGGATCCGGCCTCGGCCGACTACATGGGGATGCTGGCCACCGTGATCAACGCCTTGGCACTTCGTGACGCCCTGGAGAAGGCGGGTGTGCCCACCCGGGTGCAGAGCGCCATCACCATGCAAGAGCTCGCCGAGCCCTACATCCGTCTTCGCGCCATCCGTCATCTCGAGAAGGGCCGTGTCGTCATATTCGCCGCCGGGACGGGGAACCCGTTCTTCACCACGGACACCACCGCCGCCCTGCGAGCTGTCGAGGTCGGCGCCGACGCCCTTCTCAAGGCGAGCAAGGTGGACGGCATCTACGACTCCGATCCCAAGGCCAACAGTGATGCCAGGCGCCGCGAAGAGCTGTCCTACATGGACTTCATCTCCGAGGAGCTACGGGTCATGGACACCACCGCCGTTACGATGTGCAAGGAGCACGGTGTGCCGATCGTCGTCTTCGACATGATCACACCTGGCAACATCGTCAAAGCGGTGAGCGGGGAGAAGATCGGCACCGTGATCCACTGACGAGGAGCGAAGATTGATCAGGGACCTCTTGAGCGAGGCCGAGCACAAGATGGAGCAGGCCACCGACCATGTGGCCTCTGAGTTCTCCACCGTGCGCACGGGGCGGGCAAACCCTCAGCTCCTGCAACGAATAACCGTCGAGTACTATGGATCGCCGACACCGCTCCAGCAGCTGGCCTCGATCTCGGTGCCGGAGCCGAGGATGCTGGTGGTTCAGCCCTTCGACAAATCGACGGTGAGCGACATCGAGAGGGCCTTGCAGACCTCCGAGCTCAACCTCAACCCTTCCACCGACGGAAATGTCATCCGCATCGCCTTCCCGCCGCTCACCGAGGAGCGACGCAAGGACCTCATCAAGGTGGTGAGGAACATGGCAGAGGAGGGACGAGTCGCAGTGCGGAATATACGTCGCCACTCGAAGACCGACATGGAGGCGATGCACGGCGAGATCTCCGACGACGACATCCGTCGTGGTGAGGAAGAGCTGCAGAAGTTGACCGATCGGTACGTGGAGCGGATCGATCTTCTCCTCGGCCACAAGGAAGAAGAGCTCCTCGAGGTCTGATTTGGACGAGCAGACACCGAACGAAGAGAAGAACGTCGGGCGCCCGCCCGAAGACGAGGACGCCGAGGTGTTCACCTTGCCTCTGATCTCAGAGGATGATGAAGGTTCGGATGACCAAGCCGCCGAGGACGAGGAGACAGATGACGGCGCCGACCAGGTGGACCCCGGCGACTACGAGGCCATGAGCCTGCCCCGGGATCTCGACGACTACGAGACCAACCAGTACACCGGGTCGACCACTCACGAGTACCAGGGGCTGGCCGAGGAGGTGAGCCGAGCCGCCGAGGAGGAATGGGAGCAGCAGGCCGTTGCGGCCACGGTGCCCGGGGTGGACAGCGGTCTGGTCGGTTTCGAGGACGTCACAGGCGCCCGGGCCGACACCGAGGAGGACTACGAGGCCTCGGAGCAGGCAGCAACCAGTGACCTGGCGATGAGGGGGGCCACGGGGTTGGTGGTCTTCGGGATGTTCCTGGGGAGCCTCCTGCTCGGAGGCTGGTGGTTCAGCGGTTTTGTCATCCTCGTGACGGTCGTGGCCGCCGGAGAGCTCTACGCCACCGTCCGTTCGGACGACAGCCGGCCGCTGGCCCTGTTCGGTCTGCTCGGGGTGGTGTTCATGGGTGTTGGCGCCCACATCTCCGGTCCGGTGGCCATCGCCGGATGGGCGGCCGCCTACGCCGTCGCCACCGTGCTCTTCCTCGCCCTCTCACCCAGACGTCAGCCGTTGGAGGACGCAGCGGTCACGGTTGGCGGCATGGCGTGGGTGGGGATGCTCTCTTTTGCCATCCTGATCGCCTTCGGTCCCCATCCGGTCGCCTACATCCTCTTCGTCGTGCTTCTCGTCGCCGGCAACGACACCGGGGCATATTTCGTGGGGAGGGCCTTCGGCCGGCGCAAGCTGTCGCCGCTGATCTCGCCCACCAAGACCGTCGAGGGGCTGCTCGGTGGCTTCGTCGCCGGTCTGGTCGTATCCACCATCCTCGTCACCTTCCCCGCCTGGGAGGAGATCGGCATCGCCAAGGGCCTTCTGGCGGGCGCCCTGGTCGGTGTGGTGGCCCCGATCGGCGATGCCGCCGAGTCGATGGTCAAGCGATCACTCGGTGTCAAGGACATGGGATCGGTCTTGCCCGGCCACGGTGGGATGCTCGACCGTATCGACGGATTCCTGTTCGCGGTACCGGCTGTCTACTTCTTGTTTCGCGGTTTCGGGCTGCTGTGACCCTCCAGGTGGTGGTTCTGGGGGCGACCGGGTCGATCGGTTCCCAGGCCATCGAGGTCGCCTCCGCTCTCGGCTTGGAAATCTCGGCCCTCGCCGCCGGATCGCCCTCGGCCAAGCTCGCCGCCCTCGCCGCCACCCACCCTTCCGCCCGTGTCATCGCCGCCGGGGGGACCTCTGACGAGCGGCGGGACTTCGAGGCATTGGTCGGGCGACCGGTCGAGCTCGGCGCCGATGCCGTGATCGACGCCGCCCGCACTCCCGGTGCGGTAATCGTCAACGGGATCGTCGGGGCCGCCGGTCTACGAGCCACCGTTGCCGGCCTGGAGAGCGGGAATCGGGTCGCCCTGGCCAACAAGGAGAGCCTGGTTGCCGGTGGCCCCGTGGTGAAGAGGGTGCTGGCCGAGCACGGGGGCGAGCTGGTCCCGGTCGACAGCGAACACTCGGCCCTCCTCCAGTGTCTGGCCGGCGAGGCCCCGGAGTCGGTGGCTCGTCTGATCCTCACCGCATCGGGGGGGCCGTTTCGAGGCCGATCCCGGGATTCGCTGGCCGATGTCACCCCGGAGGAGGCGCTTGCCCACCCGACCTGGGACATGGGGAACCGGATCACCATCGACTCCGCCACGTTGTTCAACAAGGGGCTGGAGGTGATCGAGGCCCACTATCTGTTCGACATGGACTACGACCGGATCGACGTGGTGATCCACCCCCAGTCCATCCTCCACTCGGCGGTGGAGCTCGTCGACGGGTCGTTGAAGGGGCACATGGGCCATCCCGACATGCGGATCCCGATCCAGTACGCACTGACCGCCCCGGCCCGCTCACCTTCTCCGGCCAGACCATTCGACCTGGCCGGGCTGGCCCTCACCTTCGAGCCGCCGGACACCACCACCTTTCCCGCCCTCGACCTCGCCTTTCAGGCGGGTCGGATGGGCGGTTCGGCCCCGGCGGTGCTCAATGCGGCCGACGAGATCGCGGTGGCCGCCTTCCTCCAACGTCGTCTCGGGTTCCTGGGGATCGTCGACGTCGTGGAGCGCACCCTGCAGGCCGCCACCTGGAGGGAGCTGGTCACGATCGACGATGTCCTCGATGCCGATTCGGAAGCCCGGTCCCTGGCCGCCGGGCTCATCTCCCCGGCATGTTGCTAGCCGTCGTCGCCGGGTAGCGTGTCCGCATGCTCGGAGGCTTCGCCGCAGCTGCAGCCATCATCCTGTTCGTCACCGCTCATGAGGCAGGCCACTTCTTCGCGGCCAAGGCGGTGGGGATGAAGGTGACCGAGTTCTTCTTCGGTTTCGGGCCCAAGATCTGGTCGAGGAGAAGAGGGGAGACCGAGTACGGCGTCAAGGCGGTCCCTCTCGGCGGTTACGTCAGGATCATCGGGATGAACCCGCTCGAGGAGATCTCACCGGCCGACATCGGCCGCACGTATCGGGAGAAGAAATTCTGGGAGAAGAGTGTGGTGGTCCTGGCCGGGGTCGGGATGAACTTCCTCATCGCCTTCCTGCTCTTCTACGGGATCGTCATCGTCAACGGGGTCTCCGAGCCGCAACCCGTCATCGATCAGGTCGTTGAAACGGCGATAGTGGACGATGAGATGGTGCCAACGCCTGCGGCGGCAGCAGGTCTGCAGGAGGGCGATGTCCTCGTCTCGATCGGCAATCACCGCGTCGAGACGTGGTCCGATGTCGAGGATGCCCTGGCCGAGCTCGAAGCCGGGCCCACCGACATCGTTGTCAGTCGCGGCGGGGAATCGATGATCCTCGCTGTCGATCTCATCGACCGGGAGCTCGTCGACGGAACCACCGGCACCAGGTATATCGGGCTGGCTCCGGTGATAGAGACCCGTGAGCGCGGGATCTTCGGCGCTGTCGGGGTCGCCGGGAGCCAGGTCTGGCAGGGGATCGGGTTCACCTTCCAGGCGATCGGAGACATGATCAAGCCGTCGAGTCTGGCCCAGTACCTGGGGGTCCTGGCCGGGGACACCGAGGTCGACGAGGAGATCCGCCCGGTCAGCCCGATCGGCATCGTCAACATCGGGACCCAGACCGAGTCGGCGGCCGCCTTTCTCGGGATCCTGGCCTTCGTCAACGTGATCCTGGCCACCATCAACCTGCTCCCCTTGTTCCCGCTCGACGGGGGGCATTTCGCCGTGGCCGCCTACGAGAAGATCAGCGGTCGGGAGGCCAATGTGCGGAAACTGGCCCCGGTGGCGGCGGCGGTGATCGGTTTGTTCGCCTTCCTCGGGTTCGTGGCCATCGTCCTCGACATCGTCAACCCGATCAGTCTGACTTGAGCGCGCCGCGCACCCGGTACCGGGCACCGGTGATGAGTTGACTCACAACCCAGAACCCATGACCGTATACCGTTATCCGAGATGATCACACGCCGCCAGACCCGTCAGCTCCATGTCGGCAACGTCCCGGTCGGTGGTGGCGCCCCGGTGTCGGTGCAGTCGATGACCACCACCAAGACGGCCGACGTCGACGGCACCCTGGCCCAGGTGTACGCCCTGGCCGGTGCCGGGGCCGACATCGTTCGCATCACCTGCAACGAGGTCGAGGCGGCCCAGGGTCTGGCCGAGATCGTTCCCCGGTCCCCGGTGCCGATCATCGCCGACATCCACTACCAATACCGGCTGGCGTTGGCAGCCCTCGAGGCCGGCGTCCAGGGGCTGCGCCTCAACCCCGGCAACATCCGCAAGGAGGACCAGATCAAGGCCGTTGCCCGCGAGGCCAAGGATCGGGGGGTCCCGATCCGCGTCGGGGTCAACGCAGGGTCACTGGACAAGGACCTTCTCGAGAAGTACGGGAGCCCGGTCCCGCAGGCCCTGGTCGACTCGGCATTGATCGAGATCCGCTATCTGCAGGACGTGGACTTCGAGGACATCAAGATCTCGGTCAAGCACTCCAACGTGCCCTCGATGATCGAGTCCTACCGACTGTTGTCGGAGACCGTCGATTACCCCCTCCATCTCGGGGTCACCGAGGCGGGGCCACCGCCGGCGGGGCTTATCAAGTCCGTGGCCGGGATCGCCACCCTGCTCAACGAGGGCATCGGCGACACGATCCGGTTCTCCCTGACCGCCGACCCGGTCGAGGAGGCCAAGGCGGGGCGCCAACTCCTCGAGAACCTGGGTCTCCGGGAGCGGAAGGGCCTCGACCTGATCGCCTGCCCCTCTTGTGGGCGGGCCGAGGTCGACGTGATCGACGTGGCTACCCGGGCCCAGGCCGCACTCGAAGCCGAGAACCTCCCGATCCAGGTGGCGGTCATGGGTTGTGTCGTGAACGGCCCCGGTGAGGCCAGAGAGGCAGACATCGGCATCGCCGCCGGGCGGGGGAGGGGCCATCTCTTCATCAAGGGCCAGGTGGTCCGGGTGGTTCCCGAGTCGGAGATGGTGGAGGCCCTGCTCGACGAGGCGCGCAAGCTCGTGGAGGAGGGGGTGGAGAGCCGTCTCGCCCATGCCGAGTCGAATGCCGCCGAGATCGCCGCCGCCACCCGTGAGGAGCTGATCCAGATCCAGGGCGATGCCAACAGGTCACAGGACCGCCGGGCCAGGGTGGCCGAGGTGGCCCAGGCCGATTGAGACGGCGACTACCGTCGCCTGACCCCGATCGGTACTAGAAGAGATGCGCTGGTCAAACGCCTTCATCCCCACCTTGAGAGACGCCCCTGCCGATGCCGAGTCGGTCAGCCACAAGCTCCTGGTCAGGGGTGGGTTCATCCGCCAGCTCGCCGCCGGGTCCTACTCGATGCTCCCCCTGGGCCAGCTGGTGCGACGCAAGGTGGCGGGAATCATCCGGGAGGAGATGAACCGGATCGGGGGCCAGGAGTTCCTGCTCCCCGCGCTGCACCCGGCCGAGATCTGGCGCAAGAGCGGCCGGTGGGAGCTGATGGGGGACAATCTCTTCCGACTCAAGGATCGTAAGGACGCCGACAACGTCCTGGGCATGACCCACGAGGAGGTCTTCGCCCTCCTCGCCACCGAGCTCTTCTCATATCGCGACCTTCCCCAGATCTGGTATCAGATCCAGACCAAGTTCCGGGACGAGCCCCGGCCCAAGTCCGGATTGCTCCGGGTGCGCGAGTTCACGATGAAGGACTCCTACACCCTCGACCTGGAGCGGTCCGGTCTGGACACCGGGTTCGACAAGCATCGCGAGGCCTATTTCAAGATCTTTCGCCGCTGTGGGCTCGACCCGGTCGACGTGGAGGCGTCTTCTGGTGCGATGGGAGGCTCCGAGTCGGTCGAGTTCATGGTCCGCAGCGACGCCGGCGAGGACTGGATCGTCACCTGTGCCAATTGCGGCTATCGGGCGAACGTGGAGCGGGCCACCTCGGCAATGGGCGACATCGACGATGGTGAGCCGACGGCGTTGGGGCGGTTCCCCACCCCGGGTCTGCGCACCATCCGCTCCCTGGCCGAGGCCCAACCCGAGACGGCGGCGCCGGAGCGCCAGGTCAAGACACTGGTCTACATCCTGGATGGAGAGGAGGTCCTGGTGCTGCTCAGGGGCGACCACGACCTCCAGGAGCAGAAGTTGCTCGATGCGACTGGCGCGGTCGAAGCCCGGGCCGCCACTGCCGAGGAGATCAGGCAACTGCTCGGGGCCGATCCGGGCAGTCTGGGCGGGGTCGGGGTCAAAGAGACGAGGATCATCGCCGATGAGGCGCTCCGGGGTCGGGCGAACCTGGTCACCGGGGCCAACGAGGACGACTGGCATCATTCCGGGGTCGACGTCCAACGCGACATCGCGGTCACTCTCTGGGCCGATCTGAGAGCGGTCTCCTCGGGCGAGCCGTGCCCGGTCTGTGCCGGCCCCCTCGAGCTGTGGAAGGGCATCGAGGTGGGCCACATATTCAAGCTCGGCACCAAGTACTCAGAGGCGTTCGGGGCCCTCGTCCAGGACGAGAGCGGGGCGAGTCATCCCATCATCATGGGCTCCTACGGGATTGGCGTCGAGCGGGCCATGGCGGCGGTCGTCGAATCCTCTCATGACGAGAAAGGCATCATCTGGCCGGTCTCGGTTGCACCGTATGAGGTGGTCATCACCGTGGTCCGGGCCGATGACGAGGCCACCGGTTCCGCCGCCGAGAGGTTGTACTTCGAGCTCCAGGACGCCGGTATCGAGGTGCTCATCGACGAGCGGGCAGAGCGGCCCGGGGTCAAGTTCGCCGACGCCGAGCTGATCGGGATCCCCTATCGGGTGACCGTCGGTCCGCGGGGCGTGGAGGAGGGTGTGGTCGAGGTCACGACCCGCCGAGGTCTCGACACGGCAGAGGTTGCGCTGGACGCTGTGGTGTCCCGGCTGACCGAGCTGGTCGTTTCCCAGCGCCGCGGCGGTGAAAGAGGCTGACCGCCTGATAGGTCGAAGCTCCCCGCTCGGCCCTGGTTGGGGGTCCTGCCGGCGTTGAGCGGAGCCCCGAAGTCGGCCTATAATGCCTCAAGACAACAGGACGCTTTGAACCAGGTGGGCGCCTTTGGCACCCGCCTGAATTTTTGTGTGGCGACGAAGCCAGGAGCAGGGATTTTGACAACGGTTTCGGACATCTGGACGGTGGTGGAGCCCTATCTAGCCGCCGAACGGCTCGAGCTCGACGACGTCGAGTTGCTCGGTCGCGGGCAGGGAAGGCTCCTGCGCGTCGTCGTCGACGGGGAGGACGTGAACATCGACCGTCTGGCCGACGTCTCACGTGGTCTTTCCAGATTGCTCGACAACGAGACGGAGCTCGACGACGCCTACCGGCTCGAGGTGACCTCACCAGGTCTGGAGAGGAATCTCCGCCGCCCCGCCCACTACGTCAAGTCGTTGGGTCGTGAGGTAGTGGTCAAGATCGTCGACGGCGAGGAGAAGACCACCGTCCGCGGGGTTCTCACCGAGGCCGATGAAGACACTTTCACGGTCGAGAGCGACCAGGAGCGAGTGGTTGTCGACTACGAAGAGGTACTCATCGCAAAGACGGTGTTCAGGTGGGAAAAGGCCCCCAAGCCGGGCCACTGAAGGAGAACGATGAAGCTCGACACGATGATGGAGGCGATCGAGGTCCTGGCCCGGGAACGAGGCGTGGCCATCGACACCATCCTCGACGCGTTCGCCAATGCCCTGGTAGCCGCATACAAGCGCAGCCCGGGGGCGGCGGAGGAGGCCCGAGTCACCATCGACCCCGACTCCGGCGAGGTCATCGTCTACGCCCAGGAGCTGGACGAGGACGGGAACGTCGTGTCCGAATGGGAGGACACCCCCGAGGGCGAGGCCTTTGGCAGGATCGCCGCCCAGTCGTTCAAGCAGGTGATGCAGCACAAGCTGCGTGAGGCCAAGCGGGAGCACGTATTCGAGATGTACGAGGGTCGTGAGGGCGACCTGGTGACCGGGCTGGTGCAGCAGGTCGACTATCGCTCCGTCATCCTCGACCTGGGTGACGCCGAGGCCATCCTTCCCGGCTCGGAGCGGATTCCCTTCGAGCGTCTGGAGCGTGGCAACCGGGTCAAGGCGCTCATACTCGAGGTGCGCAACGAGACGAAGGGAGCCCAGATAGTGGTCTCCCGTAGCCATCCGGACCTGGTGAGGAGGCTTCTGGAGCTGGAGGTTCCCGAGCTGACCGACGGGACGGTGGAGATCGTCAACATCGCCCGGGAGCCTGGTCACAGGACCAAGATCGCCGTCATCTCGCACGATCCCAACGTCGACCCCAAGGGAGCCTGTGTCGGCGCTCGCGGGTCCCGGGTCCGTCAGGTGGTCAACGAGTTGCGAGGGGAGAAGGTGGACGTCGTCCAGTGGCGTGACGACATCGGCCAGTTCATCGCCGAGGCCTTGGGGCCGGCCAAGGTCAAGGAGGTCCACATTGACGAGGAGACGAAGACCGCCGACGTTGTCGTCTCCGAGCATCAGCTGTCACTCGCCATCGGCAAGGAAGGTCAGAACGCACGACTCGCCGCCCGTCTCTCCGGGTACAAGGTCGACATCCGGTCCGACAACGAGGGGGTCGAGGAGGTCGAGGCGGCCCCAGGGGAGCCGGTCCCGGAAACGGCGCCAGTCGAGCCCGAGGGTGAGGCCTCCGTCCCGGCTGAGACAGAGACACCCGCCGAGGACCCGGTGGAATTGAGCGAAACGGCCTCCGACGACGAGGATGCGGTCGTCATCGCCGACGAGGACGACGAGAGCGAATAGAGAGTTCGAAGCGTGAGGGTTTATGAGCTAGCCCGGGACCTCGGTGTGGACTCCAAGGAGCTCCTCCACCAGGCCTTGGACCTGGGAATCGAAGTGAAGACTGCCTCCTCCGGGCTCGACGACGAGTCGGCGGAGCTGCTCAGGCTCGCCATCGCCGGCGACGAGCCGGAAGTCGAAGTGGTCGAGCCCGAGGGCAGGCCCGCCGTCGAGATAGAGCCGGAGCCTGTCGTCTCCTCCCCGGCAGAGGTCCAGATCGTCTCGGTCCCATCGGGCGCCACCGTGGCCCAGTTCGCCGATGCCCTCGGTGTCCCGGCCAAGGACGTGGTGGCCGAGCTCCTCACCCGGGGCCAGCCGGTGGGGGCGGGTCAGACGATGTCCGCCGCCCTCATCGACCAGGTGGCCGAGTCGTTTGGCTTCATGGTCGAGATCGAAGACCCGCCACCCGCCCCGGCGGTGGCAGAGCGCCCCGTCTTCGACGACGAAGTCTCCGACATGGTGCCCAGGCCCCCGGTGGTGACCGTGATGGGCCACGTGGATCACGGGAAGACCACCCTTCTCGACACCATACGGAAGACGAGCGTGGTCGAAGGAGAGCAGGGCGGGATCACCCAGCACATCGGCGCCTACCAGGTGGATGTCAACGGGCATCCCATCACCTTCATCGATACCCCCGGTCACGAGGCGTTCACCTCGCTCCGCGCCCGCGGCGCCAACATCACCGACATCGTGGTCCTGGTCGTTGCGGCCAACGACGGTGTCATGCCCCAGACCGTCGAAGCCATCTCCCATGCCAAGGCGGCGAACGTCAAGTTGGTCGTCGCCGTCAACAAGATCGATCTGTCGGGAGCGGACCCGCTTCGGGTGCGCACCGAGTTGACCGAGCATGATGTCATAACCGAGGAGCTCGGCGGCGACGTCCCCAGCGTCGAGATCTCTGCTCTCACCGGCGAGGGCGTCGACGATCTGCTCGAGGTCGTGGACCTGATCGCCCAGCTCGAGGAGTACAAGGCCAAGGCGAACACGGAGGCGTCGGGTGTCGTGGTCGAGGCACAGTTGGAGCGGGGAAGGGGACCGGTGGCATCGGTCATCATCCAGCGGGGCACATTGAGGACTGGAGACCCGTTCGTGGCGGGCGCCGTCTCGGGTCGGGCCCGCGGGCTCATGGACGAGAACGGCAACCAGATCAAAGAGGCCGGCCCTTCGACACCGGTGCAGATCATGGGTTGGGACGAGGTGCCCGCCGCAGGTGACTTCTTCACCGTCGTCGAGAGCGACCGGGAGGCACGTCGGATCGCCGCCGAGCGTCAGGAGGAGCTGAAGTCCGTCAGCCAGGCGATGCCCTCGGCCCGGGATCGTCTCCAGACGCTCCTCGATCAGCTTCGCACCGAAGAGGCCACGTTGAACGTCATCATCAAGGCCGATGCACAGGGATCGTTGGAGGCCCTGCGTGACTCGATCTCCAAGATCGAACGCGAGGGTGGGAAGATCCAGATGCTGCATGGGGCAGTCGGCGGGATCAACGAGAACGACGTCACCCTGGCCGAGGTCACCGAATCGGTGATCGTGGGCTTCAATGTCCGTCCCGAGCCCAAGGCGCGCAAGGCCGCCGAAGCGGCCAATGTCGAGATCCGCACCTACGGCATCATCTACGAGCTCCTCGACGACATCGAGCAGATGCTGGTAGGCCAGCTCGCCCCCGAGGAGCAGGAGCAGGTGCTGGGAACGGCGGAGGTCAGGGCCGTGTTCAAGGTGCCACGCGCCGGGACCGTGGCCGGTTGCTACGTGATCGAGGGTATCGTCCAGCGTGGCGCCCGGGCGCGGTTGATACGTGACGGCGTTGTCATCCATGACGGCGTCATCTCCTCGTTGAAGCGGTTCAAGGACGACGTGCGCGAGGTTGCCGCCGGTTTCGAGTGCGGTGTCGGCCTCGAGAACTACAACGACATCAAGGAAGGCGACAGCATCGAGGCCTACCTGATCCGTGAGGTGGCCCGGACCTGATGCGAGCCGCGGCCTTGAGGGTCGAGCTTCATCTGCCCACCCCCCAGTCGCTCAAGGAGAAGAGGGCCATGCTCAGGCCGTTCATCGAGGGGCTGCGACATCTCGGGTCGTATAGCGTCGCCGAGGTCGACCATCACGACTTGTGGCAGCGGGCCGCCGTCGGGGTGGCCATAGTTGCTCCCGACGGCACGAGCCTGGCCATGCAGATTTCCAGGTTGCGTCGCTACCTTGATGAGCAAATGGAGGTCGAAGTCCTCCACGTTCAGATCAGCGAGATGGAAGAACCGGAATGAGAGACACCCGCCCTCGCATGCTCAAGGTCAACTCCATCCTCCGTGAGGTGATCGCCGAGGAGATCGAGCGCCTGAACGACTCCCGTCTGGAGATGGTCTCGATCACCGGTGTCGAGACCAGCCCCAACCTGCGACATTCCGTCGTCTACATCGACGTTCTCGCCAGCGACGCCTCTGCCGCTCTTGCCGCCCTCGACCGCGCCTCCCGCCGGCTCCAGTCCGCAATCGCCGATCAGGTGAGGATTAAGTACACACCGACCCTGGAGTTCGCCGTCGATCCCGCGGTGACCGGAGGGGAGAGGATCGATGCCATCCTCCGTTCCCTCCGAGGAGAGGAAGCAGAGCCGGATGATTGACCCGGCGGTCATGGAGAAGGCGGCGGCGGCCATCGCCGGGAGCCGGGAGCTGGCGCTCGGATGTCACGTCGGTCCGGACGGTGATGCGCTGGGGTCCATGATCGGGTTCGGGCTGGCGGCCCGCGACGCGGGCAAGGTGGTGGTGGCCAGCTTCGGTTCCCCCTTCGTCGTGCCGGGCAATCTCTCGTTTCTCCCCGTCGGCCTCCTGGTCGACCCCGACCGTTTCCCCGGGACGCCTGAGACCATGGTCGTCTTCGACGCCGGATCCCAGGACCGTCTCGCCGAGCTCGGCTCCCCGGCCGGGGAGGCAGGGACCCTGATCGTCATCGATCACCACGTCACAAACGAGGGATTCGGCGACATCACCCTCGTCGATCCCGAGGCGGCCGCCACCGCGGTGCTGGTGGTCGAGCTCATCGACGTGCTCGAATGGCCCATCACACCGGAGATCGCCACCTGTCTTCACACCGCCCTGGTGACCGACACCGGCCGGTTCCAGTATGCCAACACCACGCCATCGACCCTGGAGCTGGGTGCCAGACTGGTGGCGGCCGGGGCAAGACCGGAGCAGATCAGCCAGAACGTCTACGAGGAGGCTCCGTTCGGCTATCTGAAGGCTGCCGGCGTCGCGCTGGCCAGGGCCGTCCTCGACCCCGAGCTGAGCCTGGTCTCCACGGTCATCACCCAAGGCGACCTCGATGAGGCCGGAGTCGACTGGGGGGACATCGACAAACTGATCGACACGCTCCGTCTCGCCGAGGAGGCCGATGTGGCGGTGCTGGCCAAGGTCCACGCCGACGAGAGGGTCAAGGTCAGCCTTCGCTCCCGGGGTGGTACCGACGTCGGGGCGCTGGCCGCGGAGCTGGGTGGCGGGGGACATCGTCTCGCCTCCGGGTTCACCCACGAGGGTGATCCCGAGGTCGCCATCGACGAAGTGCGGAAGAGGATCGAGGCCCATCGATGACCAGGGGCTTCCTCGTGGTGGACAAGCCGGAAGGAATGACGTCGAATGCCGTGGTGGGCCGGGTCAAGCGGGCCACGGGGATCAGGAAGGTGGGCCATGCCGGGACCCTCGATCCGCTGGCCACAGGGCTGATCGTCGTCGCCGTAGGCCCGGTCACCAGGCTCATCCGCTTCATCCAGGAGCAGCCGAAGGAGTATCTGGCCACCGCCCAGTTCGGAGTCTCCACCGACACCCTCGACTCCGAGGGAGCGGTGCTGAGCCGGGAGCCCATGGAGTTCACCGAGGAGGAGTTGGTCATGGTTGCCGGCCGCTTCGTGGGGACCGTCCTTCAGGTGCCACCCATGGTCTCTGCCCTCAAGCACCAGGGTCGGCGTCTCTACGAGCTGGCGCGTGAAGGGGTGGTCGTCGAACGCGAGGCGAGGCCGGTCGAGGTCCACGAGCTGGAGATCGAAACCGTCGGGTCGGGTCCCTACCCCGAGGTGGAGTTCAGGGTCGTGTGCGGCAGAGGGACCTATGTGCGCTCACTGGCCGACGACCTGGCCGCGGCCCTGGGCGGGTCTGCGCATCTCACCGCCCTGCGACGGACCCGGACCGGGTCGCTGGATGTGGAGACACACGGCGTCGGGGTCGACGAGCTCGATGACTGGGGATCTCATCTCCTCGCCCCCTCCGACGCACTCGGCGACCTGCCGGCGATCACGGTCGGCGAGGAGACGGCACGTTGTGTCTCGAATGGGATGCGGTTCGTCGGCGGGGAGATGGTTGCCGGCCCGGACAACTCGACGATCCGCGTCCTCGACCAGTCCGGTGAGCTGATTGCGGTCTATCGGAGGGAGGGGGAGCAGGCCAGACCCGAGGTGGTGCTGGCCTCGTGAAGGTCCTCGACGGCCCACTGGCACGGTGGGAGACCCAAGAGCCGCCACATGCGGTGACGGTCGGGGTCTTCGACGGTGTCCACGTCGGGCATCGAGTGATCCTCGACAGGCTCGGGGCCAGCCCTCACCCGACGACCGTGCTCACCTTCGACCCTCATCCGGCCGAGGTCCTGTCACCGGGGACACATCCCCGGCTCATCACGACCATCGAGGAGCGAATCGGCCTTCTCGAAGAAGCCGGGGTGGGCACCGTCGGTGTGCTCGATCTCTCCGAGATCCGATACCTCATGCCGGAGGAATTCGTGTCCCAGGTGCTGGTGGCCAGGCTGGGGGTCGCCCTCCTGGTCGTCGGCTCCGACTTCCAGTTCGGAAGGGACCGCGCCGGTGACTGCGACTTCCTCAGAGAGGCGGGAAAGCGTCACGGGTTCGATGTCGAGGTCGTCGACCTGGTCGAGTCCGGCGGTGTCGTCTCGTCGTCCCGGATACGGCGGCTGATCGAGGAGGGTGACGTGGTCGGTGCCGCCGCTTTGCTCGGCTCCCGCTTCCGGCTCTCCAATGTCGTGATCCGCGGGGACCGGCGGGGGAGGGAGATGGGCTTCCCGACGGCCAACCTGAGACCCCCATCCCGAAAGGTGATCCCCGGCCATGGGATCTACGCGGCGTTTGCCGTGGTCGGGGCGGAGACGCTGCCCGCAGCCGTGAGCGTCGGGGTCAGACCTACCTTTGGCGGCACCGACCTGTTGATAGAGGCCTACATACTCGACTTCGACCGGGACATCTACGGGTCGGTGCTCACCCTCGAGTTCGTTGGGCGTTTGAGACCGGAGCTCGAGTTCGAGAGCGTGGAGGCGCTCGTCCAGGCGATCGACGACGATGTGGCCAACGTGCGGCGCGTGCTGAAGACCGCTTCGGTGAGGACCTGAGGACAGGCAAGATGACCACTGGGACATCGGGGCGCCAACCCATCGCCGCCGGGAGACCGGTGGTGGTGAAGGCCGGCTCGTCGAGTCTGGTGCAGGAGTCCGGCGAGCTCGATCCCGAAGGTCTGGAGCGGGCCGTCGACCACGTGGCAGGAATGTGGGACACCGGGCACCCCGCTCTCCTGGTCTCCTCGGGGGCCGTGGCCGCCGGTATACCCGCCCTGGGGGTCACCGGCCGCCCCCGCGACGTGCCCGGTCTGCAGGCTGCGGCAGCCGTGGGCCAGGGCCTGCTCATGGAGCGATATGCGGCCATGTTCAAGGGCAGAGGGATGGTCGTGGGCCAGATCCTGCTCACCAAGGACCTGCTCGCCAACCGGGCCCAGTACCTCAATGCCCGCAACACGTTGGAGCGGATGCTCTCCCTGGGGGTGGTCCCGATCATCAACGAGAACGACACGGTGGTCGTCGACGAGTTTCGCCTAGGAGGCAACGACGAGCTGGCCGCCATCGTCTCCCATCTGGTCTCGGCGGGGATACTCGTGATCCTCACCGACACCGGGGGCATCTACTCGGGTGACCCCCGGACGATGGACGACGTCGAGCTGCTGACGGCCGTCCACTCGGGCGATGCCGCCCTGGACCGCATCGTGGAGGGTGAGCCGGGTCCTTTCGGGTCGGGCGGAGCCGCAACCAAGGTCGTCGCGGCGCGGATGGCGGCCTGGTCCGGCATCCCCACGGTGATCGCCGACGCCCGGGAGAGCGATGTCGTCGCCCGCGCCGTGGCCGGTGAGGCGGTGGGCACCTGGGTGACGCCACACGAGTCGCGACTGCCGGCACGCAAGCTGTGGATCGCCTTCGGTCTCCCCGCCCAGGGGAGACTCACCGTGGACAGGGGGGCGACAACTGCCCTTCTCGAGGGTGGGCGCTCGCTACTCGCGGTGGGAATCACCTCGGTCGATGGCGACTTCGAGGCGGAGTGTGCGGTGGAGGTGGCCGCCCCGGCTGGGGAGGTCATCGGAAAGGGGCTGGTGGCCATGACGGCAGAGGAGGTCCGGCGCGCCATCGGCCGTCACAGCTCCGAGGTCGGTGGCGTCGTCGTCCACCGCGACGACCTCATCATGCTCTCCGTTGCCCGAACCGCCGATAGGCTTGGCCCATGATCGAGGACATCGGCCGCCGCGCACGTCAGGCCTCGTACGAGCTGCGCCGGTCGACGGGTGCCGAGCGTCAAAGAGCGCTGATCGAGATGGCCGAAGGGTTGACGGCGGCGGCGCCGGCCGTTCTCGAAGCCAATGCATCCGACATGGCGCAGGCCGAAGAGGAAGGCATCACCGGCGCCCTGGTCGACCGGCTCCGGCTCGACGAGGGTCGGGTGACGGCCATGGCCGACGGGCTGCGCAGCGTGGCCGCCCTGCCCGACCCGGTGGGACGGGAGACCGGGGGCTGGTCGCTTTACAACGGTGTCCGACTGCACCGGGTCAGGGTCCCGCTCGGGGTGGTGGCCGTGATCTACGAGGCCCGCCCCAACGTGACTGCCGACGCCGCCGGTCTCTGCATCCGATCCGGCAACTCGGTCATCCTGCGCGGGTCGTCCTACGCCCTGCGCTCCAACCTGGCCATCACCGCCGCCATCCGCGACTCGCTGTCTCGCGCCGGTCTACCCCCTGACGGCGTCCAATTGCTCGAGGACACCAGTCGCGACGGGGCCAAAGCACTGATGCAGGCCACCGAGTGGGTAGACCTGCTCGTCCCTCGGGGTGGCCCGGGGCTGGTAGCCGCCGTGCAGGCAGAGGCCACCGTGCCCACCGTCATCGACGGGGCCGGCAACTGCCATGTCTACGTCGATGCGGCGGCAGACCTGAAAATGGCGCTCGAGGTCGTCGTGAACGCCAAGGTGCAACGACCCGGGGTCTGCAATGCCGCCGAGACCCTCCTGGTCCACGAGGCCGTGGCCTCCGAGTTCGTGGCGGTGGCGGCCCGGGCGCTCATGGCCGAGGGAGTAGAGCTCCGGGGCGACGAGCGCTCGCGGGAACTGGTGCCGGAGATGGGTGAGGCCACCGAAGCCGACTGGGCCACCGAGTACCTGGATCTGATCATGGCGGTCCGTGTGGTGCCGGACATCGACACGGCCATCGAGCACGTGCGGCGCTACGGGACGGGGCACACCGAGGCCATCATGACCGAGGATCGGATCGCCGCCGACCGCTTCGTCGAGGCGATCGACACCGCGGTCGTGGCGGTGAATGTCTCGACCCGTTTCACCGACGGCGAGGAGTTCGGGTTCGGCGCCGAGATCGGCAACTCGACCCAGAAGCTCCACGTCCGGGGCCCAATGGGTCTGGAGGCCCTTACCTCCGAGCGCTACGTCCTCTATGGTGACGGGCAGGTGCGGTGAAGGGAGCGCGGGATGGGCGAGGACGACGCGGTTGTGTCTAGGGCGGAGCGGGCTGCTAGAGTCCTTGATGTTCCCCCGGATCAATCCAGGTTTCAACGCGTAATGAAGACAACCACCGACATCGTCGCCGAGTACGGTACGCACGAGAGCGATACCGGCTCACCAGAAGTGCAGGTCGCCCTACTCAGCGAGCGAATCAACCATTTGACCGAACATCTCCGTGAGCACAAGCACGACCATCACAGCCGTCGCGGTCTCCTTATGATGGTCGGCAAGCGGCGTCGTCTCCTCGATTACCTCCGGCGGGAGGATGTGGAGCGATACAGAAGCCTCATCGCCAAGCTGGGGCTGCGTCGCTGACATGCTTTTCGCGAGGAGCGCTTAGTGTTCCTCACGAGATGGCTCCGACCACGACGGTCGGAGCGAGTTACACACTGAGCTGTGCCGGTTGTCAGTGGCGATGTCTCGGGTCGGACCGAGACATGACTACTGCCAACGGGTGCGGCTCCCATACACAAGGAGCACTTAGTGCCCGAAATCTCCGTAAAGGGGACCATCGGTGGCAAAGAGTTCGCCCTGAGCACCGGCAAGCTTGCCGGTCAGGCGGACGGCGCCGTGGTTGCCCGTCTTGGCGGTACCCAAATGCTGGTCACCGCCACAGCAAACAAGACGTTGCGAGAGGGCGTCGACTTCTTCCCTCTCACCGTCGACTTCGAGGAGCGGATGTACGCAGCGGGGAAGATCCCCGGCTCGTTCTTCCGCCGCGAGGGTCGTCCATCCGAGCAGGCAATCCTGACCTGCCGGCTCATCGACCGCCCCCTGCGCCCATCGTTCGCCGAAGGCTTCCGCTGCGAGACCCAGGTGGTCGTCACCAGTCTCGCCGTCGACCAGGAGAACCCCTTCGACGTTGTCGCCCTGAACGGGGCGTCGGCTGCCCTCGGGGTCAGCCCGATCCCGTTCGAGGGCCCGATCGGAGCGGTCAGGGTCGCCTTGAAGAAGGGCGAATGGGTCCCCTTCCCGACCCATGGCGACCTCGAGCAGTCCGTGTTCGAACTGGTCGTCGCCGGGCGACGTAGTGCCGAAGGCGGGATCGACATCATGATGGTCGAAGCCGGGGCCACGCCCAACGGTCTCCGGCTCATCGCCGAAGGTGACACTCCGTCCGACGAGGCAACGGTGGCTCGTGGTCTCGAGGAAGCCAAGGAGTACGTCGCCCAGGCGATCGATCTCCAGAACGAGCTCATCTCCAAAGTGACCAAGACCGAGGTCGAGTGGCCCGTCGCCGTCGACTACACCGACGAGGTGTACCGGCCGGTCCAGGAGGTGGCCGCCCCCAAGCTGGAATCGGTGATCACCATCACCGACAAACCGGAGCGCAAACTGGCCCAGGACGCCGCCGAGGAGGAGACGATCGCCTCACTCGGCCTGACCGACGATGACGAAGAGGGCCGGGCCCAGGCCAGGCGAGCCTTCAAGTCGGTCCTCAAAGAGATGATGCGCCGGCGCGTGGTCGAGGAGGGCATACGTCTCGACGGGCGCACCGCCACCGAGATCCGCCCCATCACCGCCGAGGTCGAAGTTGTGGGCCGCACCCATGGCTCGGGTCTCTTCCAGCGGGGCGAGACCCAAGTCCTCAACCTGACCACGCTCGGAATGCTGAAGATGGAGCAAATGCTGGACACCCTCTCCCTCGAGGACTCCAAGCGCTACATGCACCATTACAACTTCCCCCCGTTCTCGACCGGTGAGGCCGGGTTCATGCGCGGCCCGAAACGACGCGAGATCGGGCATGGGGCCCTTGCGGAGAAGGCGGTGCTCCCGGTGGTCCCCACCGAGGATGAGTTCCCCTACGCCCTCCGTCTCGTGTCCGAGGTCCTTTCCTCGAACGGCTCGACGTCCATGGCATCGGTGTGCGCGTCGTCGCTCTCCCTCATGGACGCCGGTGTGCCCATCTCGGCCCCGGTGGCCGGGATAGCCATGGGCCTCATATACCAGGACGGCAAGTACCTCACGCTCACCGACATCCTCGGGGCGGAGGACGCACTGGGCGACATGGACTTCAAGGTCGCCGGCACCAGGGACGTGATCACGGCCCTGCAGCTCGACACCAAGATCGAGGGTCTCCCCTCGGAGATGTTGGCCACGGCCCTGGACCAGGCAAGAGACGCCCGGCTGTTCATCCTGGACAAGATGGCCGAGGCCATCGCCGAGCCCCGCGCGGAGATGAACGAGTTCGCCCCGCGCATCGAGTCGATCGAGATACCCAAGGACAAGATCGGCGAGGTCATCGGCCCCAAGGGCGCCGTGATCCGCGAGCTCGAGGAAGTGACGGGAGCGGCCATCGAGATCGAGGAGACGGATGGCAAGGGCATCGTCCGGATCGCCTCCAATGATGGCTCGGCTCTCGCCGCGGCCAGGGAGAAGGTGATGCAGATCGCCTTCCCACCGGAGGTCGAGTTGGGAGCCGAGTACGACGGCAAAGTGGTGAACATCACCAAGTTCGGCGCCTTCGTAAACATCCTCCCCGGACGCGACGGCCTGCTTCACATCTCCCGTCTCGACGGCTCGAAGCGCGTCGAGCGCGTCGAGGACTACTTGAGCGACGGCCAGGAGCTCAGGGTCAGGGTCCGCGAGATCGATCGGGGGAAGGTCAGCCTCGAGCTCGTCGAGCCCTTGGAAGGAGCGACTCTGCCCGATCCCGAGGCCCCGAGGCCGAGCGGCGGTGAACGTCGTCGTGACGAAGGAGGGCGGGATCGCGGTGGTCGAGGCCGGGACCGGGGCGACCGCGGAGGACGCGATCGGGATCGTGACCGCAGTCGAGTCGGTGGCGAGACCGCCCGGTCGGAGACCGCCCCGTCGGAGACCGGTGGCGACCGTCGCCGGGCCGCCAAGAGCTTCGATGAGGTGTTCGAGGAGATCAGCGAGAGGTAGATCTTCGGAGTCGAACCGAAAAGGGACGGGTTCAAACCCGTCCCTTTTGCCTATGGAGTCTGCGCATCGACGTCATAGACTTTGAGGTGACCGTATTTCGGCAGGGGAGGCAGGAATTGGCGGTTGAGACGCGTGGGACCGTGCAGATGCGCGGTGAGCCGGGGCGCCGTGTCGCGGTGGAGGTTCTCGCCGAGGGGCCCCGTCTCAGTCTCTTGTCAGGCGCAGAGCTGATCGGGGAGTGGGACGTGGGCTCGATTGGCATCCAGTCGCTTCACGATGGGTTTGCCATCAGGGCGGAAGGGGAGGAGTTCGTCCTCAAGACCGAGGACGATGTCGGTCTGGCCCTGGAGATAGGGCTCGGAGCCGCCTCGCCCAGGATGGCCCGGAGGGTGGCCGCTTCCCAGAACCCGGAGGCACGAGTGACACCAGAGCCCGATCCGGCTGAGACGAGGTCCAACCTCGGTGCGATCGGTCTCGCACTCGGCGGCGTGCTGGTCCTCGCCGGTGGTTTCTTCCTTCGAGACGATCCCACCCTGTCGTTCGCCGACAGGACGGCCACCGAGGGACTGGGAGCAGCGGGCAACTTCTGGTTCGCCTTCGTCATAGGCGGTGTCCTCATGGTCGGAGCCGCATTCGTCCTGGCAACGAGGGCGCCATGGTCACGTGCGGTGGCGACGCTCGTGGTGTCGGCACTGGTGATCGTGTTCGGTATGGCGGCCCAGAACGCCACCCCGGACCCGGACCATCTGCTCGCCTACGGGTTCATCGCCGGGGGAGTCGTGGTCGGTTTGGCCATCCTCTTCGCCGGCAATCTCGGCGACCGGGACTAGCCCGCTGCCATCGGTAACTTCCGGCTGGTGCCGGAGCTGCCCGACATCACGGTCTACCTGGAGGCGTTGCAGAGACGTGTCCTGGGTGAGGTGGTGCAAGGGGTGCGGATTGCCTCCCCATCGGTGCTGCGCACCTACGACCCTCCTTACGACGCCCCGGTCGGCTCGGAGGTTCTTTCGCTGCAGCGGGTGGGCAAACGGATCGTCTTCGACCTAGAAGCGGATCTGTACCTCGTCATCCACCTGATGGTGGCCGGTCGTCTCCGCTGGGAGGCGCCGGGCAAGCCGATCCCGAAGAAGGTGGGCCTGGCCGCCATCGACTTCGAGCCGGGCACCCTCATCCTCACCGAGCAGGGCACGAAGAAGCGAGCCGGGATCTGGCTGACCCGCGGGTTCGACGGAGTCGACGCTCTCGACAGGGGCGGTGTGGAACCGCTGGAAGCAGACGCGGAGGAGTTCGGAATTGCGTTGAGGAAGGAGAACCGCACCCTGAAGCGGGCTCTGACCGATCCCCGCATCTTCTCCGGCATCGGCAATGCATACTCCGATGAGATCTTGTGGGCGGCCCGCATGTCACCGGCGAAGAGGACATCGCAACTGACCGAGGAAGAGGTCGAGCGTCTGCATCGGTCGGTGATCGATTCGCTCAACGAGTGGACCCAGCGGCTGCGGGATGAGGTTGGTGAGGAGTGGCCGGCCAAGGTGACCGCATTTCGTGAGGACATGGCGGTGCACGGGAAATACGGCGAGTCGTGCCCCCGGTGCGGGTCCAAGGTGCAGCGCATCGTCTATGCCGACAATGAGACCAACTACTGCGCCACATGTCAGACCGAGGGCAAGCTCCTCGCCGACCGCTCCCTGTCCAGACTGCTCAAGGACGATTGGCCCAAGACGATCGAGGAGCTGGAGGAGTGAGCTCTCTTGCTCGAGCTTTCATATCGAACATGTGTTCGATATGATGCGGGCATCGAAGACCTTGCCATAGCCCCACCCCTTCTCGATCTCGAGCAACGGGGTTATCTCCAGCTCCAGCCCGGGCGGGTCACCGAGTTGCTCGGTTTTCCTGGGACCGGTCTCACCCGTCTCGGTCTGAGATTGCTGGCTGCACCGTCGCAGGTGGCGCCGGTGGTCGCTCTCGACACCAGAGGTTGGATCTCACCCGAGGCGGCGTGGGAGACAGGTGTGGCACCGGAGAACCTGGTCATCGTGCGCTGTGACCAGCCGAGGCTCTGGCCCAAGGTCACTGCCGCCCTGCTCGAGGGGGTACACGCCCTATACGCCGAGGTGCCGGCGGAGACCAAGGACCAGGATCTTCGTCGTCTCGCTGCACTGGCCCGGGCGAGAAAGGTGGCGGTGGCGATGCGACCCATGGGGAAGGGTCTTCCCTCGGGTGTGGCCCATCTTCGGTTGAGGGCCCTCGGTGTCACCTGGGAAGGGGTGGACCAGGGTCATGGCCGGTTGAGGAAGCGACGTCTTGTCCTGGAAGCGTCGGGAAAAGGGGCGTCCGGGATCACCCGGCGATTCGAGGTGGAGGATGAAGGCACGGACGTTGTGCGTGTGGTTTCCGATGTGGTCGTTGGGGAGACCCGACGCGCCGCCGGATGATCCCGTACTGATCGTCGACGACAGGGTCACGGCGGCAACAGAGGAGGTGTTGGCGGCGGGGGTGAGTCTGGGCATGCCCCGACGTGAGGCCGAGGCCCTGGCCCCCTTTGCCACCGTTCTCATCCGTGACCAGGGTGAGGAGTCACGGCGCTTCGAGCCGGTGGTGGAGATGATCGAGGACCTGATCCCTCGAGTGGAGGTGGTTGCCCCCGGTTTGGTGTTCATCCCCGTCGCCGGTGCGGTCCGCTTCTATGGGGGCGAGGAGGCGCTGGCCGAGCGGGTGTCCAAGGAGCTGGACAGGATGGTGGGTCAGGATCGGGGTGGCCAGGCGCTGGTCGGTGTCGCCGACGGGCCGTTTGCCGCCCGTTGGGCTGCTGCCACCACCGAGGTGGGCCGGCCCCAGGTGGTGACGGACACGATCGGGTTCCTCTCCCGACTGGATCTGACCGCGCTCAGGGAGAGTCTCGATGCGGACGAGCTGATCGACACCTTCCGCTGGCTCGGGGTGTCCACGTTGGGAGAGCTGGCCCGTTTGCCTCGCCACGCTCTGGCCACCCGGTTCGGGGACCACGGTCTGCTCGCCCACCGTCTGGCCAGTGGTGAGGACCGATTCGTCGACTCGCGGGAGATCCCGCCCGATCTTGCGGTGGATGCAAGTTTCGATGAGCCCTTGGAGAGTCTCGACGCGGTCGCCTTTGCCGCCCGGGCCCTGGCGGAGAGACTGCTGAGAGGTTTGAGGGCATCCGGGGTTGCCCCCCATCGTGTCTCGATACTGGCCGAGGCGGCAGCCGGGGAGCCGAGGGAGCGGATCTGGCGCTCGGCGGATCCTTTCACCGAGAAGGCGCTGTCCGACCGGGTGTGGTGGCAGTTGAGGGCGTGGGTGGAGTCGGGTGGCGTGCCCGGCGGGATATCCCGGTTGCGGATCGCTCCCGCCGATCTCTCCGATGAGGGGAGACAGCTCGGTCTGCTCCAGGACGAGACGTCGAGGATCGAGGCGGAACGTGCCCTGGCCCGGGCTCAGGCCATGCTCGGCCCCGACGGGGTGCTTCAGGGACGGGCCCAGGGAGGGCGGATGCCGCAGGAGCGGGTGGCCTGGTCCCGTTGGGGGGAGCCATCAGCCGACCGGGAGCGGGATGTCTCGGCGCCCTGGCCCGGAGCCACCCCCTCACCCAGCCCGGCCCTGGTCCCACCCCTGCCACAGCCGTTGGAGGTGGAGTGGGACGGCGGGATGCCGACCCGGGTCCGGTTGGGCACCCGTTGGGAGCCGGTGCTCACCTGGAGTGGGCCCTGGCGTCTCACCGGCCGCTGGTGGGCGGGTGAGGGGGACGCCGACCGCTACCAGTTGGTCACCTCGGTGGGTGCCTTCCTCTGTGTGGTGACCGAGGGGAGGGCCTTTCTGGCAGGTGTCTACGACTGAGTGGGCCGTAATACCGGCGACGGGAGCCACCGGAGGTCATAACCTGCCCTGGTGAAGATCGACAATCCACCTCGCCCGCTCTCCTTTGTGGGTTCGTCGATCCGCGAGCCCGCTATCGCCGTCGCCGACCTGTCGGCCCGTGCCGGCCAGGGCGGTGGAGAGGATGACGCGGTGCCCAGGCTCGAGGAGAGCATCGCCTCGTTGCTGGGCAAACCGGCCGCGGCGATGTTCCCCACCGGCACCATGGCCCAGCAGGTTGCCATGCGCATTCACGCCGACCAGCGTGGGGTGCGCACGGTGGTGTTCCACCCGACCTGTCACCTCGAGGTGCATGAGCACCACGGGTACGCCGCCGTGCACGGTCTCACGGCACACCTGGCGTGCCACCGTGACGCCCTGATCACCATGGCCGACCTGGACGCCATCACCGAACCGGTGGCCGCTCTGCTGCTGGAGCTGCCCCAGCGGGAGATCGGCGGGCAGCTTCCGTCATGGGACGAATTGGTGGCACAGACCGGGTGGGCCGGAGAGCGCGGCGCGGCCACCCATATGGACGGCGCCCGGTTGTGGGAGGCGCAACCGTTCTACGACCGCCCGCACGCCGAGATCGCCGCCCTCTTCGACAGCGTGTACGTGTCGCTCTACAAGGGTCTCATGGCCCCCTCCGGGGCCATCCTCGCCGGCGAGGTCGAGTTCGTCGAGCACGCCAGGGTCTGGCGCGACCGGCTCGGGGGCAACACCGCGCGGAACTGGCCACAAGCGCTTCTGGCCCAACACGGGCTCGAGCAACACCTGCCCAGGATGGCCGAGTTCGCCAGACGGGCACGCACCCTCGCCGCCCGGCTCACCGAGATCGACGGCGTACACGTCGTGCCCGACCCCCCAGCCACCCCGTTGTTCCACGTCCACCTGGACATTCCGGTCACCGCGGTGCGGGCAGTCCGCCAACCACTCGCCGAGGGGACCGGTCTGCTCCTGCCCGGATGGCAGTGGCCGGCCGGCTCGCCCGACCGGTGCGGGTTCGAGCTGACCGTGGCCGCTCACTTCGACGACATCACCGACGACGATGTCGTCTCCCTCCTCGACCAGGTGATCAGCGAGGGCCGGGCGGTCATGGCGAGCTAGAGGTCATCCGGGAGGGCGGCGATACCCGCGGCCCTCATCCGCCCCTCGTCCAGCATGCGGTGCGCCCTCCGACGGTTCTTGTCCGACCAGTTGGAGCCTGAACGTCGTGGGGTGAAGCGGATGGCGTATTGCTCGTCGTCGATCCGCTTCGCCTGGGTGTCGACCCAGCCGTGACAGAGCGCAGTCTCCTGCAAGGCAGCCAGGGTGACGGTTTGCTTCCCGGACGGCTTCTTGTAGATAGCGACGATCACTTCCTGCTCGGTTTCCCCGTGCGTGCTCAGCCAGCCGTCGAACGCGACGTCGGTGGCGATGGGAATCGAACGCGAGATATCGAGTGGGCTCAACGACATTCATTCTGGTTTGGAAGCGGGGTGGGGTCGGGGCGGGGGAAGGTCCCCCCTATCGCGGTCGTTTCAGTCTGACTCGTGAGATGCCGAGTCGGATGGTCTGCATACCTTTTGGTGGATGGCGATGTGATGGTGGAACCAGCAGACGGTTATCAGGTGGTCGGCGTCGGTTCTGCCGCCGTGGGACCAGGGTGGGCTGTGGCGGATTTCGAGCCGGTAGCGGGAGCTGCAGCCTTCCACGGTGCAGCCTCCGTCTCGGGCCAGCACATGTCGTTTCCGGCTCACGGTCCGTGTCTTCCGGCCCAGGTTCAACGGTTCCGGTCTCGACGGTGCCGATGACCTCGATGGTGGCCATTGCAGAAGATCTCCTCGAGGGCACGGCATCCGAGCCGGGACCCGGCCAGGACCGAAACCCCGGCTTCGCCGTCGCTGGGCGCGGCGACCCGAGCGTCGACAGTGACCACCACGACGGTCGGAGACGACTCCTGAGGAGTGTCGCTGTCGTGCAGCG
>JBOGET010000111.1:0-17331 GCA_050741975.1 Acidimicrobiia bacterium
GTGGGATCGTGCTCGACCTCTCCTCGATGAAGGGGATTCACCTCGATGCAGAGCAGCGAACTGTCTGGGCCCAGACCGGGCTGACCGCAGGTGAGCTCACCACGGCCGTGGGGGCCCATGGGCTGGCCGTCGGTTTCGGCGACTCGGGCACCGTCGGGATCGGAGGGATCACCCTCGGCGGTGGGGTCGGGTTCCTGGTCCGCAAGCATGGTCTCACCATCGACTCGCTCCTGGCCGCCGAGATTGTCACCGCCGACGGGCGTGTCCTCCGAGTCGACGCTGACAGCCATCCCGACCTCTTCTGGGCGATCCGAGGTGGCGGGGGGAACTTCGGGGTGGCCACCCGGTTCCAGTTCAGGTTGCACGAGGTGGGCAACGTCGTCGGCGGGATGCTCATGTTGCCGGCGACCCCCGAGGTGATCCGATCCTTCGTCGAGGCGGCAGAATCGGCCCCGGAGGAGCTCTCGTCGATCGCCAACATCATGCCGGCGCCCCCCATGCCCTTCGTGCCCGAGGAGCAGCACGGCAAGCCGGTCATCTTCGGGCTCATCGTCTACGCCGGGGACCCCGCCACCGCAGAGAGCGCCATCGCCCCGTTCCGCGCCCTGGCCACGCCGATCGTCGACATGCTGCAGCCGATGCCCTACCCCCAGATCTATGAGCTGCTGGAGGAAGGCGGCGCACCGATGCCCGCCGGGATCGTGGTGCGCTCGATGTTCGTCGACGGCATCGATGACGGCACGGCCGCCGCCGTCGTCGACCACATCGAGGGCTCGACCGCGGCGATGACGGTCACCCAGCTCCGGGTCCTCGGCGGCGCAGTCGACCGGGTCCCTGCCGAGGCCACGGCCTTCGCCCACCGCGGCCGCAAGGTGATGGCCAACGTGGCCGCCATGTTCGCCGACCCCGCCGAGACAGGTCTGCACACCGCACGCGCCGAGAACCTGTCCAACGTGCTGACGCGGGGTGCGAGCGGGGTGTACGTGAACTTCCTCGGTGAGGAGGGCGAGCAAAGGGTGCGGGAGGCATATCCGGGCCCGACCTGGGACCGGCTCCGTGCGATCAAGCGACGCTACGACCCGAGCAATCTCTTCCGGCTCAACCAGAACATTCCGCCCCAGAGGTGACGGCAGGCAGGGAAGGGATCGGGGCCGCCCTCTCCGCATCCGGGGCACACCAGGGGTCGGTGCTGTCTGTCACCGTGCTCAGATGGCGACTGCCAGCTCGCGGTGGGAGTGGATCCCAAAAGTGATCGCGTCATGGGGTGTCATCTCGCCCCCGGCGCGGCGGGCAGCGGCCAGGGCCGGTTGGTCGCTCTCCGCGGCGACACCGGCCGCTTCGAGGAGCCCGGTGAGCAGGCCCCATCTGGCCGCACCGACCTTTGCTCGGCTGGCATTGGCCGCACCGAGGACCGTCATCGCCCTGACCGGGTCGCTCTCGGCGAAGGCAAGCCAGGCAACCGCGTCGAGATAGACGGCGAGCGTCTCGACAGAGCGGATCTGATCCACTGCCTCGAGTCCCCCCTCGAGGGCGCTACGCGCCTTGCCGAGCTCGCCCGAGGCAAGGTGGGACATCGCCATCTGGCTGAGTGCCAGAGCGGTCAGCACCTGATTTCCCAGGCTCCGGGCCAGCTCCAGGCATTCCTGATGCGCAGCGATGCCGCCGTCGATATCCCCGTCGAGAGTGGCCACGGCGCCCTGAAAGCTCAGGGCGTAGGCGAGCAGGAATGGATCATCGATGCGGCGGGCGCCCTCTACCGCCATCTCGATCTGATCCCGCGCCTCGGGCTCGAGGACATCGAGAAGGACAGTCGAGCCGGCGAGGATCATCCGGGACCAGGCCTCGGTGACACGATCGCCGATCCGCTCCGAGAGCTCGAGCGCCGGGCGGGCGAAGCCGATCGCCCTCTCCCCCTGCCCCATCTCCATGTAGGTGCCGGCCGCGATGAATAGCGCTCGAGCCCGGATCGGCTCCTCCAGCCGATCCATCAGCGGGGCAAAACGCCTGGTGAAAGCCTCTGACTCGTCCCAGTTGTCACCCAGCCAGGAGAGGATCCAGATGTTGGTGTAGAGCCGCCCCGCCAGGTCGAGATGGTTGCTCTGGAGCGCCCATTCGCCGGCGCCCCGGAAGTTGTGCCAGTCGCGGGAGAGGGTGTTGAGCACCTCCCGCTGCCGGGGGCCGCGCATCAGCGGCTCGGTCGTCTCGGCGAAATCGGTGAAGTACCGGGCGTGCCTGAGACATATGGCTTCCTCCTCACCGACTGCGGCCAGCTGCTCCCTGGCGAACTCCCGCATCGCGGTGCCCATGCTCATCCGGGTGTCCGCCTCCACCCGGACCAGGCTCTGGGCGACCAGGTTCTCCAGGCCGAGGATCACGTCGACTGCCTCCTCACCGCCCACCGCCTCGGCGGCTTCGATGCTCCACCCGTCGACGAACACCCCGAGCCGGCGAAGCAACGCCTGCTCCTCCGCCTTCAGCAGCGAGTGGCTCCATTCGATGGTGGAGCGAAGACTGCGCTGTCTGGCCGGGAGCTCCGATGCAGTGGTACCGAGATCGAGGACGCTCTCCAACCGATCGAGGATTGCCTGGGGAGTCATCAGCCGGGCACGGGCGGCTGCCAGCTCGATCGACAGCGGGATCCCGTCCAGCGTTGCCACCAGGTTCCTGATGGTCCCCGCATTTTCCGCGGTGAGCGCGAGGCCGGGGTGTACGGCGGCGGCGCGCTCGACGAAGAGCCGGGTCGCCGGCGAGGCGGCGATCGCCTCGAGCGAAGCGCCCTCCGGCGGCACCGGGAGGGGACCAACACGATGCTCCCGCTCGGCCCCGATCCTGAGCACGACCCGGCTGGTCACCAGCAGCTGGAGCCGGGGGCACCTGGCCAGCAGCTCGGCGACCTCGACCGCCTCTTCCGAGAAGCGGTCGAAGCCGTCGAGGACCAGGAGCATGTGCAACGAAGAGAGGTGATCGGCGAGCGTGTCGAAACGGCTTCGCCGCTGATCGTAAGCCGCCCCCACGCTCTCGGCGACCACGACCATCATGCGCTGCTTCTCGGTTTCGTTGGAGACGTCGGCGAAGACCACCCCGTCGGTGTATTCGGTGTCCATGCGCTCGGCGACTTCCAGCGCGATCCGGGTCTTGCCCACCCCTCCCGGGCCGGAGAGCGTCACCAGCCGGGTGCCCGACCGGAGAATGCCGACCACCGCCTCGACGTCTCCCTCACGCCCGATCAACGAGGTGAGATGGGCCGGCAGCTCGACCTCCCTCCTCCGCGCCCTCAAAGCCGGGAAGTCGCCAGGCAGCCCTGGCGCCCCCAGCTGATAGAGCCTCTCATAACGGCTCAAGCCTTTCATCCTGTACCAGCCGAGCTCCCGGGTGGTTAGCTCGGCGTCGACGAACAGGGATTGCGTGGTCTCCGACAACAGGACCTGCCCACCCCAAGCGGCCGACATGATCCGGGCGGCTCGGTGGACGTCGATCCCGGTGTAATCATCGCCGATCAGGGTCGGGGACCCGGTGTGAACCCCCATCCGCACCCTCACCTCGACATTCCCCGGCCATGCCGTCTCGGCGAACGATCGCTGCGACTCGACGGCGGCCTCTGCCGCAGCCCTCGCCTCGGGGAAGGCGGCGAAGAGACCGTCACCTTCCGACCCGAACACGACACCTCCACGGCCGGACACCGCGCTTTCTGTCAAGGAGCGATAGATCTCGAGCAGACGCGGATAGTCAGCACCGATCTCCTCGAGTAGCTCGGTGGAGCGTTCGATGTCGAGGAACAGGAAGGTGACGGTGCCATCGGGCAGCGCCCGACCGTCAGGCGAGGTCATGGAAGCCGATGCTAGAAGGCCCCGGAGGCTTCAGCTGTGGCGGGCGATGAAGTCGAGCACCCGCTGCCAGGCGTCCGCCGAGTCGGCGGCGAACTGCTCCTGCTTGCGGTCGAAGAAGGAGTGAGGTGCGCCGGGATACACGATCACCTCGTTCTCGACCCCTGTTGCGTCGAGAGCCCGACGGAACTCCTCGACGACGTCGACCGGTATGCCTGGGTCGTCGCCGCCCATCAGGGCCAGGATGGGACAGGCGTACTCGTCGACCTTCTCGATCGGCCCCATAGGGGGGCGCTTCGGGTTGCCGTAGAACCCGATCGCACCGGCCAGCCCGTGCCCCGCCGCCGCTTGATGCCAGGAGTTGGAGCCACCGAAGCAAAAGCCAACCATGAAGATCGGCCGCTCGGGCTGGCTTCGACGCAGGTATCCGACGGCGGCCGCGGTGTCGGCGGTTACACCCTTCAATGTGGTCCGGGGCACGTGCTCGGTGTACGTGAACTCCTCGCCGCGCTTGCCGACGCCGGCGGTCCGGCCGAAGTAGTCGATGGCCACCGAGTCGTAGCCATGCTCGGCGAAGCGGAGGGCCAGCTCCTCGTAGAAGTGATGGAGACCCCGAACATCGGGGAGGATGACGATTCCGGGCCCTTTGCTGTTGTCGCTGGTGGCGGCGAAAGCGGCAAATCGGTTGCCGTCGACCGAGGCCAGGACGAGATCCTCATGACCCGACGCACCGCCTTCGATGGGCTCGATCGGTGGGTTGGCGTCCGGGCCGTAACACATAGGGTCTCCAGTTTGGGTGTGGCTGATATGAAACTACCCCGCGATGAGCCGGTCCAGGCCGACACCCGAGCTCCAACTGACCTGGGATCAGGTTCTTTCGTGGCGGGTCGACAAGCAGCTCCTGCCGGATCCTCTTCCCGACGCGCTCCGGGTCATCTCCACCCTGGGTGGCGTGCAGGTCCAGCTCGCCTCCGCAGCGATCCAGGTGATCGCGATCCGGAGCACGAGCGTCCCCGATCTGGACCGTCTCCTCTGGGAGGAGCGAAGCCTGGTCAAGACATGGGTGATGCGTGGCACGCTCCACCTGCTGCCGGCCGACGAGCTCGGTACCTGGATCGCAGCCCTGCGCCAGCGGGAGTGGCGGATCACCCCCGCATGGGAGAAGTACCACGGGGTCACGAAGGCCCAGCTCGAGGCGATAACCGCCGCCATCCCGCTGGTCGTCTCCGATGCCCCCCAGACCCGTGAGGAGTTGGCCGAGGCGATAGTCGCCCGAGTCGGCGACCCGGGTTTGGGTGAGGCGCTGTCATCGGGTTGGAGCCAGGTGCTCAAGCCGGCGGCAAATCAAGGCCTGCTTGCCCAGGGTCCTCCCCGCGGGCAGAACGTGACTTTCGTCGATCCCCGACGATGGTTGGCCGATGCACCGGCCGAGCCAGAGCCTGAAGTGGCCATGAGAACGGTCATCGAGCGTTTCCTCGACTCAAACGGCCCGGCCACTACCGAGGACTTCGCTCGTTGGCTCGGGCTGTCCCCCAAGTCGGGCCGGGAGCTCATGAGCCCTCATCTCGACGATCTGGTGCCGGTGTCGGTTGAGGGCGATGTGCACTGGCTCACCGCCGCCGGGGCCAAGGCGGCAGCCGGCGCCGCGCCGGTGGCGGGCGTCTACCTGCTGCCCGGCTTCGACCCCTACACCCTGGCCCCTATCAGCCACCGACGCCACACCATCCCGCCGGGCAAGGTGGACCGGGTGTCCCGGACCGCAGGCCAGATCGCCCCGGTGATCCTCGAAGGCGGCCGGATTATCGGCACCTGGGAGTCAGGGAAAGACGAAGTGATCCGTCTCCAGCCCTTCGCCGGGTTGTCCAAGGCCCAACTCGCCTCGATCCGTGATCATGTCGAACACCGATATCAGGGGCTGCTGGGTAGCCCCGATCTGATGGTCTCGGACGCTCCGTAACGTTCTCGTCACGGGGAACAGACCATGATGGGCGGAATGAGTGACGTAGCCAAACGGCGCTGGGCCTGGATGGTCTGGGCGGTGATGGTCCTCGCCTATCTGGGCGAGGTGATCCTGCTTTTCCTGACCGCCGACCTCAACACCACCGACCCGGGCGATCTGGCGAGCCCTCTGGTTCAGGCGCTCGAGGACCTGGCATTTGTGGCGGTGGGGATGCTCGGTCTTCGTGTGGTGCTGAGGCAACCGACCAACGCTGTCGGCTGGTGGATCATGGCGGCGGGGATCAGCTTCCCTGTGGAAGGGTTGGCTGCCGAATTCAGACAGTTCGGGGAGAATCGTTGGGGAGCTGTTCCCGTGGTGCTCGCTGCAGGCTGGGTGGCGCGATGGATCTGGATCTTGGCCTCCTTCAACATCCCCTTCCTCCTCCTGCTCTATCCCGACGGCCACCTCCCCTCGCGCCGCTGGCGCCCGGTCCTATGGCTGGCAGTCTCGGTGGTGGTCGTCGCATTCGTCGCGATGGCGGTCTACACCGAACCTGACGCCGTGGCCGGCGACCTTCCCAACCCTCTTGGCGTGCCTGCCCTGGCCCCGATGATCGAATCCTTGAACGGGTTCGTTCTGTTCCCGAGTCAGTACCTGCTGATCGTTCTGGGCCTGCTCTCCTTGGTGGCTCGGTTCAGGAGAGGTGAAGGGGTGGAACGCCAGCAGATCAAGGTCTTGATGTGGGTGGGCCCGGTCGCCTTGGCCTTCTTCGCGGTGAGCGCCACTCTCGACCGCGGGCCGGTTTGGCTGGGGCCTGCTCTCAACTTCGGGTTCACCGTGTTCCTGGCCTCGGCGATCACCCTGGCCATCCTTCGCTATCGGCTGTTCGAGATCGATCGGCTGATCAGCCGCACCGTCTCCTACGCCATCGTCGCCGGGGCCTTGGCCGCGGTGTACGTATTCGGAGCGGTTTGGCTCCCCACCCGGGTCGTAGGCGAGCAGACGCCGCTGTTCGTGGCCGGTTCGACGCTGGCGGTGGCCGCCCTGTTCAACCCGGTGCGGCGGCGGGTGATGCGATGGGTGGAACGACGGTTCAACCGGTCGCGTTACGACCCGGAGCAGATCGCCGAGGAATTCGCCGCAAGTCTCAGAGATCAGGTCGACACCGACCGGTTGGCCGAAGACTGGGTCACCGTGGTCACCGGGACACTGCAACCGTCGGCGGTGGGGGTGTGGGTGAGAGAGAAGTCAGGGCGTTGAGACGGCGCTGGTTCGGGCGGCGACAGCGGTTCTGGCCCTGGCACCGGATGAGGGTGATTCCCTATATCGCAACGAGCTTCTGGAACATAGAAATGCCCCCATGAGCAACGCCATTCTCGGCCCCTGCCTAGACCATGTCGCCGTGCGCGCCGATCAAGCCGGGCTTCCCGTGGTCAAGTTCGAGGGCTGGCGTACCCGCACCAGCCGGGCCACAAAGGGGGCGAACGGCGGCAAGTACGAGCCGATCGGTGTGATCGATCACCACACGGCAAAGCCGGTTCCGTTTCCCCTGGACCGTCTCAAGAACAAGTGCAACATCTCGATCCGGCACCCGGACGGCGCGGTGTGCCTTCTCAACGCCGGATGGGCACACGACTCGGGCTTCGGTGACAAACTCGTGCTCGAAGCGGTGCGGACCGACGCCGCCCTGCCCGAGCCGACTGACACCTACAAGACCCTCAGTCCAGATCCCGTACCGGGCGGTGCGAATCCTGGGATCTTGGGCAACCCGTTCTTCGTCGACATCGAGGTGCAACACCTCGGCGACGGATCATCGCTGCCAGAGGTCATGCGTCAGGCGCTCATAGTCGCCAACGCCGCTATCTGTGAGTTCATGCGTTGGAACCCACAAACCAGGGTGATCGGTCACCGCGAATGGACGAGACGAAAGCCCGATCCCAAGTGGGGTGGCTCCACGAACCCGATGTCCGGGCTGCGCACCGCCACGATCGCCGAGCTCGGTCCGGCCATGGGGATGCTTCGCCGGAACTTTTCTCCCATCACCGAACTGGAGGGCGACGACATGTGGCGATACCTGACCGTCGGCGAAGACCTGATTCGACATGCCTGGAACCAAGGCTGGCTGCAACCAAAGACTGAGGCCACCCTCGACTTCTTCATCGCCGCCGTGAGAAGCGGGGAGATCAACGAGCCAACCTGGGGTGACTTTCGAAACTTCCGAGTGGCAGTCACCAATGGCATCGCACTCAGCGCCGGGAAGTCGGACTAGGTCCGAGCCGGCCATCTCGAGGACTTTGCCGCTCCGAGCATCGACTCCTAGACCCTCAGGGGCTCACGGCGGTCCTTGGGAAATACACGACGTCGGTGATGGGTTGACCTCTAACGTCGTCAGGCGGTCGGCGCATATTGCGGACCGAAGCTGTCCGCAATAGGTCGTAACGTCAGAACCGAGACCTCATCGGGAGACGGATCTCAATCGTCCGGAGGGCCGATGAGGATTCGTCCCCGGGACCGATGAGTTCCGTCGGTGACAGCGGTCAGATTCGAAGGACTCCCCAAACAGGAAGAGGAATCAACGATGAGCAACATGATCGAGGCATCCGGTCTCGTCAAGCGTTACAAGGAAGTGACCGCCCTCGCCGGGCTGGACCTGGTGGTCCCCGAAGGCGTCGTCATGGGGCTGCTCGGTCCCAACGGGGCGGGCAAGACGACGGCGGTGTCGATCCTGTCCACGCTGCTCGAGCCCGACGAGGGTGAGGCCGTGGTGGCGGGAGCCAACGTCAGGACCGATCCCAAGGCGGTGCGCAGGCTGATCGGTCTCTCAGGTCAGTACGCCGCAGTCGACGAGCATCTGACCGGGTTCGAGAACCTGGACATGATCGGCCGTCTCTATCACCTAGGACGTGAGCGTTCCAGGGCCAGGTCACGGGAGCTGTTGGAGAGATTCGACCTGACCGATGCCGCCGACCGGCCGGTGAAGACCTACTCGGGCGGCATGCGTCGTCGGCTCGACCTTGCCGGTGCACTCGTCGCCGAGCCGCCGGTGTTGTTCCTCGACGAGCCGACGTCCGGGCTCGACCCCCGAAGTCGGGTCGACCTCTGGGATGTGATCCGTGAGCTTGTGGGCAAGGGCACCACCCTGCTCCTGACCACCCAGTACCTGGAGGAGGCCGATCAGCTCGCCGACGACATCGTCGTCATCGATCATGGTCGGGAGATCGCACACGGGACCGCCGACCAGCTCAAGACCCAGGTCGGTGGGGAGCGGATCCAGGTCACGGTGACCGAGCTCGCCCAGGTGACGACGGCCCATGAGATCCTGGCCCGGTTTGCGGTCGGCGAGATCCACATCGACCAGCGGAACCGGGGGCTGACCGCCCCAATCAGTGGCGGGGCACCGATCCTCACCCAGGCGTTGCGCGACCTCGATGCGCGCGGTGTCGTCGTCCAGGACGTGGGTCTGCGACGGCCCACACTCGACGATGTGTTCCTGACCCTCACCGGTCATGTCGCTGAAGAGGTGGCGTCCGAGAACGGCGGAGTCTCGAACAAGAAACCAGAAGAGCTCGAGGAGGCAAGCTGATGAGCCAAGTCATGACGGCCTTGGCCGACGGCGGTGTCGTCGCCAAGCGCAACATCATCAAGATCAAGAGAGTCCCGGAGATCCTGGTCTTCGTGCTGCTTTCCCCGATCATGTTCGTGCTGCTCTTCGCGTATGTGTTCGGCGGCGCCATCGATGTGGCCGGCGGGTCGTATCGCGAGTTCCTCATCGCCGGGATCCTGGCCCAGACCGTGGTCTTCGGGGCCACCTTCACCGGAGCCGGGTTGGCCGACGACATACAGAAGGGGATCATCGACCGATTCCGCTCGCTGCCCATGTCGCGGTCGGCGGTGCTGGTGGGGCGAACTGCGAGCGACATCATCTACAACGCCCTTTCCATCACCATCATGGCTCTGACCGGGCTGGTGGTCGGCTGGGGCATAAGTACGTCTGTCGCCGAGGCGGCGCTCGGGTTCGGACTGCTACTCCTATTCGCCTACGCCTTCTCCTGGGTGATGGCCTACGTGGGGCTCCTGGTCCCGAGTGTCGAGGTGATCAACAACGCCTCGTTCATGGTGATCTTCCCGCTCACCTTCGTGGCCAACACTTTCGTCCCCTTGGAGTCCATGCCAGGGCCGCTGAAGGCGTTCGCCGAGTGGAACCCGGTGTCGGCGGTGACCCAGGCGGCGCGTGAGCTGTTCGGGAACATCCCTCCCGGGTACCCCGAGCCCACGGCCTGGCCGTTGCAGAACCCGGTGCTCTACACCCTGATCTGGGCGGTGATCATCATCGCCATCTTCGCCCCGCTCTCGGTGCGGCAGTACAAGCGGGCTGCCCGCCGCTGACGCCAGGTCGGCCTTCCGTCCGCTCGCAGGCGCAGTCAACGCCCATCGGGGTGTTGACTGCGCCACCAGTATTGGAGGCGATCGGCCGAGGAGGCAGCCATGGCAAGCAGACGGTTCACGACGTGGTTCGATGGTTTCTCCCACAGAGTGACCCACGCCACCGGAAGGCCGTGGGCATTCATGGTCGCGCTGGTGGTCATCCTGGTCTGGGCGCTGACGGGGCCATTGTTCGGGTTCGGTGACACCTGGCAACTGGTGATCAACACCGGGACCACGATCGTCACCTTTCTCATGGTGTTCCTGATCCAGCAGACCCAGAACAAGGACAGCAAGGCCATGGAGCTCAAGCTCAACGAGCTGGTGGCGGCGACCAAGGGCGCCAGCAACCGGCTGATCGACGTGGAGGCCCTCACCGAGGACGAGCTGGACGTCCTCCACGGCTATTACCGACAGCTCGTCGAGCTGGCGAAGCGGGACAAGCGACTCACCGATTCCCACTCATTGGAGGAGGCGGAGCGGCTCCACACCGGCAAGGGTTAGGGCAACCGATTCGATCAGTGCCGGAGCCCTGCCAGCGCGTCAATGCTCAGGAGGCGGAGCGGAGATTCATTACCAGTTGGCCCCTGGTGGCCTTCGTGCTGGCAGCCGACGACAATCCCATCCCCCCGCTATTAATTAGGGCCTGGTAGCGAAGCCTTCTACCCCTCCCTGGAGCTGGCCGGCGGGAGGACGCCGATGGCCTGGACCTCCACCATCGCCCCGTCCGGCATGAGGCTGGAGACCCCGATCAGCGCGCTGGCAGGAAAGTCGCTGCTGAACATCTCTCGCCGTATATCCGTGAACTCCCTGCCCTTCCGGATGTCGGTGATGAAGACTGTCATCGTGACGAGGTCGTGGATGGTTCCGCCCGCTGCTTCGATGCCCTGCTTGATCCGAAAGAGGGCTTGACGCGCCTGGGCGGCAAAGTCGGGTCCTGCCACCTGGTAGTTCCCGTCGATCCCACACTGGCCCGCCAGGAAAACCATGTCACCGACGACGACCGCGTTGCTGTAGGCGAAGGGAGCGGGATCACCAAGCGAGGGGATCTCCACAACTCGGCGATGGTGCATCTCGGTCCTCCTCCCGGCTTCGCCCTTTCGAGACTTCCCGCGCCGGGTCCGGCGATAATACAGTAACGTCCGGCCCCTCGCCCACGGGAGGTCCACGTGTCCGCAGACCATCGTTGGTCCCTGATCCCGGTCCTCGCCCTGCTCCTTGCCGCGTGCGCCACGCAGGGGTCGCCGGAGACGACGCAAGCGGCAACGTCGGGCGACGGCGCGGCACCGGAGGGTGACGCCATCACAATTGCCGCATCACTTCCCTTGACGGGTGGGTTCTCGGTGCCGGGACAGAAGCACCAGGAGGGGTTCCAGCTCTGTGTCGATCTCATCAACGAAGGAGGGGGCTTGCTGGGTCGCCCCGTCGAGCTGCTGGTGAGCGACAACCGCTCGGACACGGAGACGGTGGTCAACCAGTACGAGCGGTTCATCAACGTCGACAACGCCGAACTGATCCTCGGCACTTTCTCCAGCCTCTTGACCTTCCCAAGCTCGGTCATTTCCGAACAGGCCCAGAAGGTCTATATCTCCCCGTCGGACGGTTCGCTGGTCTCGTTCTCTCGTGACTTCCAGTTCCTGTTCGACATTCAGCAGAGCGCGCGCCAGTTTATCGGGCAGACGCCGGTGGATGCGATCCAGTATTACCGGGAACAGGGAGTGATCCCTGAAGGCGACCTGCAGACCGTCGCCGTCGTCAACGCTGACGATTTCTTCGCGAACATCATCACCAGCGGCCTGCTCGGCGAGGAGGTGGATATTCCTGGAGGAGATCCGGTCGATCTGGCCCCTGGTTCCCTATCCGACTCTGGCCTCGAGGTCGTCTTCCGGGAGACCTGGCCGGAGGGCTTCACCGACTGGACGGGGATCGCCAGCCGTCTTAAGGAGGCCGACGCCGACGCCTTGTTCACCCAAGTGGCGTCGGACACCGACGGCCTCGACCTGATCCGGGGTTTGCAGGTCGCCGACTACCAGCCGAAGTTCGTCTACATGTCGACGGGTACCGCAGACGAGTTCCGCGACGACCTCCAGGGAGCGGCCGACGGGGTGACGATGCACACTGCATGGCACGCCACCGCCACCTGGGAGGGCGTTCTCAATGGCGAGGCCTTCTCGAACGCCGACTTCATCGCCCAGTTCGAGGATCTGTACGGGCGGACTCCCAACGAGGACGAGGCGATCCCATTCGCCGCCTGCCAGGTCCTCGAGCAAGGGGTTCGGGCTGTCGGTTCCACCGACAATGTCGCTATCCGCGACTGGCTCGCCGGCCGGACCGCCGACGATCCCGCCCGAACGATCCTCGGCGACCTCTACTGGGACGAGCGGGGGCTGGTGCAGGGCAGGCACTTCTTGCTAGCCCAGTGGCAGGGTGACGAGCTCGGGTTCGTCTTCCCACCGGAGGACTTCGAGGTCTCCGAACTGGCCTATCCCAAGCCCGAGTGGTGAGAGCACTCCGAGGTCGATGCTCGTCTGAGCGTTGACCCTCGTCGTCGACGTCCACTCCCACATCTATCCGGACTGGCACCTCGAGCTCTACCGCGACCTCGCTGGTGACCACCGCGCCTCGTCGAGGAAGGTGGGGTGTGGCGTCTCCAGCTGCGGAGAAACCGGCACGGCGTCGGCTACGGGCCGGTGATGGTAGATCAGTTCACGTCTTTCGACGTGAAGCTCGCCTTCATGGACAGGGTCGGGATCGACATCTCGGTGGTGTCGGATATCCCTGGTCGGACTGTTCCGATCGGGATACCTCTCTCGAACTCTCTCTCGAGGCGAATCGGAGGCGCACCCGGCGTTCACCGCCCTTCGGCCACTAGGTGTGCCAAGACCCGGCGTCGGTAGCCTCGGCCGGTGGAAAAGACGCAGAGCACCGCCGGCGCCTCCTACGCCGCCATCGGCATCCCCGAGCCCGAGGGTGACGCCTTCTCCGCCTTCATCCACGTCGGGATGAGTGACGAGCTGGTAGCCGAGGTGGGCCCGTTGCCACGCACCCACGGCAGCCGGACCGGCTCCGGGTCGTGGAGCATGTGTGGCGTCGGATCGGCCCGCCTATTGGCAGAGCTCAGGTCCGATTCGAATCGACAGCGAACCGGCGTTGACATAAGGGCACTCGTAATGAGCGCTCTGCTTGGGGACCAGTCACGAACTCGGAGGAGCCACTCCAGAAATCCCAGGTCGGATCCGATCAAGAGCCGCGATTCGCGCTGGAAGCAGAGCATATTGTCGTTTCCAGGACACGTCGTCCCGGCACCTTGAGGTGCTCTCGCGCTACTGATATGTGCGGGTGTGTCTGCTGGTAAGCCTGATCGCTCCCAAGAGAGGGAGGTATCGATCAGACAACGAGCCGACCGGCAGACGGGCCCGACCGATCGGGGAATCAGGAGGTTCGTCCGGCAGCCACCCGCCAGTCGTGATCGGATGAAGCGCCGGCCTTCGTTGCCTCGAGAACTGCGCCGATCTCCTCCTGGGTGAGCTCACTGACCAAACAAAACTCGTTGCCGAACGGGTCGCGCATGACAGCCCAGTCGAGGACCGGTGGTTCGTCACCGTGAGAACCGGGTCGCGGGTAGAGGCTCGGTGGCTTCTTGACTGATCCGCCAAGAGCAACGATCTGCTCGATCGCGCGGTCCATCCCGTCGTTGGGAGTGATGTCGATGTGTATCCGGTTGGTCCACTCACCTTTGGGCGTATCGACCACCTGGAGGATCAACTCGTGTTTCCATGGATCCTTCTGGCCCAGATAACCGAAACGGCCATGCCAGCCACTGGGGCTCCCGATTATCTCCAGACCGGTCACTTCCGACCAGAACTCGTAGCCCACAGTGAGATCACCGACATCGAGGACCGTGCAGCGGTATGTCCCAATCCCCATAGGCGAAACCTAGCCAGCCATTTGCTGCTTTGCGTGCTCGCTGAACTGACGCATCGGTCCCGCCGGGCCGACCTCGAGGAACACGGTGGCCTCGTCGGTCCATGCGGTGTGGCCGGCCGGCCAGTGGTACAGCTCGCCGGCTCGCGTGGTTTCTTCGGTGCCGTCAGCATGACGAAGGTGGACCGATCCCTCGAGGACTATCCCCCAGTGGGGACTGGGGCACCGATCGTCGGGCAAACCCTCGAGAACCGGTGACATGTCGGTGCCCGCAGGCAGCCGAGCATATCGGACCGCCATCTCACCCCATTCTGCATAGCGAGTGCTGAGCTCCCCCTGCTCCACTTCGATTGGAAGCTCGGCGATCGTCTGTCTCATTTGCTGCTCCTCGTCCTCGACTTCGACTCGATACGAGCGGTCCGTGTTCCGTGGCGACCCTGCAAGTAGGTCGACTGTGGAGGGGGAGGCCTCCTTATCATCTCCAGAACGCCCGTCTGCTCTCCTTGCGAGTAGATTTAACTCGCATTGCGAGCAGATGTCAAGGGGCAAACTGCAATGGGTCATGTGCGCTCAGGTGGCCAGGCGGCGACATGTGACGCCAAGCGGCTAATTCCGGCAGCTCAGCTGGTGGTCTTGCCCCTACCGCGGTCTCGTATGCTTTCGAGTCGTTTCCTGGTCGTGGGCGTGATTCCCGGATCGGTGGTCGAGGGCCACCTCTCGACTTCTCCGGCGGCCGTGGTGAGAGATGCCTCTAGGTCGGCCAGAATGGTGCTGGTGACATCGATGACGAGGGTGACGACGTGGAGCCGCTCCGGAAACTGGGGACGGTCTCGGAAAACGAGACGCTCTTGTCCAGGGCCGCCAACGCCCTTTTCGAGCATCCACAGCGGACCACCCTCCGCCAGGTACTCGTCGACAAAACCGAGCAACGTGTCGAGCATCGACCGGGCCATCCGGGCCGTCGCCCCCATGGAACCGAGTATGTCCTTGACGCTGCCCTGATCGGCGTAAAACATCCGCACGAGCCCCTCGATTTCGAGGCGAGGTTCACCAGGTTCAGTGCCCAACCAATCCCGCATGGCCCTCCTCCCCTCGGCAGTGATCGTGTAACGGTTTCTGTGCCGCTGGCCTGCCGGCTCGCGATCCATGCTCGCCCAACCCAGATCGATCAGACGTTTCTGTTCCCGGTACAGGTGACCCTCCGAAGATGGCCACACGAACCGCAAACTGCGACGAACCTGACTCGTCAGCTCATAACCGGTCCAAGACCTCACAGCAAGAAGCCCCAACAGTGCATAGGTAGTGGGCGATGGCTGCTTCACACCCCTTCACATTACTCGCAATGCGAGCAACAACGCCCACCCGGCGTTGACCGCCCTTCGGCCACTAGGTCGGCCAATGACCCGGCGTCGGTAGCCTTCGCCGGTGGAAAGGACGCAGAGCACCGCCGAGGTGATCCTGGCTGCCATCACCGAGGCGGTGGCCTCGGGAAGGTCGCTGAAGGAGGTCTTGGGCAAGCTGGCCGAGGCCGCCAAACGGATATCCGGCGCCTCCTACGCCGCCATCGGCATCCCCGAGCCCGAGGGTGACGCCTTCTCCGCCTTCATCCACGTCGGGATGAGTGACGAGCTGGTAGCCGAGATGGGCCCGTTGCCACGCACCCACGGCATGCTCGATGCCATGCTTCACGACCCGGAGCCGGTCCGGCTGCCCGACATCAAGAAGGATTCCCGCTTCCGGGGATGGTGGCCCCGGGCGCACCCACTGATGAGCTCCTTCCTCGGCGTCCCCATAGTCGGCGATGGAGAGGTGGTCGGAGCCTTCTATCTGACCGACAAGATCGGAGCGCCCACCTTCACCGATGAGGACGAGGCCAACATCGGCCTCCTTGCCTCACACGCTGCGGCGGCGATCGAGGCCGCCGGGATGTTCGAGGACTCACGCACCCTCGCCCTCGCAGAGGAGCGGGAGCGAATGGCGAGAGAGCTGCACGACGCCCTCAACCAGTCCTTGTTCAGCCTCACCCTCACCGCCCGGGCCGCTTCGAGACATCTGGCCACCGACCCGGGACGAACGGCGGAGGAGCTGGGCGAGATCGCCCTCCTCTCCAGGCAGGCCATGGCCGAGCTGCGGGCGGTGGTCGAGGGGTTGCGGACTCCCGATCTCGACCGTGACGGGTTGCTGCCTGCGATAAGGAGTCTCGCCGAGCTGCTGAGCCGGGTGCACCACATCGAGGTGGAGGTGATCGCCGACGGCGAGCCGGATCTCGAGGGCAGAGCGGAGCACGAGGTGTTCCGCATCATCCAGGAGGCTTTGACCAATGCAGTCCGCCATGCCCAAGCGGGCAAGGTCACCGTCTCGGTGGTCAACGGCGACGGTCTCCTGGTGACGGTCAGCGATGACGGGCTCGGCTTCGACCCGGATGCCCGCACCTATCGGGGACGGCGACTCGGGCTCACCTCGATGCGGGATCGGGCATCCACCCTCGGGGGACGACTCACCATCGCATCCTCGCCAGGGAACGGTGCGACGGTTCGCCTGGAGATCCCGGCGTGAGCGAGGCAGTGAGAGTGATGATCGTCGACGACCACCCGGTGGTCCGGCGTGGTCTGCGAGCGTTCTTGGAGACCCAACCCGGGATGGAGGTCGTGGGAGAGGCAGCTGATGGGAAGGAGGCGATGCGGGAGATGGCAACGGGAGAGCCCGACTTGGTCCTGCTCGATCTCCATCTGCCCGATGCCTCCGGGTCGGAGTTGATCCCCGAGATGAGACGATGGAATCCCCGGGTCAAGGTGCTGGTGCTGACCGGCTTTGCCGCCCGACACGAGGTGGTGCCGGCGATACAGGCGGGAGCGGATGGCTATCTGCTCAAGGACACCGACCCCGATCAGCTCGCCGACGCCATCCGCGAGCTGGCCAGTGGCCGCACCGTTTACGCCCAGGAGGCGGCGGCCGCCCTCTCCGCCTATGTCTCGGGAGGCGACCCCAGCGAGTCCTTGACCAGTCTGACCGCCAGGGAGCGGGAGGTTCTGGCCGGTCTCGGGCAGGGCTGGTCCAACGCCCGGCTCGCCGAGGAGTTGTTCGTGTCCGAGAAGACGGTCAAGACCCACGTGTCCTCCGTCCTCAGAAAGCTCGGCCTCAACGACCGTACCCAGGCCGCCCTGTTCGCGGTGAAGAGCGGGCTGGTCGGCTGATCTTGCATTTTGGCGCGGAGATCTCGAC
>JBOGET010000112.1:0-44872 GCA_050741975.1 Acidimicrobiia bacterium
CGCGTCATCTGGGCCTGCTGGCACACCAACACCCCCTATAACCCCCTCAACCACGGTGCCGAAAGGAGACTCGCCGAACAGAAAACCGAGACATCTGCCGCATAAAGGTTGACTTGGGAAACTCATGGGATGGCGTGTCGTTGAGCACTTATCCATTAGGTCGCCGCTGGGTTCCCTTCAAGGCTCGAGGACAAAAGCGACGGAAGGGAGTTTCGGATGATTTTTGTTGGTGACGACTGGGCGGAGGCTCATCATGACGTCTATCTGATGGACGAGACCGGCAGGCGGCTTGCTGTTCGACGTCTCGCCGAAGGGCTGGATGGCATTCGAGGATTCCATGGGCTGGTCGCCGGACATGTCGACGACTCCACCGAAGTGGTGGTCGGGATTGAAACCGACCGTGGCTTGTGGGTGAATGCTCTGGCCGCTGCTGGCTATCGGGTGTATGCGGTCAACCCTTTGGCGGTGTCTCGGTATCGAGACCGACACAGTCTGGCGGGAGCGAAGTCGGATCCGGGGGATGCGAAAGTGTTGGCGGATCTGGTCCGAATCGACCGGCACAACCACCGGCCTATCGCCGGGGACACACCAGAGGTCGAGGCGATCAAAGTGCTGGCTCGGGCTCAGCAGAGTTTGATCTGGGCGAGGCATCGGCATGCCAACCAGCTGCGTAATTCGCTCCGGGAGTATTACGCCGCCGCTTTGGAGGCCTTCGATGTCCTGGTCGACCGTGACACTCTGGCCGTTCTAGGACGGGCGCCAACACCGCAGGCGGTGCTCGTCTCACGGCGGCTCAGATCCGTGCGGTGTTGAAACGTGGCGGCCGGCAACGCAACCTCGACCAGCGGGCCGAAGAGATCCAAAAGGCGCTACACACCGACCAGCTCGCCGCTTCCGACGTTGTCGTGGCGGCGTTCGCGGCGACAACCAAAGCCACAGTGGGTGTGATAGCCGAACTGAACCGTCAGATCGACGATCTCGAAGCCGTGCTGGCTGACCATTTTGAACAGCACCCGGACGCCGTCATCTACCTCTCCATGCCAGGACTCGGTGATGTGCTCGGCGCCCGGGCGCTCGGCGAATTCGGGGATGACCCGAATCGTTATGCCGACGCCAAGTCTCGCAAGAACTACGCCGGAACGTCACCCATAACCGTTGCCTCAGGCCAGAAGAGAGCCGTGCTCGCCCGCCACATCCGCAACCGGAGACTGTATGACGCCATCGACCAGTGGGCGTTCTGCTCCCTACAACAAAGCCCAGGATGCAGAGCCTTCTACGACCACCGGCGAGAGGCAGGAGACCTCCACCACCAAACCCTACGAACCCTCGGCAACCGGCTTGTCGGAATACTCCACGGCTGCCTCAAACACCAGACCCCATACGACGAACACACCGCCTGGGCACACCGACAACCCTCCGCAGCTTGACAATTTCAACCCCTGGGATGTCTAGCGACACCTCAGACGTTGAAGCGAAACTCCACGACGTCGTCGGGGCGCATGACATATCCCTTGCCCTCGGTCTTGACCCAGCCCTTTGCCCTGGCCGCGGCCCAGGAGCCGGCCTGGACCAGCCGCTCGAAGTCGATGACTTCGGCGGCGATGAATCCCCTCTGGAAGTCGGTATGGATCTCGCCGGCCGCCTCGGGCGCCGTTGCCCCGGCGCGAATGGTCCACGCACGCGCCTCCTTCTCCCTCGCGGTGAGAAAGCTCTGCAGGCCAAGGGTGCGATAGGCCGCCCTGATCACGGCGTTGAGCCCCGGCTCCTCCTGGCCCACGGAGGCCAGCAGCTCGCGACGGTCTTGCTCACCCAGCTCGCCCATCTCGGCCTCGATCTGGGCGTCGAGAAACAATGCCTCCGCCGGAGCCACCAGCGAGGAGAGGCGGGAACGAAGCCCGTCATCCAGCAGACCTCTCTCGTCGAGGTTGAAGACATAGATCACAGGCTTGGCGGTCAGGAGGTGGAGGTCGGCGAACTCTCCGCTCCGCAGCATGAGACCGGCGTCGTGGGTCAACATCCGGCCCGACGCCATGACGGAGCGAAGCTCTCTGAGCAGGTCCACTCTCGGATTGAGGGCCCGGTCGATGGTGGCTTCCTTCTCGAGACGGGGGAGACGCTTGTCGATGGTCTGCAGGTCGGCGATGGCGAGCTCGGTCTCGACGGTCTCGATGTCCTTCACCGGGTCCAACTCATCGTCGACATGCACCACGCTCGTCGACGAGAAGCCCCTCACCACATGACAGATCGCGTTGGCATCGCGGATGTTGGCCAGGAACTGGTTGCCCAGGCCCTCCCCTTCGCCGGCCCCTTTGACGAGCCCCGCGATGTCGACGAAGGTCACGGTCGCCGGCACGACCCGCTTCGAGGCGAAGATCCGGGCCAGGTCGGCTAGCCGTGAGTCGGGGATGGGGACGACACCGGTGTTCGGGTCGATGGTGGCGAACGGGTAGTTGGCGGCGAGGACCCCGGCGTTGGTCAGAGCGTTGAACAGGGTCGACTTCCCAACGTTGGGGAGACCGACGATCCCGATCGAGAGACTCATCGCTGCCGCAGGTTAGGAAGCGGTCACTAGCGTGCCGTCGTGAGCAAGATCGCCGTGATCGGAGCAGGCTCGTGGGGGACCACGGCGGCCGCCCTCGCCGCCCGGAGCACCCCCACCATCCTCTGGGCACGCCGAACCGAGGTGGCGGATGAGATCAACGAGACGCACCGGAACCGGAGCTATCTGCCCGAGCATCTCCTGCCGGAAGGGCTCGTCGCCACGGCCGACCTGGAGGAGGCGGTGCTCGACGTCGATGCCGTGGTCATGGCAGTCCCCTCGCATGGGTTCCGTGAAGTGTTCTCGAAGGCTGCCCCGGTCATCGCCGCCGGCGTCCCCATCGTCTCCCTGACCAAGGGGATCGAAAGAGAGACCCTGGCCACCATGACCCAGGTCGTGTCCGATGTTTCCCCCGATCACGACCCCGGCCGGATCGGGGTCATGACCGGGCCCAATCTCGCCTCCGAGGTCGCCGCCGGTCAACCCACGGCGGCTGTCATCGCATTTCGCGACCCGAACCCGGCGGTGTCCCTCCAGACGGTCTTCATGGGGCCCACGTTCCGGGTGTACACCCACGACGACGTCCCCGGATGCGAGCTGGGCGGAGCGCTCAAGAACGTCATGGCGATCGCCGCGGGAATGTCCGATGGGCTCGGCTTCGGGGACAACACGAGGGCAACTCTCATCACCCGCGCCCTGGCCGAGCTGACCCGCCTGGGCATCGCCCTCGGGGGCCGACCCTCCACCTTCGCCGGGCTGGCCGGCATGGGCGATCTGATCGCCACCTGCATCTCCACCAAGAGCCGGAACCATCGGGTCGGCTTCGGGCTGGCCCGAGGCCAGACCCTCGACGTCATCATGGACGAGATGAAGATGGTGGCCGAGGGGATCAAGACCACGCGCGCCGTTCTCGACCTGGCCGACAAACACTACATCGAGATGCCGATCGCCACCCACGTCGGCCTGGTCCTCTACGAGGGGATGGACCCCCGCGATGCCGTGATGAAGCTCATGACCCGCGGCGCCAAGCCGGAGGACTGACCAACATGTCCGACCCGGCACGGATCCGCCGTCTCGGCGAGAAGGGCGTCTACGAGCGCCCGGTGATCGACGCCATCCTCGACGAGGGCTTCGTCTGCCACGTCGCCTACTCGATCGACGACCGCCCGGTCGTCATCCCGACGCTGTACGTGAGGGACGGCGACACGATCCTGCTCCACGGATCGCCGGCGTCGGGGGTCGTGAGCGCGGCAACACGGAGCTCACTGTTGAGCGTCGCGGTCACCCTCGTCGACGGGGTCGTGGTGGCCAGGAGTGGGTTCGAGTCATCGATCAATTACCGCTCGGTGGTTATCCACGGGAAGGGGACCCTGCTCGATGGAGCCGCCCATCACCGTGCCCTGGATCGGTTGGTGGAAGGGCTGATCCCGGGCCGGCTCGCCGACATCCGGCGCCCGACCGATCTGGAGCTGCGTCAGACGGCTGTCGTCGAGGTGCCCATCGACATCGTCTCGGCCAAGGTCTCCGTCGGCCCTCCACGAGACGCCACCCGTGACATGGGGACCGGCGTGTGGGCCGGTGTCGTCCCGGTGTCGACTTCCTTCGGCCAACCGGTGCCCTCGCCCGACCTGGAGCCCGGGCTCGAGGTCCCGGACTATCTGACGTCGTTCCGGCGTTCCTGAGAGACGCAACCGTTGTGTAGGGCCAGGTGTTCTAGAGAGATGGGCAACCGACTGCTGACGACATCACACGGGACCAACCGGGAGGCCTTCAGTGCCACGGACTGGTTCCGCTTCGTGGCGGTGAGCAGCATCTGGGGGGCCTCGTTCCTCTTCATGGCGGTCGGGCTCGACGCTTTCCACCCTGGTCTTGTGACATGGCTCCGTGTCGGTTTCGGGGCGCTGTTCATGGCCACGCTGCCCAAGGCGCGTTCCACGTCGATACCCCGCCAGGACGTGGCGCCGATCGTGCTGCTCGGCGTCATCTGGGTGGCCATCCCACTCAGCCTGTTCCCGATCGCCCAACAATGGATCGATTCGGCTGTGGCCGGGATGCTGAACGGGGCTATGCCCATCTTCACTGCCGTCATCGCATCCGTCCTGCTCCGTCAGCTGCCCGGTCGTCTGCAACTGGTCGGTCTGGTGCTGGGGTTTGTCGGAATCGTGGCTATCGCCTTGCCCTCGGCGGAAACGGGCAACACCGCCGCCATCGGGGTGCTCCTGGTCCTCCTCGCCACGGTTTGCTATGGGTTCGCCACCAACGTCGTGGCGCCGCTGCAGCAGAAGTACGGGTCGGTCCCGGTGATGGCACGGGTGCTGTGGGTGGCTGGGTTGCTGGTCACGCCGTACGGGATTTTCGGACTCACCCGGTCGAGCTTCGGCTGGGAGTCGCTGGCCGCCACGATGGCAGTCGGGTTTCTCGGGACCGGTCTCGCTTTCATCCTGATGGGATCACTGGTCGGAAGTGTCGGCCCGACCAGGTCGAGCTTCATCAGCTACCTCTTACCCGTGATCGCGCTGATCCTGGGAGTGGTTTTCAGGGACGAAGTCGTCGCCCCCATCGCGGTGGTCGGCTCGCTTCTCGTCATCGCAGGGGCATTCCTCGCCTCGAGACGGGAGTCATCGACATCCAGGGTGCGATAGGCCACCTCGACGGTGGTTGGTTGCACGGCTCATGCGGCGGCGCGGCGCAGGGCCCGGATGGCGAGCTCACTGTCACCGAGCCGTCGCCGCAGCTCACGTTCCAGACCGCCGATCGGGTAAAGGTTCTGGGGGGCACGCGGGTCTTTGTGCCGCGCCGATGCGTATCGGGGAAGTGAGACGCTCACCAGGTTGGCGAGACGGGCGGCCTCATTGACCGGCATGTCCGCCTTCACCTCGCAACGGACCATGCCTCCGGCGGGACCGGTCCCGTTGGCCAGTCTCAGGTACCACGAGAACCGGCTCCACGAGGTCGTGGTGAGGAAGAGCGGTGTCCGACAACCCACCGGCAAACCTCCCAGGGTCACCTGCAGGTCATCGGGCAGGTACTGGACATGCTGGGTCTTCACATAGCCCACTGCCCCCGGCACGTGCCGACGATGGGAGAGGGGGCCGTCGACCACGACCAGGGCGACGTCCGAGTGCTGTTCGGCCACCACACCCTCGAGATCCCCCATCCGCTCCTGGATCCCGAGCCACAGCTCCTCCGGTGTCGAGCCCCGGGTGCTCATCACCTCGTAGGTCCCCATGCCGGTCTCCACCGGGTCGGCGTCGGTGCCGGTGAAGATGCCCCGACGCACCTCCGCTGCCACCAGCCGCGCATCGCTGTTGCAGCGGACGGCCCCTGCGGCAAAGGTGGCGGCGAGCCCGAAACCGGGAAACCGGCCCTCTCGCTCGATCCACAGATTGGCGTCCACCCGACGCACTCCGTCGACGAACAGGATGTCCTCTGCAGACTCGCCATCGGGCCACAAGGGACGCCACTCCCCGGGAGTGAGCTCGACCGAGGGGTCGACATGCTCGGTGGAGTCGGCCAGGTCGGCCTCCGACGGCGCGCCATAGCCGGGGTCCCACGTCTCGACGGTGAACCTCATCCTCCAACCCTCACGATGGACGCGGTCTCCGGGCCCTTGATGACCTCGAATCGCACCGGGATCCGGTCGGCCAGCTCGGGCACGTGCGTGACGATGCCGACGGTGCGTCCCCGTCCCACCAGCTCGTCGAGGACTGCCGCCACCACGTCGAGCGACTCCTGGTCGAGGGAGCCGAAGCCCTCGTCGAGGAATATGGACTCGAGTCGTGACGAGATCCCGGTCAGCTCGGCCAGCTGCTCGGCCATGGACAGGGCGAGGGACAACGCCACCAGGAAGGTCTCACCGCCGGACAGGGACCTCGTGGTGCGGGTGAGACGGGCGTTCCGATGATCGACCACCTCGAACTGGCTGTCTTTGACCTTGAGTGAGTAGCTGCCCCCGGAAAGGTCCTCGAGCAGCTCGTTGGCCCCTTCGACCAGGACTTCCATCGCCTCCTCCAGGACCCACCGCTCGAAATTGTTGGCGCGAAGATGGGTGCCCAGCGCCGATGCCACCCGGGCCTTGCCCTTCTCGGCCTCAAGCTCGGCCTCCAACCCCGCAGCGTCGGCGAGGGTCTTGTCCAACTCCCGGACCTCTGTCTGACGCCGCTCGATGGCCAGGGCGAGATCGGTCCGGGGCGAGTCGGTGGCCTCGACTCCGAGGCCGGCAAGCCATGAACGGAGACTCGATGCGGCCTCGGTGACCGCCAGCCTGGCCTCGTCGATGACCTTGGACTGGGCCTCGACCTCGAGTCGCCGACGTGCGATGGCCTCTTGCCGCCACCGCTCGAACCCAAGCCAGCCCTCGATGACGTCGTCTCCTGGAAGGGGTGGCCCTTCCCCGGACACCCTGTCGCGGGCCGTCAGCAGAGCCTGGCGCAAGGCGGCGGCCCCCTCGTCGAGACCCGACAACGTCTGTTGTGCATCCTCGACCTCCCGACGCGCCGTGATCTCCCGCTCTTCGAGCTCGGCCCGTTTGGCCAACAGCTTCCGAAGCGCCTCGAGTGCCTTCTCCACTTCCTCCGCCGGAGGGGCGTCGGCCAGCTTCTCTTCCATCTCCGCGATCGCCTGGTCGATCTGCTTGGCGCGGCCCTCGGCCTCCTTCATCACGTCCCGGGCCTCGGAGGCAGCGGTCTCGAGGTCATGGACCCTGCTCGAGAGACGGTCGAGGGAAGCCGGGTCCCACTTCGACCCGGTCTCGGGGATGGTCGAGACGACCGTGTGACAGACCGGGCAGGTTCCACCCGACACGAGACCGTGACGGAGCTCGTGCGCCGCGTTCTCGACCCGCATCTCGTCGAGCGCCGCCCTGCCCTCGTCGCGAGCAGTCGCAGCCCTGACCACCAGCTCCCCCAGGCCCTCGAGATCGATTCCCCGGCGCTCCGAGCGCAGGCCGGCAAGACGCCCCCACCGCTCGTGCCAGGTCTCCAGGAATTGCCTTTCGGGATGCGCGGCGATGGCTTCGTCCAGCTCGGCCCTGGTCTGGGTGACCTCGGCGAGCGCCCCCACCAGAGGGTCGAGACGCTCCAGGGCGGCGGCACGGTCCTGGACCATGGTGTCGAGATCCGCCGGCACCGATATCCCCACCAGTGTCGCTTGGCCCTGCTCCAGCGTCTCGCCGAGCGCCGCGCTCCGGGCCACCGTGTCTTCCAGCTTCTCCAGCGCCTCGACCCGGGCCGGAAGCTCGGTCGCCGCCTCGACGATCGAAACCAGACGGTCCCCGGCCTCTGCACGCTGCTCTTCGGTGGGCACCTCCAGCTTCTCCAATGACTCCTGGATCGACTCCGACTTTGCCTCTGAGCTCCGGGCCCTCAGATTCGCCAGCTGCATCACCTGCTCATAGAGACCCAGGTCGAGCAGTGCGCGAAGCAATGCCTGTCGATCCTTGGGGCGGTCGGTGAGAAAGTCGGCGAAGGCCCCCTGGGGCAGCACCACGGCCTTGATGAAGTGGTCGTAGTTGAGACCGAGAAGTGTGGTGACCGCCGCCGTCACCTCGTCGGCGCTCCCGGCCATCACCTCCTCGCCCTCACCACGCAGGAGTCTGGCCTCGGTGGTGGTCGCCCCCGACCCCTTCCGCTCGACCAGCCGCACCGCGGTGTAGGCCTGGTCGCCGATCGAGAACTGGAATGAGACCCGGGCTCGGTCGGCCTGAGCCGATATCACCGGGGCCACCGAGCGACGATCATCGAGCCTGGGGATGGTTCCGTAGAGGGCGAAGATCATCCCGTCGATCACACTCGATTTGCCCGATCCGGTCGGGCCGGAGAGGACGAACAGGTCGGCATCGGCGAAGTCGATCTCGGCCCGCTGCCGGTAGGCGAGAAAGCCCTCCATGACCAGACGCTGCGGTCTCATGGGGAGACGACCTCCTGCTCCAGCTCTCGGAAGAGGTCGACCGCGGCGGGATCGTCGACATCCTGACCCGCCAGATAGGTCTCGAGCAGCTCGACCGGGGTCCGGCCGGCCCGGTCTGCCCGGGCGCGCGGTCGGTCCTCATAGGGTCGGGTGAGGATCACGTCCACGGCACCGGGGATGGCGGTGCGGACCTCCTCGTTGAGCCCGGCCCGGGCCTTCTCGTCGAGCAGCACCTTGACGTAGGCCCCCTCGACCTCACCCGCCCGGGACAGGACCTGCTCGAGGGTCCCCCTGATCTGCACCAGGTTGGTCCCGCCCTCCAGGGCGATGGGCCGCACCGTCGCCGGTTTCCCCGGCTCGGCCTCGACCACCAGGACCCCCTTGCGATCGCCCACCTCGCCGAAGTCGAGTTGCAGGGCAGAACCGCTGTACCAGACCGGCGCCGAGGCGGGCACTCTCTGTTGCCGATGGAGATGGCCGAGGGCGACGTAGGAAAGGCTGCCGGGGAAGGCTTGGGGCGGGACGGCGTAGCCGAAGACGTGGGCCTGCCGCTCTCCCCCACCCGACTCGGCCCCATAGACGGTGAGATGACCGACCAAGATGTTGACCGTGTCCGGGCCCATGTCCTCGGTGAGGGCGGAGATGATCCGTCGCAGCCGCTCCTCGTAGCCCTGGGCATGCTGATCGGGGTCGAGATCCATGATCTCCGATGCCTTGACGATCCCCCGCTGGGAGACGAAGGGGAGGAGAGCCACCGTCAAGCCCAGGGCGTCGATCACGGCGAGACCGCCATCGGCGGGCCGGATGGGCCGGGCCACCACCATGATCCGGCCCAGCTCGAGGAGTGGCTTCACGGCTTCGAGCCGGGCGGCGTTGTCGTGGTTCCCGGCCACCACCAGGACCGGGCCCACCTCGGCCAGGTCGAGCAAAGCCCGGTAGACGATGGCCTCATCCTGGGGAGAGGGTGACGAGATGTCGAAGAGGTCGCCGGCGACCAGGGTGACATCCACCCGTTGATCCCGGGCGATGTCCACGATCTCGGAGAGCACCGCACGATGCTCGTCGGCCCGGGAGCGACCGCGGATCTTCCTCCCCACGTGCCAGTCCGAGGTGTGGAGCAGTCTCACGGAGGCAGGAAACCCGTCATCGACCCGATCGTAGGAGCGGGCAGGGACAGATCCTGGGAGCAGCGGGTCGGCTACAGATCTTGGAACGGGTCGACAGGGCTGTCCGAGCCGACCGGGGCGGCCGCCGCCTCCGACGTCCTGGTGGCCCAGGCCGGGAAGGGGAACTGCAGGACTAGCGGTACCGGCAACTCGGGCTGAGCGAGCAACATCGTCCCCGGCTTGAGGATGGTGGCCCGCTGTCTCTGGGCGGGAGGGAGGAACCCGTACTCCTCACGTGACGACTCGGCGGAGTCCAGCCTGCCCACCACCCGGATCGAGGAGTTGGCGATGATCCTCCGCTCCACCTCCGAAGCGGTCTGCTGGGCGCCGATCAGGATCACACCGAGGGACCGGCCCCGTTCGGCCACGTCGAGCAGGACCTCCTTTATCGGGCTGGCTCCCTCTCGCGGGGCGTACTTGTTCAACTCATCGAGGACCAGGAAGAGCAACTCCTCGGACTGACCGGCCCGCTCCTTGTCCTCGAAGGCGCGGCGCACGGCCACTCCGACCACGAACCGCTTGGCCCGGTCGTTGAGGTTGTGCAGGTCGACCACCGTGACCTGCTGGCCCTGCACCTCGATCCGATGTCGCTCCGGGTTGGCGATGTCGCCCCGGATGAGACGTTCGACGTGGCGGACCGCCCCCTGGAGCCTCCGCACGAAGGCATTGACCGTGCCGGCGCCGATGTGTGGACCGGCCCACTCGTTGCGTGACTCCTCCTCCTGGACCTTCCGGGTCACCAGGTCGACCAGCTCGCGGAAGGTGCGGACCGTGTTCCCCTCGATCCGGACCGATCCTCCCTCGGCGGGCTCGGCGTGTCTGAGCTGGGCCATTGCGTTGTAGACCACCATCGTGTACTGGGCCCTCTCGTCCTCGACATCGGCGAAGAGGAAAACCATCAGGTCCTCGTGGCAGAACTCGGCCAGGGTCCAGAAGAAGGAGGTGAGGTCGGATCGGCTGCTGACGTCGGCCACCGCCCGATCCGAGCCGGGACGTGGCGGGGCGAACAGGCCCACCGATCCGAATGGCCGGGCAGGCAGGCCGAGTTGGCGATAGATGCGCTCGGCATCGTCGTCGAGACTGGTGTTGCGGCGGTCGAGATGGAGGAGATCCTCCCCCTTGACGTTGAATATCAGGGCTTTGGTGTTGACCGCAGCCGACCCCAGAACCCCGGAGGTGAACAGGGAGTGGAGGAGGAAGGTGGCATAGCTGGTCTTGGTGGCCACCCCGGAGACCCCGGAGATGTTGACGTGTGCCCCACGCTGACCGTTGATGAACTCGAAGTTGGCGAAGACCGGCTCGCCGTTTCGAGAGGCGCCGACGGGGAACCTCCGCTCCATCCGATCGAAGAACAGGGCCTGGTCCCGCTCCTTGTCCCGCGCCCGCCGCACCGGTTGCCCGGGCCGTGGTGGGACGAAGATCTCGGGCTCCACCCGGGTGACGGTGACCTGCGCCGCCTCCATCACCTCGGCGGGGAGGACACCGTCCTCGATGAGGAAAACGTCGGAGTCGAAACGTGCGCCCTCGTGACGGGCCCTCACCTGGCTGACGGTGCCGAAGATCTTGACCAGCTCCCCGGTGGGCAGCACCCGCTCCAGCGCGACGACGTCATCGAGCTCGAGATACTCGCCTTCGGCCACCCCGACCCAGAACTCGAGTGGCGTGGCGTCGACGGTTCCCAGGACGCGACCAACCATCTCCTCCATGAAGGCGAGCGTAGACCCGGTCTGGGACAGGTTGGTGGTTCCCTTATCCTCGTTTCGTGAGCCTCGCCGTGTTCCCCTTCAAGTCGGAGCAGCCCTCGCTGGTGGTGTCCAACCTGGCCATTGCGGCCTCGAACCCGGCCATCGACGAGGTATGGGCGGTCGCCTCCGACGAAGGCGAGACCGAGCAGGCGGTGCGAGCCGGGGCGCGAGAGGTGTCCTCCGCCCAGGGCAAACCGGTCGAGGTGATCCTGCAGCAGCGGATGGGGAGCTACCGGCCGGGCAAAGGCGACGGGATGAACACCGCCATCGCCCGGGCCGCCGAGCAGGGGCGGGACCGGGTCCACTTCTACGACGCCGACATCACCAACTTCGACGCCTCCTGGATCGACGGGGCCGAAGCGGCGGGGGACCGTGGCTACGGCGTGGTCAGGCACCGGTTCCCCCGAGCCTCGACCGACGCCATGATCACCTGGATGATCACCCGGCCGGCGCTGGCCCGCCTCTTCCCCGGGACCATCCTCCCCAAGATCGACCAGCCCTTGGGCGGTGAGGTCCTGCTCAGTCGTGAGGCGGTCGAGTCGCTGACGTGTTCCGAGCTCGTCCGCAACCGATCAGACTGGGGCATCGACACGGTCCTGACCTATGCAACTTCCGTGATGGACCTGGGTCTCTACGAGCATCACGTTGCCGACGGGAAGAGACATGCCCTATACGGGTCGCTCGACGAGCTGCGGGAGATGCTCATCGAGTGTCTCGATGCCGCCGGTTCCCTGCAAGACCGGCCCGGACCCTCGCCCCATGCCCGGCACGGGAGCGATCCCCCCGCCCTCGCACCCGAGGACCTGAAACGAACCGTGGCCTACGACGTCGAGAGCACGACCCGGCTCCTCGGAGCCGACTGGAGCGAGGAAGAGACCCGGCTCGCCCGCCGGCTCCCCGGGGAGGTAGCCGATCGCCTGCTCGAGCCCAGGGCAGATCCGGTGTTCTCCTTCATGGACGCCGACCTGTGGTACGAGGTCCACGGCTTCCTCCTCGGCGACTTCATGCTGGGTGATCCGGCCTGGGAGTCGCTCGCCTTTCGCCTCTGGCTGACCCGAGTCCTGGCCTACACGACGAATCAGGCGAGGGAAGGGTTCGACGACGCGATGGCGTATCTCGAGTCCACCATCGCCCACTACGAGAAGATGGCGGGTTAGGGCACCGTCCCGTGCTCGACCTCGCGCACCCCGCCGATGACGACGATCAGGGCAGCGATCACGGCCACCGATGCCATGATCGTGACGGCGCGCATCCCGCCGCCAGCGAAGACACGGGGTGACAAGAGGTCTCCGGCGACCCGGCCCAAACCATTGGCCACGATGAACAGGGAGAGGACACGGGTCCTGGCCCTCGGCCGGAGCTCGGTGATCAGCGGGATGGTCGAGATGTAGCCGAACTCGATGGCAACCGTGGCAATCACGAGGACCGACATCGCCGGGATCAAGAGCTCGGAGACCACCGACAAGGTCAGGAGAGCGATGGCGGCTACCCCCAGACCCAGGGCTAGCGAGTTGCGCTTCCCGATCCGGTCGGTGAAGCCGACCATGCCACCCTCCCCGGCCAGCTCGGAGACACCGACCAGGGTCCCCACCCCACCCAGGGCGAGGAGGGTCATCCCGAAACTGTTCTCCAGCCATCCCCCGAGAACAACCAGCACCGACTCGTGGGCGAAGCCGAACAGGGTGATGGTCCCCAGGACCAGCACCACCTGCCGACTCGGGCTGTCGGCGGCCTTTGGCGCCCGGGTCGAGGCCGTCTCGTCGTGCTGGTCCAGGAAGAGCAGGGCGAGACCTATGCCGAACGCGCCGAGGGAGCCGACCACCAGGAACGGGGTCTCCCAACTCCAGTTGGCGATGAGCCACCCGGCCAGGGGGGCGCCGATGAGCAGACCACCGGCCCACGAGATCTCGAGGATCCCGAGATAACGGGCCCGCTCCCCGTAGGCCACCCTTTCAGACACGTAGACCTGGGCGCTGATGTCGATCATCGGCTTGGCCAGCCCGAGCAGGGCGAACCCGACGACCGCCCCAACGAACACCCCGGTCCAGGCGGTGACGATCGAGCCGGTGGAGAAGAGGACGAGCCCGGCGACCAGGAGACGCCGGCTGCGGTGGACATGACCGGAGAAGCTCATGACCGCCGGCGTGGTGAGTGCGCTGGCCCATCGAACCGAGACGAGTGTCCCGGCCTGGGTCAGGTCGATCCCCAGCCCGCGCCCGATGGCGGGCAGGAACGGGTAGACGAAGCGAAAGGACGTGTTCACGACCAGCTTGAGGAAGAGGAGGCTGGCGACCGCCGGGCGCAATCGTCGCTCGGCGACGCCCGGGGCGGGGAGCGGTGGAGTGGCTATCGAGGAATCGTAGGTAGAGACCGGGAGGGGACGATCCTCGACTACCCCCCCGTGAAAGACCATCCTGGGCCGATCATGAGTCTCTTCGTCGTAATCGTCATCGCCGTCCTCGGTGGCCTGGCCGGTGCGCTCCAGTCACAGGCCCTCGGTGTCATGGAGGACAGGGTGGGAACCCTGGCCTCGGCCTTCGTCACCTACGGCGGCGGTGGCCTGGCCATCGCCATCCTCATGCTGGTCTTCCAGGGGAGCCGTCTCGCCGAGCTGAAAGACCTTCCCTGGTGGGCACTCAGCTCGGGTCTCATGGGTCTGGTGGTGGTCGCCACGCTCGGTGTCAGTGTCGCCCGGCTCGGCTTGGGAGCGGGATTGACCCTGTTCACCGGGGCCACCCTCGTGCTGGCGGCCCTCGTCGAGCATTTCGGCTGGTTCGGCGCAGGTCGGGCCCTGGACGCAGTCCGGTTGCTGGGGATAGCCCTCGTGATCACCGGGACGTGGCTCGTGATGAGGCCCTGATCAGCCGAAGGAAATGGCCGTCATCGCCAGGAGGGTCAGCCCGAGCCCGAAAAGCTGTCTCCTTCGAAGGTCCTCGGCGTTGACCAGCCGGGCGAGGAGCACCGTGACCGCGGGATAGAACGACGCAGCCACCGCGGCCAGGGCGAGAGAGCCGGCGCGCACTGCGAGGAGCAGAGCCACGTTGCCGGTGACATCGAGAACGGCGTTCGCCACGACCATGGGCCAGGGAACCGAGCCGAGGCCGACCAACCTCCAGACCCCGATGCCGGTGAGCAACAAAACGGCCAGCATCGTGGATGCCCTCGAGGTGATCAGCGGCAGCAGATTGGACCCCGGATCGGTGTGCCTGATGATGGCGGTGAAGCCTCCGAACCCGAGCCCGGCGGCCAGACCGTATCCGACGCTGGCGCGCAGGGTCTCGCCCGGATCCGCCACCCAAGAGCTGAGCACGATGGCGGGAAGGGCCACTGCCACCCCGACCCAGGCGAGGGTGGTTGGCCGCTCGCCGCCGACAACGGCCACCATCACCGGGAGCACTGCGGCCATGGCCGCTGCTGTTGGGGCCACCGCTGCGGTGTGCCCCCGGCTGAGCCCGGCGAACAGCGAGACCAGGCCGAACGCGCCCGAGATCCCGGCGGCAGCACCGACGAGAAAGTCGGCCGTGCTTGCCTCGCCGCCTACGGCCCATGCGACGATGAGGATCAGGGGGAAGCTGATCACCCCCGCCCAGAAGACTATGGAGGCGGCCGGTGCGCGTTTGGCCCCTTCTCCACCAAAGAAGTCGGCCACTCCGTAGAGGAGGGAGCTGATCCCCCCGAAGACCACCTCCACCTACTCGACCACCGCTAGTCGCTGGCCCCTGGGAGACCCATCGACCGAAGCTGGTCGCGAACGGCCGTGGCCGCCTCGTCGAGCTCCTGGCGGTCTACTGATTTGGCGGCGTTGGCAAAGTCGAGGTCGTGCACATCGTCGATGGGGACCAGGTGGATGTGGAGGTGGGGAACCTCGAGACCGGCGATCATCAAACCGATCCGGGTCGGTCGGAATGCCTGTTGCAGGGCGGCCCCGATGTGCCGTGCCACCGAGAACAGGTGATCGGCGAGGTGGGGCGGGCAATCGATCCAATGGTCTATCTCCGTCCTCGGGACCAGCAGGGTGTGCCCCCGGCGCAGGGGGTTGATCGAGAGGAAGGCGACACAGTGCTCGTCCCGCCAGACGAAGGTGCCGGGAATCTCCCCGTCGATGATACGGGTGAACAGTGTCGGCATCGCCGCGAGGTTAACCGCGGGACAGCCAACCCAATTGGGGCCCAAGAGCGGTCATATACGGACCTGTGGAACCCAATCACAGGAACGGTCAGCCGGCGGGAACCACCTCGAGGAGCTGCCCGGTGGTGGTGACGTACATCTCCCCCGCCCCGTCCACCCCGAACCCGGTGACCCGGCCGGGCACCCCCACCTGATCGGTCCAATCCCGCAGATCGGTGGCCGCACCGTCTGCGAACAGCAGGCTCCTCAGATACCCCCCGCAATAGTCGGAGTAGAAGTAGTGGCCGCCGAGCTGCGGGATCGACGAGCCCCGGTAGACGATGCCGCCGGTGATCGAGCAGGTGCCGGCGTCGCCGTGCGCCACCTCGTGGATCGGCGCCACAAGACCGGTCCCGTCGCACTCCGACGTCGCGAAGCAATGAAGACCCTCGAAAATCGGCCATCCGTAGTTCCGGCCCGGCTCCAGAGGCTCGGACACGGAGATCTCCTCGAAGGCGTTCTGCCCCACGTCGGCGATGTAGAGCGTGGTGCCGCCGTCGATCCAGAACCGCCACGGGTTGCGCAGCCCCATGGCGTACTTGGTCGGGTTGGGCTCCGCACCGTCCGCATCAATGGTCACCAACCCGCCGAGCAGGGTGTCGCGGTTCTGCCCGTTGCCGAATCGGTCACCGGCGCCCCCGCCGTCACCCAGACCGAGGACGAGAGCGCCATCGGGCATGAATTGGAGCATGCCCCCGTTGTGATTGGCCGCCGGCTGGTCGACCTGGAGCAACACCCTCTCGGTGGCCGGGTCGGCCTGATTCGGGGCGGTGAGGGTGAACTCGGAGACGACGGTGTCGCCGTTGTTGTCCGAGTAATGGAGAAAGAGACCAGCGGGGTCCTCGGGGTGCAGGGCGATGGAGAGAAGACCCTGCTCCCCGTCGTTGCGGACCCGATCGCTGATGTCGAGCACCGGTTCCCCGGCGACGGTGGCACCATCGAAGAGCCACACCCGGCCGTCCTTGGTGATGACGTACGACTGTGGATCGCCGGGTCGGGCGGTGAGTTGGACGGGGAAGTCGAGGTCGGCCACCACCTGGTAGGCGAGGACTGTCTCCTCGAGCGAGACAGTCGAGGTGGTGGTGGCCGTCGTGGTCGTGGTCGTCGTCGGCGCCACGGTCGTCGTCGTGGCTGGGACCGTGGTGACCGTGAGGGTCACCGGGGGCAGTGTCGTGGTCGGCTCCGGCTCGGGAGTGGCGGTGCAGGCGCCCAGCAGAAGGCCGACGGCTATCAACGAGCGACGCATCGCCACGACCTTATGTCTAGCTTCCCACTAACCGTGGGCGCCGAGCACAAGAACCACCCTCGGGCCATCCGGGCGTGGATCACCTACGACTGGGCCAACTCCGCCTATGCCACCACCATCCTCGCCGCGGTGCTCCCCGCCTACTTCGCCTCCGAGGTGGTGGGTGAGGGGGGTGTCGAGCTAATGGGTCGTATCTGGACCGGCCAGGATCTCTGGGCCGTGGTGGTCGGTGTCGGCCCGCTGCTCATGTTCCTCGCCACGCCCATCCTCGGCGCCATCGCCGACTTCTCGGCATCCAAGAAGGGATTCCTCGTCGTCTTTGCCACATGGGGGGCCATCTTTTCCTCGCTCCTCTTCTTCGCTACCACGGGCGATGTCTTCCTGACCCTGGGCCTGTTCCTGCTGGCCCATCTCGGGTTCGTCGGCGCCAACGTCTTCTACGACTCCTATCTCCCCGATCTCACCACGGACGACACCATCGACATGGTCAGCTCGCGAGGGTTCGCATGGGGCTATATCGGGGGCGGGCTCCATCTCCTCCTCTCATTGGCGCTGATCCGGCTGAGCGACGGGCTGATCCCCATCGACACGGCCTTTGCCACCAGGCTCTCCATCGCTTCGGTTGGGATCTGGTGGTTGGCCTTCGCCATCGTCGCCTTCAGAGTTCTTCCCCGGATCGGGTCATCGCCCCGGTCATCCGACGGGACGACGCACACCTGGTCCGGCTTCGCCCGGATCGGACTCAGGCGCACCCTCGCCACGCTGCGAAAGGTCGTTCGAAATCGGCCCCTCCTCGTCTTCATCATCGCCTTCATGCTGTACAACGACGGGGTGCAGACCACCATCGCCATGGCGGCCATCTACGCCACCGAGACCCTGGAGCTGGGCATCACCACCGTGATCGGAGCCGTGCTCATCGTCCAGTTCATCGCCTTCTTCGGGGCGATGGGATTCGGCCGCCTCGCCGGCCGAGTGGGGACGAAACGAGCCCTGTTCTTCAGCATCTTGGTCTGGGCCGCGGTGACGGTGGCCGCCTTCTTCCTCCCCACGGGTGCTGCGACGCCCTTCCTCGCCCTGGCCGTGGTCATCGGTTTCGTGCTCGGCGGGGCCCAGGCGCTGTCGAGGAGTCTGTACGGGTCGATGATCCCCGAGGAGCAGTCGGCAGAGTTCTACGGCTTCTACTAGGTGTTCTCCAAGTTCAGCGCCATCTGGGGGCCATGGACCTTCGCCTTCGTCCGCCAGGCGACCGGCTCGGCCCGTCTCGCCATCCTCTCCATCGCCCTCTTCTTCATGGCAGGCGGTCTCCTCTTCCGCACGGTCGACATCGAGGAGGGCCGGGGCAATCGCGATGCCCTGCGCTCACAGGCGGCAATCCAATAGGATCGGGTATTCCATGACCGACGAGACTCACGAGCCGTCGCAATTCGAGGCCGGGCCGACGCCCGAGCCGGAGCGTCCACAGGGATCGCAGCCCGGGGGGCCGGGCTCGACAGGCATCGCCTGGGGCGCGATCCTCCTCCTCCTCGGAATCGCCCTCGTCGTCGTCTTCGCCGTCCAGAACACCGACGTGGTGCCGGTCAAGTTCTTGTGGATGGAGGGTCAGTTCTCACTGGCCATCGTCATCCTCGTCACGGTGGGGGTGATCATCGTGCTCACCGAGTTGATCGGGCTCAGCTACCGCGGGAGACGACGACGACGCCACGAGGAGAGGGAAGAGCTGCGCAAGTACCGGGGCGCTTGAGCCGAGTCGCCCTCGGCTTTGGCGGTGGCCGCACGATCGGTTTGCTTGAGTCCCGATCCGGACAACAATGGCCTCGGCGCGGGCACTCCTGCGCCCCTGGAGGAGTTGAACGATGATCTTTGGATATTTGGACCCAGGCACCGGCAGTCTGATCCTGCAGGCCGTGGTTGGAGGGCTGGCGGGGATCGGTGTCGCCTACAAGGCCTGGCGCAGCAAGCTGGGACGACGCGACAAGAAACCGGACCAGACCGGCGACGAGGAGACGGCAGAAGACACGGCTCTGCCCGCCGAGTCCTGACAAGGACGTCATGAGCTCGCCCGATCCCGGGTCTTTCCGCGACCCGGCCTCCCGTGTCCTCCTCGACGGGGACAAGGTCATACGACTGCTCGACGAGCGAGGGGTGGCGGGGTGGCGCGCCCTCTCCGGCAGCGAGTTCTTCCGCTCCGCTCTGGCCGACGGCCGACTCATCGGCACGACCGAGCTCACCGACCATCCGGAAGGGAGTGCGGGCGCCCTCGAGCATCCCCGGCTCCCCTTCATCAGCTATCCCTACGAGTGGACCTTCTCCATGCTGAAGGACGCGGCGATCCTCCAACTCGACCTGCTCGAAGGGGCTCTCTCCGCCGGGCTGACGATCAAGGATGCGACTCCTTACAACGTTCAGTTCGTCGATGGGACGCCGGTGTTCATCGACATCGGTTCCTTCGAGGCCTACCGAGAGGGTGAGCCCTGGATCGGCTATCGCCAGTTCACCCGGCTGTTCCTGTTCCCTCTCCTGCTGAGGGCCTGGGTCGGAGTCCCCTTTCAACCGTGGCTCAGGGGAGACCTCGAGGGCCTGACTCCGGCACAGATGTCCCGTCTGCTCCCATTCAGGAGACGGTTCAACCCCAGCGCCCTGCTCCATGTCCGGCTTCAGGCCCGGATGGAGGCGAGGATGGCCGATCGGGCGGTGCGCAAGGAGCTGAGCGAGGCAGGCTTCACCGCCGACCTGATCCTGACCAACGTCCGGAAGCTGCGCTCGCTGATCCACTCCCTCCAAATGGAGAACGTCGAGGACGGATGGTCCACCTATGTCGACTGCAGCCATGTCTCCCGCGACCGGGCGGCGAAGAGCGAGTTCCTGATCTCGGCGCTGCAGCGATTCGCTCCGGCTCGCGTGGTCGACTTGGGCGCCAACGACGGTCACTTCTCCCAGCTCGCGGCCAGGACCGGGGTCCTGGCCATCGCCGTGGACAGCGATGAGACCGTCCTCGACGACCTGTACCGACGTGGTGACGGGACCGGGATGGCGGTCGTGCTCACCGACCTGGCCAACCCCTCCCCGGCACAGGGATGGGCCGGGGAAGAGAGATCATCGCTGGTCGACCGTTCCCGGCCCGATCTCGTCATCGCCTACGGACTCATCCATCATTTGATCTACGGTGCGAGCATCCCGCCCCGGGAGGTCGTGCGCTGGCTGGCCGGCTTCGGTTGCCCGGTCCTGGTCGAGTTCGTCTCGCCGGCCGACGTGATGGTGGCCAAGCTCATTGGCAACAAGCTGCTCGAGGAGCTCCACGACGACCGCGAGGAGGCCGACTTCCGAAGGTTGGCAGGCGAGCCGTTCGACTTGGTCGACGAGAGACGACTGGCTCCGGAACGGGTCCTGTTCGCCCTCGCCCCCCGGGTCTCCTGATCAGCGGGTGAGAGTCACCGGGTTGGCCACGGCGTCGCCTCCGAACTCGGCGATGATCGTCACCCGTTCCAGGCCTTCGGGCAGCTCCCCGGCAGATATGTCGAAGCTGAACCCTGAGTGCAGAAGGTCGTCGCTCTTGAACCAGCGCACGACGTTCTTGTTGTCCTCGTTGGGTGGGCCCGACATGAGCAGCCGGTCACCTGCGAAGACGTAGATGTTGTCCGGGGTCAGCTTCTCCTTGACGTCGGCAGCCCAACCGGTCAGCACCCAGCCCGACTCTGTCGCCTCGATCTCGCTGATCTCCACGCGCCGATTGCCTTCGGGTTTGATCTCGAGCAGGCGCCCTTCTTCGGTGACGTAGTCCACCGCGATGTCGGTGGCGGAGCCGGTCAGCCATCCATCTCCGTCCGGGCTCGGGATCAGGATGGCGATCTCGTTGGCCCCGTCCCGGACGAGCTCCTCTGCCACCATCCCGTGGATCTCGCCGCTGGTGTCATCGTCCCTGGTGACCAGGCCGGTCCCGGCGATCGTCCCGTTGACCGCAATCAGCAGGTCGTCCCCCTCGATCCCGTCGGGCAGCTCCAAACGGCCCCCGATGTAGGTCTGGACGTACCCGGAGCGGCGATCCACCGAGGCCAGTCGATCGGCACCGTTTATCGACCACCGCAGGTCGGCGCTCGGCTCCGGGGCAAGGTCACCCACCGGACGGCCGACCAGGTCCGCAGATGGGCCCGACCCGGCGACGCCCAGCCAGGTCTCTTGATTCGGGACCCACTCGTGATTGCGGCCGACTTGATCGAACAGCTCGTCGATGTCGGTGCTGGCCGGGGATCTGTTGCAGCAGTAGAACACCGTTTCATGCGGGCGGTCGGTACCTTCGATGGTCAGCAAGGACTGGCCGTCGAACTCCCAATCGGTCTCGATGTCGAGGGCGTCGACGATGGTGGGCAGGATATCGACGGCAAAGGCCGGCTCGTCGTAGATGCGACCTTGGGTCTGTCCGGGGAGCTTGATGAGGAGCGGAACACGGTAGAGGTCGGCCAGATTGGTCTCAGTCGGCCACCTCCGGTGCTCACCGGGCACGAATGAGGCACCATGGTCGGCCACGACCACCACCAGGGCATCGTCCCAGATTCCCGAGCCCTCCATCCGTTCGAACAGGGCGCCCAAGCGCTCGTCCAAGAATCCGAGTTGAAAGAGGTGCCGTTGAAAGCCGAGACGGGGCAGATCGGGACGTTTCACCCAGTGCCCACCGGCCTCGACCCCTTCGACCTCGTCGTACTGCTCCGGTCGCTGATAGTGCGCCCCGGATGGATTGATCCTCCAGGGGATGTGCGGCGCCTCGAGGTGGGCAAAGTGCAGGGTCGGCGGAGCGCCCTGCGCCATCCCGTCGAGGACCCGCTGCAACCAGTCGATCCAGCGACTCCTCTGACCTGACTCGGGGACGGCGAGGTCACCGACGTCGACCGACGCCGCCTCGCGGCTCTCCGCCTGTCCCAGGAACCCCTTCCAGCTCCCGTCGATGCTGGGCAGACCGGCACGCACGGACTCGGGCAGGGAGAGGTGACCGTAGACCACCCCCACGTCCTGCAGCAGCGAACCGAACCGGGCCGGGCCCCTGCCGGCGTAGTCCTGGCACAGGTCCTCCGGGCACAAGTCTGTCAACCACTCGACGACATGCATCTCGTACCCGTCGCCGAGAAGCGTGAACAGGTTGTTCGGGTGATCGATCAGGGAAGGGCTGTCCTCGGACGCACCGAGACGGCCGCTCAGGATGGCCGGGACGCTCTGTGTCGTCGAGATCGAGTTGGCGAAGGCATTGCGATACCAGTTCCCGGTGTCGGCCAATCGAGCGAAGTTGGGGAACAACTCCGCGTTGATGGTTCCCTCCTCGGTCATCAACGAGGACAGGGGGAGCTCGTCGAGTTGGATGAAGACGATGGGAGCGGTCAGACCCACATGATCGGCATCGGGGGCCTCCTCGGCGGGCTGGGCCAGAAGCCGTGACGTGGGCGATATGAGGAGGAACATCACCAGGACGGCAGGTCCGAGAAGCGAGAAGTAGAGGAGACCCTGCTCGATGCGACGGGAGAGGAAGAGGAGGAGCACTGTCGAGCCGAGGGCAAGGGCGATGGCGCCGGCCGTGTGATCGGGCACCAGTTGCCGGCTCACCGCCAGGCCTGTCGCCCCGGCCCCGACGCCCACCAGGGCGTGGTAGGCGACGTCACCGGCCCTGGCGCCGATCTTGTCGGCGAAGAGCAGGATGACCAGGGCGAGCATGGGGAGGGCGAAGGTCACCAGGAGGCCGAACAGGACGATCTGAAGTGGGGTGCTCCTGTTGGCCACGAAGACCGAGGGGTTCTTCCCGTACAAGTCGAGCACGGGTGCGGCGACACCCGCAGTGAGCAGGCCGAATACGACCAGGGCGCGCCGAATGACACGCCGTCGATCGATGGCCCGTGTGATCACCCCGATCAAAATACCTGTGCGTCGGGTCAACCGGGTCCGGGCAGTCGTGGCACCTCACCACCATTGACGGCGGGGCAACCGGACGACCGATCACAGACCGGGCACGGGATACCTACCATTGCTCGTCGAAGCCCGACGGAAAGGACCGCTGTGGGACTCATGGACACCCTCAAGGGATGGTTCGGGAAGGCGCAGGAGCAAGGCGCAGAGCTCGCCGACAAGGCCAAGGAGCAGGGCGCCGATCTCATGGAGAAGGCGGAGCCCTACGTCGAGAAGACGAAGGACTTCGCTCAAGACGCCATGGAGAAGGCCGGCACCAAGATCGAGGAGCTCAGGGACAAGGGCTCCGACACGATGGCCGGGGCTCACGAGAAGGCCACCGACGTCGGCGAGACAGTCGCCGAAAAGGCATCCGAGGTCGGTGACGCCGCCCGGGAACGTGCCGCCGAAGCAGGCGACACCGTAGACAACGCCGTGGACGAGGCAAAGGACGAGCTGGAGAGCTGACCCCTTGGGGCCGGCCCCGCATCGAGGATTCCCACCTGACCCATGAAACGCGCCTCTGACCGTCTCAGCCACATCCCACCTTCGGCCACCCTGGGGATCAGCGCCAAGGCCCGCGAGCTTCGTGCCGATGGCATCGACGTCGTCACCTTCGGCGCCGGGGAGCCCGATTTCGCCACCCCCGAGCACGTCGTGGCCGCGGCGGCCCGCGCCTGCCACGACCCCGAGAACCACAAGTACACCGCTTCGGCCGGGCTCCGGCCGCTGCGGGAGGCGATTGCGGAGGATGTGGGCCGCTATTCGGGGGTCGAAGTCGATTGGTCGGAGGTGATGGTCACCAACGGGGCGAAACAAGCGGTGTTCCAGGCCTTCGCCGCCTTGATCGACCCCGGCGACGAGGTGCTGCTCCCCTCACCGCACTGGGTCACATATCCCGCCGGCATCGATCTGGCCGGCGGGGTGACGGTGTCGGTGCCGACCCGAATCGAGGACGGGTTCAAGGTCACGGTCGAGAACCTGGAGCAGGCACGGACCGATCGGAGCCGGCTCCTGGTGTTCGTCTCCCCATCGAACCCGACCGGTGCCGTATACACCGCCGAAGAAGCCAGGGCCATCGGGGAGTGGGCGATGGCCAACGACATCTGGGTGTTGGCCGACGAGATCTACCAGCGTCTCACCTACTTCACCGATGTGGCCCCCTCGATCGCCGCGGTGACCCCACGTCTCGACAACTGGGTGCTGGTCAACGGTGTGGCCAAGACGTACTCCATGACGGGATGGCGGGTGGGATGGATGGTGGGCCCGGCCGACGTCGTGGACGCAGCCAACAGCCACCAGTCCCATGCCACCGGCAACGTCGGCAACGTCGCACAGCACGCCGCCCTTGCCGCCCTCCGTGGCCCGCAGGACACCGTCGAGGAGATGCGCCGAGCGTTCGACGGCCGGCGCAAGCTCATGTATGCGCTGGTGAGCGATCTCCCCGGCGTGCGGTGTGTCGAGCCCGAAGGCGCCTTCTACGTCTTCCCCGATGTCACCGGTGTGCTGGAGGGGAGGTGGGACTCGACCTCCGACCTGGCCGAGGCGATCCTCGAGGAGGCCGGAGTGGCGTTGGTCCCGGGAGAGTCGTTCGGGACTCCCGGCTTCCTGCGTCTCTCCTATGCCGTCGGCGAGGCCGACATCGAGCGGGGCATGGGGCGGATCGGCCGTCTGCTGGCCGGATGAACGACCCCTCCTGAACCGGGTTTACACTCGCCGGCGATGGAAGGCACGACCGCGCGGGCCATGATGCTCGTTGAGCCCCGCCATTTCTCCCTCACGGAGTTGCCCGCCCAACCCGATTTGGACGGTGGCTGGCTCGCCGTGGAGGCCACCGGCATCTCGGGGGCCGATGTCCAGGTCTGGAAGGGGGAAGCCAGCGACGTCGTCTACCCGTTGATCCCCGGTCACGAGGTGGTGGGACGTATCGCCCGCGGTGCCCCCTCGATCCCCTACCCGGTCGGGAGCCGCGTGGTGGTCGAGCCCAGGATCCACTGCGGGGAGTGCCACCGGTGCAAGCTGAACCTGGCCACCTGTGCCCGGCGCCGCCCCTCCAACTCCTACGGCTTCATCCCCTCGATCGAGCCCCCCGGGCTCTGGGGAGGTCTCGCCGAGTTCCTCTACATCGACCCGGCGGCTCGTCTCCATCCGCTCACCGACGACGTCCCGGCCGAGGTGGGCACATTCGTCCATCCCCTGGCTGCCGGGCACACCTGGGCAGTGGAGCTGCCCGCCCTCAAGACCGGCGAGAACGTCCTGATCCTCGGCCCTGGGCCCCGCGGGCTGGCCTGTCTCATCGCTGCCAAGGCAGCCGGTGCCGGCTGGGTCGGGGTCAGCGGACTGTCCCACGACCGTGACCGGCTCGAGCTGGCCAAGCGTCTCGGGGCGGATCTGGCCATCGATTCCGAGAAGGAAGACGTGGGAGGCGCCATCGCCGAAACGATCGGGCGGAGGCCCGACATCGTGGTGGACGTCACCTCGGACGATCCCGAGGCCCTGTTCACCGCGCTCGACCTGGTGCGTAGCGGGGGCCGGGTGATCCTGGCCTCCACCAAGGGAAACCGTGCGTTTCACTTCATCAGCGACGTATTGGTGGCCAAACAGCTCACCATCCGAGGGGCGATGGGAGCCACGTCTGTGGGGTATCAATGGGCCACCCGCCAGATCGAGACCGATCCCCGAATCGACGACCTGGTGTCACACCAGTTCCCCCTCTCCGAGGCCTCGAGGGCGTTGCAGGCCGCTGCCGGGCTCCTCGGGCGTGAAGAGCTGATCTCAGTAGCAGTCACCTTCTGAGATGACCGGTCGCGGGGCCGCCCCGGGCCGGTTGTCCGTCGCTTCCTGGGTCCTCTACGACCTGGCCAACACGATTTTCGCCCTGGGGGTCATCGGGCTCTATTTCCCCGACTGGCTGACCTCGGTGGGTCAGCGGGACAGCGCCCTGGCCCTGGTCGAAGCCGGCGCAAGTGTCGTCGTGATCTTCCTGGCGCCGTGGGCCGGAGCCCGAAGCGACGTGAGAGGCGCCCGGGTGCCGACCCTGATGGTGACCACCATCGTGGCAGTGGCGGCCACCGCCACCCTGGCCACCGGCCCCATCCCTCTGTCCCTCGTCATGCTCGGGCTGGCGCTGATTGCGTTCAACGTCGGCTCGGTGGTCTACGACGCCCTCCTGGTGGACGTCAGCACCCCGGCGAATCGGGGCTGGGTCTCGGGTCTGGGGGTGGGCGTCGGCTACTTCGGCTCGGTCGTCGGCCTCGGTCTCGGGATCATCACCCTCGACGTCCTGGGCTGGTCCTACGGCGCTACGTTCCGGGCACTCGCCGTCGGCTTCCTGGTCCTGGCCCTGCCCGCCTTCTTCTTCATCGTCGAACGCGGGCACGACGACGCTCCCCTGCCCCGGATTGGGGACGTGGCGACCAGACTCGTTGCCTCCTGGCGGCTGGCAGCAACCTACGACGGTGTCGTCCGATTCCTGGTGGGCAGGTTCCTCTACACCGATGCCATCAACACCCTCATCGGCGGTTTCCTCACCATCTTCGTCCTCCAGGAGCTGGGGCTCGACCGCCAATTCATGACGACGTTGCTCGGCGTGGCCATCGCCGCCGCCATCGTCGGCGCCCTGGGAGCGGGGAGGCTGGTGGTTCGGCTCGGACCACTACGGGTCCTGCGCAGCGTGCTCGTGATGTGGATGGTGGCCGTGAGCGCCGGGGTGATGGCCGCGGTGACCGGTCAGACCGGTCTGGCCTGGGCCATCGGACCGTTGGGCGGTGTGGCCCTGGGGGCGACCTGGACCGCGGACCGGGTGGTCATGACCCGGGTCTCCCCACCCCGGCATCTCGGTGAGTTCTACGGGCTGTATGCGACGGTCGGCCGGTTCGCCACCATCCTCGGCCCATTGACCTGGGCTCTGATCGTCGACGTCCTCGGACTGGGTCGCAGGGTGGCCATGGGCGCCCTGATCTGCTTCGTCGCCGCCGGCTGGTGGGCATTGCGAAAGGTGGACGACTCGGAGCGGGTCTGGAACATGTCCGACCTGCCGGTCGTCAGTAGAGACCCTGACGCTCCCCGGATATGAGGTGCTGTTCCACGGCATAGGGAATGGGCAGGTCTCTCACCTCCTGAGGGCCCCGCACCAGTCTTCGCCCGATCTCGGCGAACCAGGTGTCATTGGCGAAGACCCAGGGCCAGGCCCGTATCCCGACCCTGGCGCCGACTATCCCACCCACCATCGCAGCCAGGGCGCTGCCCCCGATCTTGGACGCCTGCTCCACCGGGATATGGGAGCGGTCGACAACGGGAGCCGAGAGGAGGAGCCCGGCCTTGACCAGGTTCCAAGTATGCGGGCCTCCTCCTTCCGAGACGATGGACAGCGCCTCCTCCCCGTCGGTCATCCCGACCAGGTCGGGGAGGGCTCGGAGCCCTTCGACCAGGTCCCGGGGCTCAGGGCCGTCTCCGGCCGACCTCAGCTTCTCACCGGCGGGCGCAGCCATCTCGACCACCCCGACGATGAGGTCTCGCCCGGATTGGCCGAAACAAGAGGCGGCCACGGCCCCTGCCGCCACGACGCCCCCCAGGATCGAGGACGGCTCGGCGTGGAACATCCGGCCCAGCAACAGGGTCTCGTGACGGAGGCGCTCGGGCTCACGACGCAAGGCGACTCCGACTGGCACCGCCCGCGGCGCTCCGTCGATGGAGGCGCTCTCCTCCGGGACCAGCCTCCCAGCTGCCGCCCTGTCGAGCCATGCCCTGAACTGCGGGCTCTCCATCCGATAGACCGGCTCCTCGTCGCCGGACCCGTCGAGCTCGCGCAGTTCCCTCGCCAACGAGTCGGCATCGAGACCGCCGTGCTCGATCAGTTGGTAGGCGATGACGGTCGCCTGCTCGGTGATGGCGGTATAACCCAGCTCCCAGAGCCCACCGGCCGTGTCGCCGGCGGCCATGCCCAGCATGGCGCCGTCGCCTTCACCCGCCACCAGCGAGAACCTCGACTCCGTGTCGGTCACGCTTCGGGAGGGTACCGCCGCCCAACGTCCTCAACGAAGACCCACCGCTGTAGGCTCGCCCCCTCATGGACCGCATCGTGGTCATCGCCAATCCCTCGGCGTCCCAATTCACCGGAGGAGCACACCGAACGGTGATGTCCGTCCTGGGCAAGGCGGCCAGTGTGGAGACCGTCTGGCCGGTGACGGCGGCCGACGCGGAGGCGAGGGCGGCGGAGGCGGCGGAGGCAGGAGCCGACGTCGTGGTGGCCATGGGCGGTGATGGGATCGTCCATCATGTGGCCCAGGGAGTGGTCGACACCGACGCCTCCCTCGGCATCATCCCTGCCGGAACGACCAATGTCATCGCACGTCTTCTCCAGATCCCGTCCAAGCCGGCAAAGGCGGCCCGTCTCCTCACCACCGGCGATGTTGCACCCCTACCCGTGGGCACGGCCCGGATGACCCTGACCCGTGGCTCGGTGGAAACCACCCATCACGCCGTTTTCGCCTGCGGGTTCGGTCTCGATGCAGCCGTGGTCCTGGAGGCGGACAAGGACCCTTACCGTAAGTACAGGTTCGGGTCGCTCCACTATGCGCGAACCGCGATCGGCGTCGCCCTGGGGGACTTCCCGGGACGCAAGCCCCACATCATTGTGACGTTCGGGGACCGGGAGCAACTCGCCAGCGCCGCCCTCGTCCAGTTCCGCGATGTCTACACCTACTTCGGGACCATCCCGCTGCGGGTGACACCCGAGGAGCCCGATCCGATGACCCTCCTGACCATCGAGAGACTGCGACGACGGCGCATCCCCCGCATCCTGATGAGTCTCCTGCGCAACGTCGACCTCGGCGTCATCCCGGGGATGACGGTCGTGCCCCATCTGAAGGCCGTGGAGATCGTCGCCGACCCGCCCGTCGCCGCCCAGGCCGACGGGGAGTCATTGGGCATGGTCGACGCGGGCCGGGTCGAATGGGCGGCGGGCTCGCTCCGGGTGATCTCCGGCCGGCTCACCGGGAGCGCCTGAATCAGAGGATCTCGATCTCCTCGGCGTCGAACCGGTTCTTGACCCTCCGCAGAGCCTCACGTCGAACCGACCAGCGCTGGTCGGCGACCGTGGTGAGCTGGGCCCGGATCAGGACCGCCGAGCCTGCCAGGTCCTGGATGCCGAGCATCTCAGGCTCCTTCGTTATCCGATCGGCCCATTCGGCGTCTGCGGCCAGCATCATCAGCTCGTCGAGCATCACGTTCATCGCCCGATCGACATCTACCTTGTAGCCGACCCTGACGTCGACCACCGGCTGGGCATAGAGACTGGTGAAGTTGGAGGTGACCGTGATCTGGCCGTTGGGCACGTAGTGAACGTTTCCCTCCATGTCACGCAGAACGGTCACTCTGAACTGGATGTCCTCGACAGTGCCGTTGGTGGCGGCGATCGTCACGGTGTCCCCGATGCGGTACTGGTCCTCGGCGAGGATGAAAAACCCGGCGATCACGTCCCGCACCAGGTTCTGTGCGCCAAAGCCGACGGCGGCGGCGATTGCGGCGCCGACGGCCAGGAACGGCGTCAGGGACAGACCCCAGATGTCGAAGACCATGAGCACGGCCACAACCAGGAGCACCACGAGGAGCACCCGGCGCACCATCACCCACAGAGTGGCGACCCTCGACCCGGAGCCGGGAGATCTGGCCCCGAACCTGTCGGCGAACCTGGCTCCGAGGCCGATCAGGATCGCATAGAGCAGGACACTGGTCCCGACCACGATCGCAGTCGCCAGCCAGGGGCTCCTACCGGCTTCCTCCATCCGGGGTGAGGCTAGTTAGACAGCTCTTCGCTCAAGGTCACCGATGGCCAGGGCGAGATCGGTGATTGCGGCATGGGCACGGCCTCTCTGCATCAGCAATTGCCTGATCGGGTTGCCGATGACCTCGTCCACCGTGGCGATCAGGTCCTGTGACGACCTCGTCATCGCGGCCTCGTCGCCGCCGGAGCGCATTCCGCCCCGGAAACGCCCCAACCAGGAGCGTGGCCCGCGGGTTTGCGCTCGGTCGCCCTCATCAGACTCGGCGACACATCTGAGGAAGGCCGCATGTGACTCGATTGCGAGGTGCCGGAGACGATCGCCGGTGACTCCCCCCAGCTCGGCTGCAACCCGGCTGACGAAGGCGGCCAGATCGTGTCCGCCACCGGCGGCCTTGCCGTCGCGCGCCAGGTCGACGGCCGATGCCACCTCACGTGCCCATCTCTTCTCGAAATCGACCCCTTGGGCGCCCGAGGAGGACTCGACCAGGCGGGAGGCAGCCGTGGCCAGATCGGTCAGCGATTTCCGATGGACGGCCTGACGCCGATCCTGGGCCTTCTCCAGCGAGCCGAGGAGGCGATCGATCCCGATGGGCGGCCCCGCCACCGGAGCGGCCGAGGTGGGGATGACCTCGGGATCGGCGATGCCGTCGTCGACCAGCGCCCGAGCCAAGTCCTCTTCGATCAGCGAGACATCGGCGTCGTCGAGTCGATCGATCTGGTTCAACACGAAGACGAACTGGGATTGGTAGGCGGCCAGGGGGGCGATGTACTCGTGATGAAGCGAGGCGTCCTTGTACTTCTCGGGATCGGTGACCCAGACCACGAGGTCGACACGGGGAAGAAGCTTGTCCACCTGGTGGCGATGATTCACATCGACGCTGTCGTTGTCGGGGAGATCGAGCAGACACAGCCATGGCGGACCGTCGTGCACGACTCGCTCGGAGATCCCGAGAGCGTCCAGATACCCGCCGAGGTCCTCGGCCCGGGCCGCGGGGACCAGGGCGAGCGGGGTCGAGGTCATGGGGCGGATGCCACCGGTGAGCGCGACCTCCTCCTCCGCCACCGCGTTGAGAAGACTCGACTTTCCCGATCCGGTGCCACCGGCGAGAGCCACGACCACGACAGATTCCGGGTAGGACAGCCTGAGCCGAATGTCATTGGCCTGGGCCGCCACCGCCTCGACGTGCGACTGGTCCAGGACACCCGCCGATTCCGCTACAGCCGTGTCGACCTTGTCGAGAAGGCCAACGAGCGCGTCATGCATTGGCGAACGACGACCTCGCAATCACGGCCCATCTCGAAGCCCTGACCCGGTCGATCGATTGGCGGGAGGCGGCAAGACCGGCGATACGCGACGCTACCCGGTACCCGGCGCCTGCATAGACATGGGTCAGATGGCTGGTGAGGAGCTCTCCCACCTCGGTGATGGCCGGATCCAGCTCGATCCTCGGTGCCAGGAGACGCATGACCTCCGCCAGTCGCTCGTCCGGCTGGTCGAAGCAACAGCTTCCGAGGAGCAACGAGACCAGCGGGGTGTCCAGTGAATCGGCAACGGGCGGCAAGCCGGCCAGCTCGGTGCGCCAGGCGGACACCTCGGCGCGTGTGGCCAGATGAGCGTCGGACAGGAGGACCTTGCGCTCGTCGCCACGGATGAGGTCCCCGGCGTGGAGTTGCCGACGCATGTCGGCATCGACCGCCGCGATCAGCGACTCGTCGAAGAGGGTCAGGGCGTGGGCGACCTCTGACGGCGTCGGTGAACGACTTCGGATCTTGCGCTTGGACCTGATCGGCCTCGACCCGATCTCGACCAGAGGACGCAAGTCGAGACCGGCCCCATGTCCCTGTTCACGACGTGCGCCGATACGGCTCAGATCCACAGTCAACAGGTTCCGCACATCGACCGTGGCGTGCCCCGTCGCGTCGAGGAGCTCGGTGGCGTCGTCTATCACCTGACGCGCCTGATCGAGCGTGGTGTCCAACACGGATTTGACCATGTCGGCCGCACCGGCGCGCCGAGCGGCGATCACCGCCTCCAGCCGGTCTCTCAGCTCCTGGACCGCCCCGGGCGGGATCGTCTGCGCCCCGCGGGCGATGTGATGCTCCTGGACCGCGACGACGTCCGACCCGAAGCCCTCCGATCGAAGACGCGACGCATAGGCGGCGAGCGCCCCTTGGTTCGAGGCCTTGATCCGGTTGATGACGTGGATCACCGGGGCTCCCCTCGAGTGCGCCCTGCGCAACACCTCCCATGGGACGAGATCGGCATAGCGAAGCGCAGAGTTGACGTAGACCACGATGTCGGCGTTGTCGATCATGGTCTCGGCCATGACCCGGTGCTCGGTCGACGTGGAGTCGATGTCCGGGGTGTCGACCAGGATGAGCTCCTCGAGGATCGGGGCCCGTCCCGTGACCACGTCGCAGCGGACGCCGCCGATTCGTCGGTAGCTGGCGGCCCTCGTCTCGGGTGCCAAGACCAGGGGGTCATTCGTCGTCGGCCGGAGCGGGCCGGCCAGGGTGTGCTCGGCTCCGGTCACCGAGTTGAGAAGAGTGGACTTGCCGGCGCCGGTTGGACCGGCGAACACGACGATCAAGGGGGCGGTCGGGTCGCCGATCCGCGGGATCAGGTAATCGCGGATGGTGCGGACTATCCAGTCCCGTCTGTCGATCAACCGGGCATGTTCGGGGACGTCTGCAACGGACAGGGCTTGGAGCGACGACGCGAGGTAGCTCAGATCCCCGGTCAGGTCGTCTCGTCTCGTCTCGTTCACGTGTCCCCGGATTGTGCCACGCCGTCTCCCGATTCCGACGTCAGTTGGTCCAGCCGTCATCGGGCCGGTCGAACCAGACGTGGACCTGACCGGTGCCGGTGGCGTTCTCGTAGTCGGAGAAGAGCTCGCCACGTGCGGTGCAATCCCGGCCGCCGATGGCGCCCAACATCATCAGGTAATGACCGAAGGCCGCTTCGGGTGCGTGTTCGAAGTAGTCGTCCATGGTGTCCACGATTCGGGCGTGGTCTCCCGTCTTCATCCACTCGAGCCTCTCCTCGTCTGCCGCCCTGGCCTCGGGTGTGATGATGTGGACCGGGTCCGACGCCTCATGCTTGGAGATCTGCTTCAGCGGCCAGAAGGTATGGCTCATCCCCCCCGAGGCCAGGACCACGGCGCTTCGGTCCAGTCGGGCGATGGCCTCGCCGATCGCCTCGCCCATCGTCATGAAGTCGTCGGTCTCGCCGGTCTGCACCACGGACACCGAGACCACGTTCTCGTCGTCGCGCAGATAGTGGAGGAGGTTGATCGTTGCGTAGTAGACGGGCAGATAGTCGTCCTCGGAGGCGTGGGTCGGCGTTCCCAGCTCCTCCCCGAGGGTGGCGGCGAGCTTGGCCAGCTCGGGGTCGCCCGGGTAGTCGTAGGGAATCTGGGCCATGCCCCGAGGCAACTCGGACGAGGTGAATATGCCCTGCCGGCGGGCCTGGGCCGACAGCAGGTGCTCGATGGTGGAGAACCAGTGCGAGTCGATGATCATGATGGTGTCCGGCCGGAGACGATCGAACACCTCGTTGCGGAGCCGGATCAGCCCCGGGACCAGGCTGATCTCCTTGCCGTCGTTGATCTCGAGTCGGGCTGCCTCATCGAACATGATCGTGGGGGCGTGGCTGATGAGCCCGGCGCCGACGATCTCACCCATGGCGTCCTCCTCCGTCGGTATTCGTTCGGAACCAAACGAATGGTACCGCCAGGAGCCTCACTCTGCTCGGTGCCTCAGGTTCCTCCCGTGCAGATAGATGGCAAGAGCGATGAGCGGGACGTGAATGACGGGGAGATTGTGGGCGAACCACTTGGGCAGGAAGATGTCGGTGACCGACCCGCTGCCCGCCCCCAGCCTGGTGGCCAGCGCCGTGAGCGGGCAATGCGCCCCGTTACCGAGAAAGACGAGACTCTCGACCGCCACCACACCGGCGGCTACCGCCGCCCTCCGGTCCGACTGCCTTCTCAGCCCGGCGATGACCAGGTACACCATGGCCGTCTCCACGAATAGCCAGATGAAGGTGTGGGTGGTCTTGAGCGCGGTCAGAGCCGCACGCCTTTCCGGTGATTCTGCAGCGGTCAATTCAGCCAACTATGGGTCGACCTGGATCGGCGGCGACAGGGGCGAAAGACCTTTGTCCTCAACGGCCAGCCCGATCGACCAGTTTCTACGCCGTAGGAGACCACAAGAACCGCATTTGCCTGTTCGGCATGTCGCCTCATCCGGTCCCGCGCGAGCCTCACTCGGCGACCAGTGGCACCCCGTCGGCGGTGGCGGTGACCCGTCGCAGGAGCCGGGCCAGCTCCTGTCGCTCGTCGGGGTCGAGATCGGCGGTGAACTTGGCCTCGTACCGGTTGAACTCGGGGAACACCGACTCGATGGCGTTCCTGCCCTCCTCGTGGAGGGTGACCACGACCCGTCTCCCGTCTCCGGAATGTCTTGACCTCTGGACCAGACCGGTCTTCTCCAACGTGGTGAGCATCCCGCTCAGTGTCCCCTTGGCCAGCCCGCAGTCCTCGGCCAGCTGCCCCGTCTCCCGGTCGCCCCAGACCCAGAGGACGAAGAGGATGGTGAACCCTCCCCAGGTGAGACCGGCGGGCGCCAGCACCTCACGCTCCATCCGGTTGCGCACGGCGTTGGCCGCCCGGTAGATGTTGGACACCGCCAGCAACGCCTCGAAGTCGAAGGGATGGTCCCCGAGCCGCGCCCGTATGTCACGCTCGGCTTCGAGAATGGCCTGGTCATCGTGGTCGTAGAGCGGTCGCGGCATGCGTTGGAGAGATCCAGCTTATCCTTAGCTAGCTAACGATCCTATGCCCTCCTCCAGAGTCGAAATCTCCGACACCGCCGTCTCACCCGACCATTTCATCGGTGGCAAGCGCGTTTCCTCCCCGGAGACCTTCGAGGTGCGGTCGCCCCTGGACTGGGACTGGCTCCTGGCAGAAGTCTCCCGGGGCGACGCCCTCACCGCCGATCTGGCCGTATCGGCCGCGATCGACGCCTTTCCCGGCTGGGCCGCCCTCAGCCCCAAGCAACGGGCCGAGCCGCTCAACCGTCTCGCCGACCTGATCGACGACAACATCGAGATGCTGGCCCGGGTCGAGTGTGTCGACATGGCCATGTTGCTGGGGAGCCTCGAAGCCCGGGTCATCCATCGGGGGGCGGAGAACTTCCGCAACTACGCCGAGCTGGCCGCCCGATACGAGGGCCGGCGCTGGTCCTCCAAAGGGACCGACAACCAGGTGCAGCGCATGCCGGCGGGCCCGGCGGTGATCCTCACTCCGTGGAATGCCCCCTGGCTGCTTTCGACCTGGAAGCTGGCCCCGGCCCTGGCCGCGGGCAACACCGCGATCCTCAAGCCAGCCGAGTGGGCGCCGCTGTCGGCGTCGCTCATGGCCGACCTGGCCACCGAGGCGGGTATCCCGCCCGGCGTGCTCAACGTCGTGCAGGGGATCGGCGAGGAGGTGGGGGCGACACTCGTCTCCGACCGACGGGTCCGCCGCATCTCCTTCACCGGATCCCCGGAGACGGCGCGGCACATCGGGGAGGCGGCAGGGCGCAACATCGTCCCCTTCACCGCCGAGCTCGGGGGCAAGGGGCCGCTGGTCGTGTTCGCCGACTCCGATATCGAGGCGGCGGCGAAGAAGGCTGCCGGCCAGTACGACGACTCGGGACAGACCTGTCTCGCCGGGACCCGGCTCCTGGTCGAGGAAAGCGTGTCCGGCGAGTTCCTCGAGCTGTTGAATCGATACACCGCTGCCCACGTCCTCGGTGACAGCCGGGACCCGCGCACCACGATCAGCCCTCTGATCCATCCCGACCACCTGGCCCGGGTCGAGGGTTTCGTCGAGCGGGCTCGGGTTCACGGCGACCGAGTCCTCCGTGGCGGGGAACGCTGGAGACAGGACGGTCTCTGGTATGAGCCGACCCTCATCGAGCCCAAGGACAACGACTCGGAGATCGTGCAACGGGAGGTGTTCGGCCCGGTCCTCACCTATCAGACCTTCGCCGACGAAGCGGAGGCGATCGCATTGGCCAACTCGACCGCATACGGTCTATCCGGGATCGTCTACACCGGCAGCGCGGAGCGGGCGGAGCGGGTGGGCCGGGGGATCCGGGCGGGCACGGTTTGGGTCAACACCCATCTGGTGCGGGACCTCACAGCGCCTTTTGGCGGAACCGGCATCTCGGGAATCGGACGCGAGGGCGGTGACTACGCCCTCGACTTCCACTCCGACCTGAAGACGGTCCAGATCAGCTCGGGCACGGTGGGGTAACGGACGGTTGGCAGGGTCGGGCCTCACCAAAAAAACCCGGCTTGGCGCCATGAGGGTATGGAATCTGTCTGGGGCACCCGGTAACGTAGCGAACATATGTTCGATACATGGGGAGACCAAGAGGAGAAGCTGCCGGGGGCGGTGCGAACACTCGAGGATCCGAATCGGCACCACACGGATCCCGACGATCTGGCCCTTTAATCTCCGGGGGCAGAGCTGGGAACCGCCCGGGCCTCGCTCGACAGGGACCGGCTCTCGGGAACCGAACAGGTGATCGTGATACAGGCCTGGAGCCGTCAGGTGGCTCACGCCCAGGCCGAGCTCTACCTCTCGATGACCGCGGTAGCCGAAGCCGCGACCGTCGCGGTCGGCCGCGACCTCGACCCTGCCCACCTCAACGACCTGGCCGCCTCCGAGATCAGGGCCGCCCTGGCCTGGACCCGGCGTGCCGCCGACTCGCAGCTGGACCTGGCCCGGGAACTGGTGGAGCCTCACCCTCAGGTGTGGACGGCGCTGCACCGGGGTCAGATCGATCTGCCCAAGGCCCTGGGTCATGGTCGACCAGACCGCTCATATCGACACCGACCTCGCAGTCAGGGCCCCCGATGTCGCCCTGAAGCGGACGAGCCAGGAGACCACCGGTCAACTGCGGGCACGGATACAGAAGCTGATGATCGCCATCGACCCGGATTCGGCCCGGCAACGCTACGAAGGGCGATTGAAGGACCGGCGGGTGGTCAACCAGGCGACCGAAGGTGGAACCGCCAACTTGATGGGTCTCGATCTCCCTATCGCAGATTCCAACGCAGCCATGCGACGCCTCGATCGCATGGCTCACCGGCTGAAGGCTTCCGGTGATCCTCGCACGATCGATCAGATCCGCGCCGACCTCTACCTCGACCTCCTCAACGGCCGGGCCACCGGTCAGCCACAGGGCGAAGGCGGGGTCGTCGACATCAGAGTCGATCTCACAACTCTGGCCGATCTGGATGACAATCCCGGTCAGATCCCCGGTTGGGGCCCCGGTAGTAGCCGACATCGCCCGCAAGGAGGCACGGGAGCAGAAGTAGTCGGAGTGGCGGCACGGTCACCGAAAAGAACGGTGAGGTGGCTCACGTGATCACTACCAGACAACGGCCGACCAGGGCGCAGAGACGCAGGATCGGTGCGACGGCGATGACCTGTGTGTTCCCCGGATGCCGGATGCCGGCACGTCAGTCCGACATCGACAGTAGACCGCCGCGGTCGGAGGGTGGCCCGACAGACGACGACAACCTCGCGCCGCCGTGCCGGCTTGGAAGCTGGAGAAGCTCGACTCAGGCGAGTAGCTCTGGACCAGCCCGCTCGGGATCAGGTACATCGTTCCGCCCCGGCCACCGTGATCGGGCCGCGGAGGACGATCTACCAGCTGGTTGCGATGTACTTGGTCTCGAGGAACTCCTCGATGCCCTCGTGGCTGCCCTCCCGGCCGATCCCGGACTGCTTGACCCCGCCGAAGGGGGCTGCCGGGTCGGAGACCAGGCCCCGGTTGAGCCCGACCATTCCCGACTCGAGCGCCTCGGCGGTCCTCAACCCCCGGGCCAGGTCGCCGGTGTAGACGTAGGAGATCAACCCGTGGACCGTGTCGTTGGACATGGCAATGGCCTCCTCGTCGCTGTCGAAGCTCACCACCGGGGCCACCGGCCCGAAGATCTCCTGGTCGAGGATGGCGGCATCCGGGGAGACATCGGACAGGACCGTGGGCTCGTAGAAGTATCCCTTGCGGTCCGGGACCGAGGCCCCCACCTTGACACCCGCCCCCGAGTCGACCGCTTCCTGCACCATCTTGGCGATCTCGTCACGCGATCTCTCGTTGATCATCGGTCCCACCTGGGTGCTCCGGTCGATCCCGGGGCCGACCTTCATCGCTCCCATGGCCCCGGCCAACATCGCGGTGAACTCCTCGGCGACCGATGAGTGGACCAGGAACCGGTTGGCAGCGGTGCAGGCCTCACCCGCGTTGCGCATCTTGGCCACCATCGCCCCCTCCAGCGCCGCATCGAGGTCGGCGTCGTCGAAGACGATGAACGGGGCGTTGCCGCCCAGCTCCATCGAGACATTGAGCACCTGGTCGGCAGCCACCTTGAGCAGCGACTGGCCTACCTCGGTGGATCCGGTGAAGGAGAGCTTGCGCACCCTGGAGTCGTGCAGGATCTGCTCGATCACCCCGGACGACCCCCTGGCCACCACCACGTTGACAACGCCCGGAGGGAGACCTGCCTCCTCCATGAGATGGACCACCGCCAGCGTGGTCAGCGGAGTGTCCGAGGCCGGCTTGACGATGGCGGTGCACCCGGCGGCCAGAGCGGGCCCGATCTTGCGGGTGGCCATCGCCGCCGGGAAGTTCCAGGGGGTGATCATCACGCTGACCCCCACGGGCTGGCGCACGGTCATGATCCGCTTGTCTCCCGCAGGCGCCAGACGCAACTCGCCCCCGACCCGGGATGCCTCCTCGGAGAACCATCTGAAGAACTCGGCCGCGTATCGGACCTCGCCCATTGCGTCGGGGAAGGCCTTCCCGTTCTCGAGGACGATCAACTCGGCGATGTCCTCCTCCCTGGATCGCATCGCCTCGAAAGTGCGGCGCAGGATCTCGGCCCGCTCCCGGGGAGGGGTGGCCGACCACGGCCCCAGCGCCTCGGCGGCGGCATCCACGGCATCAGCGGCGTGGCGGGCCTCGGCCAGCCCCACACCGACCAGCACCTCCTCTGTGGCCGGGTCGACCACAGGCAACTCTCCCGCCCCCGACGACCAGGACCCGCCGATGTAGAGACCCGTCTTCCCTCTCTCCTTCAACTCTTCGAGGATCGCTGTCATGTGCTCTCAACCTCCATTGGCATCGTCCGGCGCAGTGTGGTGCCGCCATTCCATGAAACACCAACCCGGTGGTAGTAGCCACCGATGATCTCCAGTGGGGCCAACAGGGACAGCTCCTCGCTCGGCGAGTCGAAGAGCTCCAGCTCGGCGTCACCGCTCCACACGTCGCCGATCTCCCCGTCGTATCCACGCATTGTCACCAGCTCGTCGAGCGATTCCGTACCGTCGGATTCGATCGCCGGCCACCAACGATTGTGGAGCATGGCGTGCCCGTTGACGAACCCGGGGCCGGTGGATGGCTGCTCCAGGGTTACCACCGCCCGGGCCAGACGGCGGTCACCCGCCGCCAGCGTCGCCCCGAACCGCCCCCCTGCCTGGAGTCTGGGCCCGGCCCGACCGACCGTGATCGGCCGTGTCATCCAGATGCTGCCCAGCTTCTTGGGGTAACCCTGGTGATACCCTCGCACCAGGGCGAAGTCCTTGTCGACCCAGATGTAGACACACCGGCTCCACGTCTGCCCCTCCCATTCACAACGGACGACGGCAAGGCACTCCTTGTACTGGGATCGCACCGGGTCGAGGACCTCTTCGAAGCTGTCGCCACAGCTCTGCCAGTCGGCCCAGATCAGGGCCACCGCGCCGGGATCCTCCGCCGGCCCCACCCCTTCGGGCAGCACCTCGGAAACTCTCGCCGGGTCGGTCCGGTACTCGACGGTGAGCATCTCCCCCGAGTAGTGCCACGGCGGGGGCGGGATCAAGGAGGACCGCCCACTCGGTGTGCGGGGGAAGAGAAAACCTGACATCAGATGGTTTGCAGTGTGTAGATCGCGTGATCGTATATGCACGGATCTCGGGCTGGGCGAAGTCATCGCACCGGGCTACCTTGGCCCTGATGCCAGGAGCCCTCGAGCCAGACCGCCAGCGACGCGCCGAGCTCGCCGAGAGTGTTCTCGCCTTCCTCCAGGATTGGTTCGACCGGGCCGACACCATGCCGGCTTCCGGTGTCGATCTGGACGAGGCGCTCGTCTCCAGGCTGACGGTCCCACCGTCAGAGGAGGGCCGTGGCCTCGACACCATCCTCTCCGACCTGGAACAGGCGGGTCGGTCCGGTGTCTATCACCCTTCGGGCGGGCATCTGTCCTACATCCCCAATGGCGGTCTCTACAGCGCCGCTCTTGGCGAGTTCTTGGCCGCCGGTCTCAACCGGTACACGGGGGTGTCCCACGCCGCCCCGGGGATGACCACGATCGAGCACGGCATGGTGCAATGGCTGACTTCCCTTTTCGAACTCGGTGACTCGGCGGCGGGTGTCCTGCTCTCGGGCGGCTCGATGGCCAACTTCACCGGGGTCGTCGCCGCCCGGACCGCCCGACTCGGGGACGAATTCAACAAGGGTGTCATCTACGTCACCAGGCACACCCATCACTCGGTGGAGAAGGCGGCGCGGCTCGCCGGCTTCCGGAAAGACCAGATCAAACAGGTGGACGTAGACCACGATCTCCGCATGGAACCGGACGCCCTCCTTGCGGCCCTCGGCGAGGATCGGGGGGCGGGAAGACATCCGTTCCTCGTGGTCGGCTCGGCGGGCACGACGGACACTGGGACCGTCGATCCTCTCGACATCCTTGCCGACATCGTCGCCGACCAAGGTCTCTGGCTTCATGTAGACGGCGCCTACGGGGGCTTCTACCAGATGACGGAGCGAGGCCGCCGCGCGATGAAGGGAATGGCTCGGGCCGACTCGATGTCGATCGACCCTCACAAAGGGCTCTCCATGCCATTCGGGTTGGGGGCCCTCCTGGTGCGAGACGAGGCCCACCTCATCGACGCCAACCAGGGCCGCGGCGCCTATCTGCTGGAGGACGACCACTATTCGGGGATCCGTGACATCGCCGCCCTCGGCCCGGAGCTGAGCCGGCCGTTCCGGGCGCTTCAGATGTGGCTGCCCCTGCAACTCCACGGTGTCGCACCGTTCCGGGAGGCCCTGGAAACAACGCTCGACCTGGCCGACTCGGCGTATCGCCGTCTCTCCGGCATCGAGGGGATCGAGACCCCGTGGCAGCCCGATCTCTCCATCGTCGCCTTCCGCTTCGTGGACGACGACATGGGACGGGAGGCGATGGAGGCGGTGAATCGGGACCGGGTCGTCCACCTCTCCCCCACGACGATCGAGGGTCGATTCGTGCTCCGTTTTGCCATTGTCAACCGGCGCACCACCCAGGATCATCTCGACCACGCCATCGACATCATCGAAAAGACGCTGATCGGCTGAGTGTCGGCGGGCGGGCCTTGGACTCAGTTGTTGGGCGGTGCCTCGCTGATGCCGGCCAGGGCCGACCGTGGGTCTCGCTCCATGGCCAGATCACCCAGAGAGACGATTCCGACCAGTTCGCCCTCGTCGATCACCGGGAGTCTGCGGATGGCGCGCTCCCGCATCATCTCGACTGCCCGGTCCACCGAGTCGCCGGATGCCACCGATTCGATCCGATGGTTGCATACGTCCCGCACCGTCATCGAGCCCGGGTCGCTCCCTTCCGCCAACACGTTCAGGGCCAGATCGCGATCTGTCACGATCCCGCAGACACTTCCGTCCGGGCGTGTGACCAGCACGTCACCGATGTTGGCGTCCCGCATGATGCGTGCCGCCTCTCCCACCGGCGCGCTCTCGTCGATTGTCAAGGGGTTCCTGGTCATCACCTCATCGATCGTCTGCACGAATACCTCCTGTTCGGAACTGGACAAATACCCGCCGGGCGCTGTGCTCAAACGCGGGATGGGGCCCGCATCGTCACGACCAGGCCAATGATCAGCACCAGCACCATCACCAGGTGGATGACGAGGTCGAGGGTGGTCCTGGGCCCCACCACGAAGAGAAGGGTCACGCCGACGAAGGTGCCGAGAAGGGCGAACCCCTGGACCAGGATTCCGGTGGTGCGGGCCGCCCAGCCGGGACGAATCCAGGTGAGGGCCAGCCCGGCGAGGAGCACTCCGCCGATCACGCTCTCGGCAATGCCCGCCTCCCGGTCCGGATAGCCGTCGAACAGCACCTCGAAATGGGTGAGGGCAGCGAGCAGGAAGATCAGGACCTGCAGCCCGAGGAAGGACCGAATCCGCCGTGTCACACTCTCCCCCTTCCACGACCGGTCTCATCTCAAACCTGAACACGGGGCGGCGTGCACCCACTCGGCGGGGCCGCCTCGAGAACAGGGCGAGCACCACTGATCCCCCGAACAGGGTCACTCCGAACCGGACATGGACGGCGGTGGCCACGTCGAAGGGCATGTGACCCAGCACCTCCTGCACCCACAGAGCGACCGGGAGCAGCACCGACCCGGTGACCACGGCCGGGTCGAGACGCCGCTGCGTCGTCAGAGCGACCGCCGCCCGGGCGATGGCGAACCAGGGTAGGAGGCAGCCGGTGATCGTGTGGGCCAGCCGGGCCGGCGCCGTGGCCGATATGAAGTGACCGGCCAGGATCGCCTGGGTCAGGATGGCGGGCACCACAACCCAGAGGAGAGCCGTCAGCGGTCGGCCCGGTTGCCCGGCAGCGCGCGGGCGAGCGGTATCTCCCCTGGCCTGCGTCTCATTGCTCATCACTCTCGAGGTAAAGAGCGAGACGCGGCCCGTCATCCGACCCGGGATGCGACCTGACTACGTCAGCCGATGTATGCCTGATGGAGAGGGTCTGCAACGGTCGAGTTGTCGGCGCGGCGCCCACCACACGATCGCACAGACAAAAGGCTCGGTCACACTTGGGCCAACGCTCGCCCTTCGAGCAGATCGCCGAGGGCGTTGTCCAGGTCGGGACTGGTCATCCGGCTCGGATCACGGGCGTCGTCGACCCGGCCCTGGTACCTGAGACGCCGCTCCTCGTCGAAGACGAATGCGTGCGGGGTGCAGATCGCCAATCGACCTCCGGCTTCGAGATGGCGACGTGGATGTCGATGAGACGATCCTCGTGGGCCCGCACCGTGGGGCACCCGTTGGAGATGAAGACGACAGCCAGGGCCCGGGCGTCTGCAAAGGACGAAAGGGAGTACCGGCTTCCGTCCGTGGCCAGGAGGTCCCGGAACTCGGGGGCGGCGGCACCCGGATCCAGGGCCGGTCGTCGCCTGTTTGTCCATCATTGACCGTCGAGCCGATCGGGGAACTGCTGACGATTCCGTCGGCCAGGTGTCGGCCAGGGTGAGGATCTCGGTGAAGATCTGGTCGAAGTCTCCGACATCGGCCTCCTCGTTCTCCTCCAACCGGTGCACCACCTCCTGCTTGGTGAGCAAGAGATGGAGCCCGAGGAGGTCGGCAAGGTCCGCTGCCGACCAGTTGGGGTTGGCCCCACTGAGCAACGCACCGATCTCCTCGGCGTTGCGCGTCCAGTTCGCATCCCCGGTCTGAACTCGTCTCGTCCCCGGTCTTGGCGGCATCGACCAGGTCGACGGCGATCATGATGTGCTGCTCGAGGAGCTCGGTCAGTGCGGTGCCGGCGGCTTCGCCGTAGAAGGGGGCTACTGCGCCCCCGATGTCCTCTTGATTCTTGAGCAGTCTCGCCGTGGCCGCCCCCAGATCAGGGGTGTGTCATCGATCGCCGCCACCACGTACTGACGGGTCCAGCTCACGTGGTCGGCCCACAAGCGGCGCAAGGCCGCCCGCAAGGACCAGATCTTGTCACTCATACCGACTTCTCACGACTTGTAGCGTCAATACCTTTGTGTTTTAGAAACAGGCTCATCTCGCCCCGGCCATTCGGTACCGTCGTGTCGGTGACCGGCTCCCCGACCCGCCTCGCCCAGGACCTGTTCGCACCTCTGGCCCCACGCTATGACCGATGGGCCCGAATCCTGAGCATGGGCCAGGACGGGCGATGGCGTCGTCACATGGTGGAGGGAATCGACCTCGAGCCCGGCGCAGCCGTCCTCGACGTCGCGGCCGGCACCGGTTCGATCACCAGGCTCCTCGAAGAGAAGGGGGCATCAGTGGTTTCCCTCGACCAGAGCCTCCAAATGCTGGGAGGCGCCCTGGACCGCGGTGCCACCGGAGTCGTGGCGACAGCTGAATCACTCCCCTTCCCCGACGCTCGGTTCGATGCCGCCACCTTCGGGTACCTGCTCCGATATGTGAGCGACGTATTGGGCTGCATGACCGAGATCACCAGGGTCGTCCGACCCGGCGGCCGAGTTGGGATGGTGGAGTTTGGTCGGCCTTCTGATCTGTGGCGACCACTTTGGTGGGTCTACACCCGTCTCGTCCTGCCCGTCGCCGGGCTGGTCGCCGGCCGCGGCTGGTTTCGGGTCGGCCGTTTCCTGGGACCCAGCATCGACGACTTCGCAGATCGACATCCACCCCGAGACCTGGTGACACTGTGGGAGAGAGCCGGTCTGGTCGATGTCAGCTACGCCCGTCTCTCCCTGGGCGGCGGCCTGGTCATGTGGGGCCGGCGGCCACATCGAGGCGAGACGCGATGAGCCGCGCAGACTGCGGTCCACGGCCCGGCCCACGCCGATGACCGACCAGCGACCCGCCTTCTACGCGCCCACCGGCTCCGTCATGGGCGATCTCGTCTCCCTGTTCCACCTCCCCTACACCATGTGGCACCTGTCCTATGTGCCGATCGGGGCCGCGCTGGCACCGGTCCTCGACTGGCTGACCCTTGGAGGGACCATGGCCGCCTTCGTCGCCGGGCTCGGGGTCGGCGCACACGCCCTGGACGAGGTGAAGAGCCGGCCGCTGGGGACCCGGCTCTCCGATGGTGCCCTGTGGTCGCTCGGGATCGGGGCCATGACCGTGTCGATGGCGATCGCCCTGGTCGGGGCGTTCGTCGTATCGCCGTGGGTTCCGCTCTGGGCAATCGTCGGAATCTTCCTCGCCATCGGTTACGCACTGGAGTGGCCCATTCTCCACACCGACCTCGGATTTGGCCTGGCCTGGGGAGCCTTCCCCCTCCTGGTCGGCTACTGGGCCCAAACCGAGACATTGACCGTGGCGGTCCTCCTGGTCGCCGCAGGGGCCACCCTTCTCAGTCTGGCGCAGCGGGCCTTGAGCACTCCCGCCCGGTTCGTCCGGAGGCAAACCCGGGAGGCCGTCGCCAGCTTCGACTCGGACCGACGCTGGGACCGGATGGAGTTGTTGCACACCTGGGAGAAGCCGCTCCGCCTTCTCACCTGGACCACGGTCTCCCTCGCCGTTGGGCTCCTCCTCACCCATCTCTAGGGACCCCCAATCGTTTTGGCGCGGAGATCTCGAC
>JBOGET010000113.1:0-2955 GCA_050741975.1 Acidimicrobiia bacterium
CTCGCCACCCAGGCGTTGGTCCGGTTCGCCCAGTTGGCCGGGGCGTGGATGGCGGCACGGCTCGGGGCGTTCGACTTCCTCGGCACCTTCGTTGTCACCAGCGGTGAGATCCTGGGGGCGGTGTTCGGGCTGATGACCGCCCTCGCCGGGGCGGCGATCCTCGCATACCTCGGCAGCAGGCTGGGCTACGCAGTGGGACGCCGCGTCTCCGGGGGTGTCCGCAGCATCCTGTCGATACTGGCCGGAGTGGTGGCTGGTGCCCTCATCGCCATCGCCCTCGGTCAAGCGGTTGCCTGGCTGTACCAAATCGCCAGTGTTCGCAACACGGTCGTGATCCCGGCCGTCGTCGGTGGTCTGATCGGAGGGCTCATCGGCTGGAGAGGGCTGCGTCAGGACCAGGTGCCCGTCGGTCTCTGGATCTACTACGTGGCCCGGACGGTGTTCAACACCCTGCGCTCCATCGAGGCCCTCGTCCTGGCCATCGTCTTCGTCATCTGGGTAGGGCTGGGCCCGTTCGCCGGCGCCTTGGCCCTGGCCCTGCACACGGTCGCCGCCAACGCCAAGCTCTACTCGGAGCAGGTGGAGAGCATCAACGCCGGGCCGGTGGAGGCGGTCCGGGCCACCGGCGCCACCCGTCTCCAGACCGTGGTCTACGCCGTCGTCCCCCAGATCGTCCCCCCATACATATCGTTCACCATGTACCGCTGGGACATCAACGTGCGCATGTCGACCATCATCGGATTCGTCGGGGGCGGCGGCATCGGGTTCCTCCTCCAACAGAACATCGCTCTCCTCGACTATCGGGCCGCCGCCGCCCAGATGCTGGCCATCGCTATCGTCGTCGCCACCATGGACTACGTCAGCTCCCGGCTCCGGGAGCGGTTCGTGTGATGTTTCCTCCCCCAAAGGGGGAGGTGGCCCGAAGGGCCGGAGGAGGATACTGCGTCTACGCGAGCCTCTCCCCTCCCCGGCTTCGCCGGCACTCCCCCCTGCGGGGGGAGAAATGCTGAGACGGGCCCGTCTCGAGCGGGAGAGGTTGGAGCACGAGCTGCTGGCGCCCGAGGCCACCAAGTCGGACCTGTCGGCGGGTCGGGCCGAGGCGGAGGAGCCTGACGAGTTCCGCACCGCCTTCGAGCGGGACCGGGACCGGATCGTGCACAGCAAGGCGTTTCGCCGGCTCAAGCACAAGACCCAGGTGTTCCTCAACCCGGATGGTGACCACTTCGTCACCCGCATGACCCACACCATCCAGGTCAACCAGGTGGGTCGGGCCATGGCCCGGGCCCTCGGTCTCAACGAGGATCTGACCGAAGCGATCTGCCTCGGCCACGATGTGGGTCACTCGCCCTTCGGGCACACCGGAGAGGAAGCTCTGTCCCCCCTGGTCGATGGAGGAGTGTGGCTCCACTCGGCGCATGGGGTTCGCACCCTGTCACTCCTCGAGCCACAGAACCTCACCCATGAGGTCCTCGACGGGGTCCGGGCCCACTCGTGGCGGATCGACCCACCCCCTCAGACCCCCGAGGGCCTCCTCTGCCGGTTCGCCGACCGGATTGCCTATCTGACCCACGATGTGGCCGACGCCCTGAGGGCCGGCGTCATCGAGTACCACGACATCCCGACCCGGGCCCTGATCACCTTCGGGGCGACGTCCCGGGAGTGGATCGGGTCGCTGGCCACGTCCGTCATCGAGGCCAGCCACCAATCGGGGAATGTGGAGATGGGCCCCCATCATCTCGAGGTGATGGACGAGCTGAGGGAGTTCATGTTCGAACGGGTCTATCTCACCCCTGAGAGCGAGAGCCAGAAACAAAAGGCGACGATGGTGATCCAGGACCTGGTCCGCTATTTCGCCGAGCACCCCGTGGAGGTCCCGGATTCGGCAACCGCCCCCGACGCAACGGAGCTGGACCGGGCCGTCGACTATGTCGCCGGGATGACCGACCGCTTCGCCCTCCACACTCACGACCGTCTGTTCCGCCCAAGTCTCCTCGACTGAGCCCGTGCACTAGCTCCGGCGGGCCGTGCCTGCGTACCACCATCTCGATGCCCAGGTCTGTGGTCACTCCAGCCTGACCACCACGTCGCAACGCTCCTCCATGACCTGGATCACCACCGCGGTGGCCCCTTGGGGCACGCTGGGAGGCGGGTTCTCCAACAAGTCCGACAGCGGCCTCGATGGGTTCCAGTCATTGGCCTCGCTGTAGTCGTAGGACGCCTGCTCGTAGACCAGGAGCTGTGCGAACGCATCCCGTTCCGGCGGGTCGACGTGATTCACGGCCTTGGTGTAGAAGGCCACCGTCGCCGTGGCCACGATCTGGAGATCTTCGGCCCCTTCGACCGGCAAGTGACCGTCGACGGCCGCCTGGAGATTCGCATGAGCCGCACAGAGGGGGTCCTCGCCTCGGGTGGTGACCGGAGCCGGGATCGAAGCTGTCGACGCGTCCGAGGTGACAGGGGCGACCGTGGTGCTCGTGCCGGCTGAGGCCGCGGCCTGGGTCTCCGGAGCGTCGTCCTCACCGCCGAGCAGACCCGGGGCGACGGCAGCGGCGACACCCAATGCCGCCACTGCCAGCACCAGCGCGACGATCCCGGCTCTACTCAAACCGCCTCCTTGTCGAGTCCCGAACCTAGCCGGAGGTCGGGTCGGCCGGGCCTATTCGGACGGCTCTTCCGATGGAGACGGCTGTGGACCACCGAGGTCATGGCTCGCCTGGAGGAACTCCTCCCGGGTCAGCTCTCCCCGGGCGTATCGCATGCGAATGATGCCGATCGCCTCGTCGGGTCGACCCGATGCTCCTCCGCTGCTGCCCACCCCGCGTCGCCAGAGCAGGGCGACTCCGAGCGCGATAAGTGCGAGGAAGGCCACGAACAAGAAGAGTGCTATCCACCTCAGGGCGACGCCCCGTCCCCAGATCCCGGGATCGGTGGCGAGCAGGCGGGTCACGGCGCTGG
>JBOGET010000114.1:0-5679 GCA_050741975.1 Acidimicrobiia bacterium
GTGGAATAGGTCTCGGACCCGATGAACGCTTCGTAGAGAAACCTCATGTCGCGGGCGCCGATCAGCTTGTTGTTGCAGTCGAACGGGACATCGGCTGGGTTGTAGGCGGTATCGCCGAACTCGCAAATCGGTGCTCCATCCATCCAGTAGGCGGGTGGGGCGCCGAGACCGCTGTCGGCGAACGAGGGATGCTCGGGCCAGATCCCGGAGTCGATGAGCCCGACGATGACGCCCTCGCCGGTGAGACCGCTGTCCCAGGCCCCACCTCGATCGTCGAGACCGAGGAAGTGGGGCGAGTCGGTGGTGTGGAGCTGATGCAGCTCGTCGCGCTGCACCGAGAGGACGCCTTTCTGTGCGGCCAGGCTCTCAGCCTCGGCCGGGGTCAATGCCGCGCTGAACCCGTTGGCCGCGTAGCTGTAGCTGGCGACCAGGGCGGTCGGGTCGACACCGGCGCTCTCGAGTGCCTCTTCCTTTTCCTCCTCCAGATCGGCCACGTACTCCTCGACCTCGGCGCTCTCCGGATCGGGCCGCTCCTCGCCCGCGGGGGCGATCTCCGGATTGGCCAGCACCGGTTGGGCTTCCATCACCACCACATAGGGGGCGGCTGCGCCATCGGTCTGGGCGATGATGCCGACAGACCCGGCTCCCGCCGGAATGGATGTGGTCAACGCCGTGGCCAGGGCGGCCAGGACGATCAGCGGCTTGCGTCTCACGAGCTCTCCCTTGATTGTCGCAAGGACCGTCCCGTGGGAGCGGCCCACCACCTGATAGCGACCCTATGCCAACCCGGCGACGACGCTACACCATTTCCCGAGGGGGCTGGACGGCAAGCCGGGAACCGTCACAAATTCGGCGGCGTCGTATCTTGAAAGATGAGTTTGATGCGGACTGTGACGTTTCTAATCGTGCTCGTTGTCGTCCTGGCCGCGTGCGGAGCCGGCCCCGAGCCCTCGGCCACCGAGGAGAGCACCACTACGAGCGCCGCCGTCACCACCACCAGCACGGAGATCGAGACCACCACCATGCCCACAACCGAACCCGAGCAGCTCCCCATTGTCGCCCCGGCCCGGATCGACCTCGCCGGGCGGCTGGGTGTCGATCCCGAGGAGCTGGAGGTCGTCACCGCCGAAGAGGTCACCTGGCCCGACGCCAGCCTCGGCTGCCCCGAGCCAGGCATGTCCTACACCCAGGCCCTCGTCGACGGCTCGAAGGTCGTGCTCGGCCACGAAGGTCGGGTCTACGTCTACCACGCCGGTGATGACGGCGAGCCCTTCCTCTGCCCCTCGGAGGAGAAGGACGGGGGCTACGAGTTCGTCCCGCCACCCGGTTTCAACGAGTGAGACGCGGAGAGGGGCGTCGCTGGGACGCCCCTCTCGCTTCATGTCGCCGGTGGTCTACTCGGTGCTCACCTCGACCAGCGTGAGGTCGAACAAGCCGTCAATGTCGTTGTGTCCCACCGCCCCCAGGTAGTTGGTTCCGGGATCGAGGCCGGACCATCCGGCAACGATCGTCTCGGTTGCTCCCAACACCGCGTCTGCAGGCTCACTCACGATGGTGAGGGTGCCGGCGTCCGCGGGCAGGGGCACGTCCCAGGTGTGCATCCCATAACCCACCGTGAGGCCGATGGTCTGCCATCCATGCACGTACAGGGTGTATGTGCCGTCTTCCGGAGACGTCAGCTCGATCTGCTCGGCGGTGCTGCCCGAAGTCGAGCTGGCCACCTGCTCCCCGTCCTTGTACAGGTACAGGTCGAGGTCGATCGCCGGGTCCGGTGGCGTCAGGTCGGCGGTATCGAGCGTGAGCCTGAAGAACGCCGAGTTGCTCAGTGTGATCTCGTGAGCCGTCGTCCCGGTGGGATCACCCGGATCGAAGGTCTGGTCAGGATCCTGATCGACCGATCCGACTATCGGCGCGTCGGGCACCAGCCCATGGGCGGTGGCGTCGTACTCGCCGGCATACCCGAAGGTGATGTCGAACGAGGCGGTCCCCTCGACACCGGTTCCCGTCACCGTGTCAGGCGCGTCCAACTGCGCTGCGGCCACGGCTATCGGGCTCCGAGCCGAGTACCCGTTGCCTTCCCAGGTCAACGAGCCGAACCTCCATTCACCGATGGGGCCACTGACGTTGTCGAAAGTGACTTCGAATGTGGCGCTTCTCCCCCTGGGGATCGTCAGCTTCGAAGGGCTCACCGTCACCTCATAGCCGCTGGGCTCCTCCACCACCGCCGTCAGCTTCAGGGTCGAACCCGTCACGTTGGTGACGGTCCTCTGCACGGTGAGGGTGCCCGGGACTCCGGAGGCCCCGATCGACGGGTAGTTGAGGTTCTCCGACTCTGTCGGGATACCGCTCGCTTCCAGCGAGGCACAGGTTGCCGCCGGGTTGGCGAACACCTGGGGCGCCGCATCACAGAGGAACCCCAGATACTCCAGGAAACCGGCCTCGTACACGATGCCGGGGTTGAACATGGAGTTTGCGGCGCCGGCAGGCCCACTTGGGTCCACATGCCCCGCTCCCATGTCGAACGGATCTGCCGGGGTGGTGCCGTCCTCCTTCGTGACGTCTTGTCGTGCCGTCGTCATCATCGCCGACTTGGCCGCAGCCGGCGACCAGGTGGGATGGGCCTGCTTCAGCAGAGCCAGCAAACCGGCCGCGTGTGGGCTCGACATCGACGTGCCCTGAATCGCCTGGAACAGCTCGCCGGCGGCATCGAACCCGGCGGCCGGTGAGTTCCCGGCCAGGATCTGCTGCCCCGGCGCCGTCACATCCGGCTTGATGATGTCGGGGGAGGCGGGCAGCCCGGTGGGCCCTCTGGAGGAGAAGTACGTCATGAACGATCCCTGTCTCGGTTGGGCGACACCACCGATGATCTCGGCCTCCGGGTCCTCGTTGGAAGGGGTGGAGGCGATGTACGCCTTGATGGCGAGACCGTCGGCGTTGCTGACATGCACCGTGGGCACAAAGTGGTTGTCAGAGGGCAGCGTCTGGTTGGGGAAGTCGTTGTAGAGGATCATCCCCACACCGCCCGCTTCGAGCACGGCCTGGCTCTTGGCCGCCCGTGACACTGCGCCTTTGCAGAGCACGATCTGGTCTCTCGGCGGCGGCGTGAACCTGACCTCGGGATCGCACATCTCGTTCTTCAGGTCGGCGGCATCGACCAGCTCGGTCGTGCCCAGGCCGGGTGTCACCGAGGCGCCGAAGAATTCGGAGCCATCACCCAACACCACGGTTCCTTGGAACTGCCGGTCGTGGTGGCTGGCGCCCACCGACGTGAGCCAGGGCACCGATGCCGGGCTGCCTATCGTGCCCGCCCCCGGGCCACTGTTGCCGTTGGAGGCGGCGACGAAGACGCCGGCGTCGGCGGCGAACAGGAAGCCGATGTCGTCGGGTCCGTCGAGGCTGGGAGTGGTGCTACCGATCGAGTAGTTCATCACGTCGACACCGTCGGCCACGCCTTGGTCGATGGCATCTGCCAGGTCACCACCGAAGCAGCCCTGGTCGCCACATGCTTTGTACATGGCGACATGGGCGCGGTGGGCGATACCGGAGATCGTGCCCCGGTCGATGCCGAAGATCTGGGCGGCGACGTCGGCATTCCCGCCGGCGGTGCTGGTCGTGTGCGTACCGTGCCCGTCGGCGTCTCTAGCCGAATCGAACAGCTCGGGCCCGATGAACGAGTTGTACAGCGTCCGCATGTCGCGGGCACCGATCAGCTTGTTGTTGCAGTCGAACGCGACGTCATCGGGGTTGTGCGCAGTGTTGCCGAAATCGCAGCCTGGGAGGATCACCTCGTTGTCCGGATCGGGATCGACGTCCACGTCTTCGATCGAGATCGGCGGCTCGGGGTATGAGCCGTCGTCGGCAAAGGAAGGATGCTCGGGCCAGATCCCGGTGTCGATGACACCGATCACCACACCCTCTCCGGTTAGACCGGAGTCCCAAGCCCCGCCGGCGTCGGTGAGGCCCAGGAAGTCAGGTGATGTGTCGGTTTGGAGTTGGCGAAGCTCGTCGGGGAGCACCGAGATCACATCTTTCTGCGCGGCCAGCTTCTCCGCCTCGGCCGGGGTGAGCGCCGCGGCGAACCCGTTCAGAGCGAACTCGTAGTCGATGAGGATGGCCGATGGAGACACTCCCGCCGCGGCAGCTGCGTCGGCGTGCTGATTGTCCAGGTGCCGCTGGTATTCCTTGACAGCGGCCGCGTTGGGGTCGACCTTTCTGCCTTGGCCAGGGGCCGTTGCAGGGAGGCCGGGTATGCCGCCTTCGTAGGCGACGACCGGGTCCCCAGCCATGAGCACTACATACGGGGCCCTGTCGCCTGAGACCTGATTGGTTCCGGTCGAGAGCGGCCCTCCCCCGGCCGGAATGCTTGTGGCGAGTGTCGTGGCGAGGACTGCCACGACTACGAGGAGTTTCCTTCTCAACTCTCCTCCTTGGGTTGTCGCACTCCCTGACCGGACAGCCCCGGAGGGGCGGTCCTCCACACGGTGCGGGACCCTACACCACTCTGAGTGGCCGGTGCAGGGCTATGAGATATGCGGTGACGGCCGGTAAAATACCGGGCATGAACAATCTGAAGACGGTCGGGTTGCTCGCCTTCATGACCACCCTGCTCTGGCTGGTCGGCGCCACCCTCTTCGGTGGAGGTGGCAACGGGTTCTGGATCGGGATGATGATCGCGGTCGGGTTCAACCTCGTCGCCTACTTCTTCTCCGACAAGCTGGCCCTGGCTGCCAGCCGGGCCCGCCCTGTGACCGAAGAGGAGCTGCCCCAGGTCTACGCCATCGTCCGGCGTCTCGCCCTGCAGAAGAACATGCCCGAGCCGCGTATCTACGTCATCGACTCGCCCCAGCCCAACGCCTTCGCCACCGGCCGCTCGCCGAAGAAGGCCGCCGTGGCCGTCACCACCGGGATCCTTCAGACTCTGACTGTCGACGAGCTCGAAGGCGTGCTCGCCCACGAGCTGGCTCATGTCAGCAACCGGGACATCCTTATCAGCTCCATCGCAGCCATGATCGCCGCCGCCCTGACCATGCTGGCCCGCATGGCCTTCTGGTTCGGAGGTGGGGACAACCGGGAGAACCCGCTCGGGGCGATCGGCGCCATCCTCTCCCTGATCGTGGCCCCGATCGCAGCGATTCTGATCCGTCTCGCCATCTCGAGGACCAGGGAGTTCCAGGCCGACGAGACCGGTGCGGAGACCACCGGGCGCCCGATGATGCTGGCCAGCGCACTCGAGAAGATCTCGGCGGGCACCGCCCGCATCCCGATGAAGGTCAATCCGGCCACGGCCCAGCTGTTCATCGACAACCCGATGAAGGCGGTCCGAGGGGCCGGGATGATGAAGCTGCTCAGCACCCACCCTCCCACCGAGGAGCGCATCGCCCGTCTCGCCGAGATGGCGCAGGGGGTGCGGTAGGTATCACGATTCCTAATGTTTGGCGTCACGCATATGTGACGCCCTGCATTGGGTATGGGGCTTGGTACAGGGTCGTGACGGCATCTATCATTTCCTCTTCCCGAATCGTGCGCCGTTCGACGTGCGTTTCGACAGGCCGGGATGCCCGAGCGGCCAAAGGGAGCAGACTGTAAATCTGCCGGCTAGCGCCTACGGAGGTTCGAATCCTTCTCCCGGCACGGGCGCCCGGCGTCTGACAACCCAAGCCCCCTTAGCTCAGTCGGTAG
>JBOGET010000115.1:0-7196 GCA_050741975.1 Acidimicrobiia bacterium
ACGACCGATACAACTCCACAGCTTCTCGCCGGAACTCCTCCGGATACCTCGACGGTCGACCCATCCGAGCCTCCTTTCACTGAGCAAAGCTCAGGATCGAGTGTCCAAGAATCCGGGTCAACTCCAGTCATCCTCTCTCCACGCAGGGGTTTTCTGGTCGCGACCTGTTGACGGCGGTCTATGGAATGTATTAAATCTCTGGAACCGCTGTTCCAACCAGTGGAAACCGCAGCCAAGGAGACCTATTGATGAGACATGGTGTGATGGCTCGAGTGCTGGGAGCGCTGGTAGCAGCGCTGCTGGTGATCACCGCTTGCGGTGGTGATGGGGCAGGGACAGACACCACCGGAGACACGGGCACCACTGAAGCCACCGAGCCGATCGTGATCCAGGCGATCCACGGCAGCTCGGTCGACTTCATCCATCTGGTCGCCATTGCGGCCTTCCAGATCCTCGAGGAGGAGGAGGGCATAACCGTCGAGAACCAGTTCGCCCAGGAAGCCGAAACCGCGGTTCAGGCGTTGGTACAGGGCGACGCCCAGGTCGGGGTGAACATCGGGGTGAACGTGGGCGTCCCCGCAGTCGACGCCGGAGCCAACATCGTCGACGTGGTGGCCACGCAGCGCCCGACGTGGGCCCTGGCCGCGGCTCCTGAGTTCGAGACGATGGAGGATCTGGACGGAGCGACGATCGCCGTCCACGGGGAGCAATCGTTCACCCGTGCGGTGTCACAGTTCTTCGCCGAGGAGTACGGGTACGAGTACGAGGAGCTGATCATCCCGGGGAGCGATGTGCGAGCCGAGGCCCTGGCAGCCGGTGAGATCGACGCCTCGGTGATCGATCTGCCCGATGTGGTGCTCCTGGAGCAGACCTTTCCAGATTCGTTCCACATCCTCCAAACCATCGGGGAGCAGTTCCCCGAGCTGATCGAGGCCGATGTCTGGTTCGACGCGGCGTGGGCCGAGGAGAACCCCGACGTGGCCACCACGGTGGTCAAGGGGTTCCTCCAGGCGACGCGCAGGATGACAGAAGACACCGATTTCGCACTCGAGCTGGCCACGGAGAATCTTCCCGAGGTCCCGGTGGAGGTCCATCAGAGGCTGGTGGAGGAGTACTCCGAGCGCGGGATCTGGGTTGAAGACGGCTTGTTGACACCGGAGCGGGCCCTGGCCACGCTCCAATTCTTCCAGGAAGTCGGTGAGATCGACATCGGCGACGACATAACCGAGGAGACGGTCGACAAATATTTCGAGTTCTCCTACCTGGAGCAGGCGCTGGCAGAGCTAGACGGCTGACAACATGACTGCTGTCCTCGGCCGAGGCGAAGCCGTGGCTGCGCCCCGGCGGGGCGTGCGGTCCCTACTCGAGCCATCCCGGCTGGTGGGGGCCGCATCCATACTCGCCGGGGTCCTGGTCTGGGAGCTCTATGCGCGGTCCTTGGAGAACAACATCTTCATCCCCACCTTCTCCCAGGCGATGGTGGCCCTGGTCGGATTGGTCCAGACCGCCGACTTCTGGGATGCGTATCGGCAGACCCTGGTGCCGTTCGTCTATGGATGGCTCGGCTCGCTGACTGTCGGAGTCGTCGTCGGATTGATCGTCGGCATAAGTCCCACGTTGCGAAGCCTGACCGCGCCATATGTCGCCTTCTTCAATGCTCTGCCCGTTTCGGTCCTCGTACCCGTCGTCGTCGTGGCCATGGGCATCGGGATTCTTGCCCGCGGCTCGGTCGTCTTCCTGTTCGGGGTGTTCCAGGTGCTGTTGAGCACATCGGCAGGCGTTCGTTACATCGGTGATGATGTGCGGGAGATGGCCAGGTCCTTCGGCATGGGACGGCTACGCCAGTTTCGCCGGATCATCCTGCCCGGGGCCATGCCCGGGATCATGGCCGGAATCCGTATCGGCACCGGGCGGGCGGTGGTGGGGATGGTGGTCATGGAATTGCTGCTGGTCACGGTCGGGGTGGGTAGGTTGGTCAGCCGGTACCGGGCGACGTTCGCGGCCCCGGAGCTCTATGCCGTGGTGTTCTCCCTCGCCGTCTTCGGATATGTGGCACTCGCCGTGATGCGGCGTTTGGAGACCAACGCGCTGCGCTGGCGGGGAGACGAGTAATGGACCGACACCAGGTGAGGAGATGATCGAGGTAAACGGCGTCTACAAGGTGTTCACCCGGAACGGGGTCTCGTTCGAGGCCCTGCATGACGTGTCGTTCCAGGTGGATACCGGGAAGTTCACCTCGATCATCGGTCCCAGCGGATGTGGCAAGACGACGCTGCTGAAGATGATGGCCGGTCTCACCAAGCCGACCGATGGCGAGATCTCGATAGATGGCATGCAGGTTGTCGGGTCCGGCCCGGATCGGGCTTTTGTCTTTCAGAGTTTCGTACTCCTGCCATGGGCCGACATCCTCACCAACGCCGCCTTTGGGCTGGAGGCCCGGGGGATAGCCAAGTCGGCACGACAGGAGGTCGCCCGGGAGCAGCTGGAGCGTGTCGGTCTGGCCGGTTTCGAGCGCCACTATCCCCATGAGCTGTCTGGAGGGATGCAGCAGAGGGTGGGAATCGCACGGGCCCTCGCCGTGGATCCCGACACCCTGCTCATGGACGAGCCCTTCGGCTCGCTCGACGCGATCACGAGACAGGTCATGCAGCGTGACCTGCTCCGTCTCTGGCAGGAGACCGCCGACAAGACGACGGTTTTCGTCACGCACAGCATGGACGAGGCGGCTTTGTTGTCGGATCAGATCGTGATCATGAACACCAGGCCGGGTCGTGTCGCCCGGGCGGTCGATGTTCCCTTCGCCCGCCCCCGGGAGGAAGCGCTTTCCGACTCGGCCGAATATCGGGATTTCACAGCAGACCTCTGGCATCAGTTGGAGAAGATGCAGCGGGAGGACATGGCCCGGGAGACCACCGGTGATTGACGAGGGTCAAAGGATTGGCAGGGGAGAGGCGGTTACCCCGACGCCTATCACCCGGATCAGGCGCCCCGCCTCCGTGGTGGCGGGATGGGGTCGCCGCTATGGCGTTCAGACGATCGGCGTGCTGCTCGGGGCCGGCATCTGGGAGCTGGCGGGGCGTGCCGGCGTCTCGCCTGCCCTGCCGCCGATCAGCGCGGTGATGGCCGCCGGCCTCGACGTCTGGACCGGGGAGCGCTTTCTGGAGGCGCTGAGAAGCACGGCCGTGGCCATCGCTATCGGCTTCCCACCCTCGGTTGTGATAGGGATCGCCCTCGGTCTGCTCATGGGTCTCTTCCGTCCCGTGGAATGGGCCCTTCGCTCTTACATCAACCTCTCGCTGTCACTGCCTCTGATCGCGGTCATTCCCATCGTCCTCTTCATCTTCGGGCTGTCCCAGACCACGGTCATCGTCGTGATCGTCCTCTATGTGCTGCCCGTGGTCATGGTCAACACCTATGCCGGCGTTCGCAGCACAAGCCCGGACCTCCTCGAAATGGCAGCTTCGGTGAATGCCGGTCGCTGGCTGACCATCCGTCGCATCGTGCTCCCCTCGGCGCGCAGCCTGACCCTGGCAGGTCTCCGCATCGGAGTCGGGCGGGCCATCACCGGGGCGATCGTGGCCGAGCAAATCCTCGGCGTGATGGGGATCGGTGGCCTGGTACAGAGACTGGGCGGGGCTTTTGCCGTCGAGGACCTGTACGCGGTGATCATCTTCATCGGTGCGGTCGGTGTTGTGAGCCTTGCCCTGGTCAATCGCATCGAAGAGCGATACGAGATACCCGGAGCATGAGCCTCAAGATCGACGCCTTCTGTCACATCCTGCCCCGCCCTTTCTTCGATCGAGTGATGGGCCTGGGCGACACCCCGGCGGCGGCGGGTCTGCGTGGTCGTGTCAGTGGCATCCCCGCCCTCTACGACATGGATGTCCGTCTCCGCCAGTTGGAGGAGTTCGGCGACGACTACCGGCAGATCCTCTCCATGGCTGCCCCTCCCGTCGAGGACCTGGGGCCACCCTCGGTCTCCCGGGAACTGGCCCGGCTCGGCAACGAAAGCCAGGCCGAGCTCGTCGAAAAGCACCCGGAGCGATTCTGCGGATTCGTGGCGTGCATACCGGTGAACGACGTAGACGCCTCGATCGAGGAGATCGACCACGCGGTGGGAGATCTCGGCGCACTGGGTGTCCAGATCTACACCCATGTCAACGGCCGGCCTTTCGACCAGCCCGAATTCGAGCCCCTCTTCGAGAAGATGGCGGAGTTGGACCGGATGATCTGGGTGCATCCCAGCCGGAACGCCGATTGGCCCGACTACCCCACCGAGCAGAGGTCGCGTTATGAGATCTGGTGGGCGCTGGGGTGGCCGTATGACACCGCCGTGCTGATGGCGAGACTCGTCTTCTCCGGCGTCCTCGAGCGCCATCCCAACCTCAAGATCCTCATCCATCACGGCGGGAGCATGATCCCCCACTTCTCGGGAAGAGTGGGACCGGGATGGGACCAACTGGGCAGTCGGACCCCCGAGAAGTGGCGCGGGGAGGTCGAACATGATCTCACCAAGCGCCCGCTCGACTACTTCAAGATGTTCTATGCCGATACCGCCCTGATGGGAGCGCAACACGCCATCCGCTGTGCCATGGACTTCTTCGGGGCCGATCACATGCTCTTCGCCAGCGATTCGCCCTACGACCCGGAGAAGGGGCCCGGCTTCATCCGGGAGACAATCGGCAACCTCGATGGCCTCGAGCTGTCCGACGGAGATCGGGAGAAGATCTACTCCGGCAACGCCCGCCGGCTCCTCGGCCTGGAGATCTGAGCGATGACGCCCCAGCCCGATGCCCTGGGTGATCCGGTCGGCTATCGACGTGACAACCTCGAGGCCGACCCGCCTTATCTGCACCCCGATCTCAAGGCGACCCGGCTTCGAGCCCCGAAGCAGCCGCTCATCCCGCTGAGACACACCCTCTCCGAGATAACGGGGCCGGTCTACGGGCACGGCGCCATAGTTGAGCTCGATCACGACCTCACCCGACAGCACCAGGGCGAGCCCATCGGGCAGCGGATCACTCTGTCCGGTCGGGTTCTCGATGGCAACGGTCGGCCGGTTCGCGATTCACTGATCGAGGTATGGCAGGCCAACGCCGCCGGTCGATACGTCCACAAATGGGACACCTACGACGCACCCGTCGACCCCAACTTCACCGGCGCCGGGCGCTGCCTCACCGACGCTGAGGGCCGTTATCAGTTCGTCACCATCAAGCCGGGGCCCTACCCGTTCGGCAACCACCACAACGCCTGGCGCCCGGCACACATCCACTTCTCCGTGTTCGGCAGGGCCTTCATCACCCGGCTCGTCACCCAGATGTACTTCCCCGGCGACCCTCTGCACGACCAGGACCCGGTGTTCAACTCACTGCGCGACCCCAAGGCGCGTCAGCGTCTCATCTGCAACTTCGATCTGGAGAAGACCGTGCCCAACTGGGCCAATGCCTACACCTTCGACATCGTCCTCCGGGGGAGAGAGGCAACGCCCATGGAGGATCCGGCCGGATGACGCTCCCCGTCACGCCGTCGCAGACGGTCGGGCCTTTCTTCGGGCTGGCGCTCACTTCCGATGGGTCGTCACGGCTGGTCTCCGAGGACCACCCCGATGCCATCGTCATCTCCGGCACCCTGTACGACGGAGCCGGCAAGGGGGTGCCCGAGGGAATGCTGGAGATATGGCAAGCGAACCGGGAGGGTCGATACCTGCACCCTGAGGACAACCGGGAAGATGTGGGGTTGGACCACGGATTCGGCGGGTTCGGCCGCTGCCACACCGACGACGAGGGGAGATATCAGTTCCTCACCATCAAGCCGGGCCCGGTGCCCGCACCGGGAGGTGGGATGCAGGCGCCGCACTTGAACGTCGCCATCTATGGCGCCGGTCTCCTCAAGCCGGTGAGGACGAGGATCTACTTCTCCGACGAGGGGGAGGCCAACGCCGCCGACCCCGTGCTGTCATCCATCGATCAAGAGCGGCGGGCGCTGCTCGTCGCCCGTCTCGAGCGGGGGCAAGCCGTCCTGGACCTCAGGCTCCAGGGTGAGTCGGAGACCCCGTTCTTGAATGCCTGAGAACGATCCGTCGACCGGATCCCGGCACCCGCCCGTTAACGTGACGAGTCTCCCGAAGGACTCGAGGCAGCCAGTGCGCGGAGCACAGAGACTCTTCGTCATCGTGGAGCACCTGAGTGCCCAGCCGATGACCCTGACCGAGGTCGCCAAGGCAGCCGATCTTCCCAAATCGACCGCACTCAGATTCCTCAGGACTCTCGAAGAGGGTGGCTGGGTGGTGCGTGATCGGGACGGGGTGTACTCATTGGGGGCGAAGATCGTGGGTCTGGCTGCCCAGTATCTCTCGGGTAGCCCGGTCGTGGCTGCGGCCACACCGGCGATGAGGGCACTCCACGCCGAGCTGGACGAGACCATCTCGCTGAGCCGCCGGGTCGGTCTGATCAGGGTCTGTGTGCAGGAGTTCCCCAGCACCCAGAACTTGCGCCTCGTTCTCGGGCTGGGGGAGCGAGGGCCGCTTCACGCCGGTGCCAGCGGGCTGCTCCTGTTTGCCCACATGCCGCGGGAGGAGAGACAACGTCTCGCTGAACAAGGCTTTCATCGGTACACCTCACGGACAATGACCGATATGAAGGATCTGGAAGCCGAGGCAGAGCGGATACTGGAGCAAGGCTGGGCCATGACCCGTGGCACCAAGACCGAGGGTGGGCTGGCGGTGGCCGTTCCCATCCCCGAGCCGGGTTCGGGGGGCGAGGTGGCGGCACTCGGGGTCTTTGGGCCTGAGATCAGGTGCTCCACGAAACGGGAGCAGGACCGCTGGCTCAAGTCGCTGCTGGACACGGCGCAGCAGATCAACGAGGCCGCGGATTCGGTGTCGCGCCGGCCCTGATCAGCCGGCGTTTCTTGACGAGTCTCCCCCGGTTTCTGTATCGTGCCAGCCTATAGAACCGATATTTCAGTGGGTAGAACCAACTAGCTCGATGCGTCCCAAATTGCCACTCGCACCCGCCATCGGAGACCATCTCCACATATGACTGCGCCGCATCCGACCGGCGAGTCGCTGCCACTGGCAGGGCTCGTGGTGGCCGACTTCTCCCGCATCCTCGCCGGGCCGCTGTGCACGATGATCCTCGCCGACCTCGGCGCCGATGTGATCAAGATCGAGCGCCCGGGGCAGGGAGACGACACCA
>JBOGET010000116.1:0-5685 GCA_050741975.1 Acidimicrobiia bacterium
GCCCCGAAGAGCAGGACCTCACCAGCACCCAGGTAGCGAAGAAAGTCCCCGCCCGAACCCGGGGAGACACGGCTCATCCAATCTTCCAACTGGGCGGTCTCGGTGCCGGGTCGGGCCGCACCCACCAGGAGACGCGCCCTGAAGCCGTGCTCTCCCCTCTCGTAGAGCTCGGTGATCGGCCGATAGGCGTCGGGATCCATCCCGAAGCCCCCGGCATCGATGCACCCGGTGAGCCCCAGCCGGTTCAGGTCACGGAGCATCGTCTCCGTGCCTCGGACTCGTGCTTCGAAGTGGGGAGCGGGCAACTTCTCCCTGAGGGTCTGTAGGGCGATCGGCCACGCCGGCATGTCGCCGTCGGCCCACCCCGTCTCCTCGAGGGCTCGTGTGTTGAGAAACGCCTCGATGTAATTCCGCTGCACGAACACGGGGTGATTCGGCGCCACCTCGTCGAGCTCCCCTCGTGAAGGGGGACGGCCCTCGGTGAACTGATGCGGGTGCCAGCCCCCGAGCACCGCAATCCATCGACCCGGGTCTCGACCCTCGGCGGCCCGTGCGATGTCGTCGAGACCTTTGGCCAGCGACCCGACGTCGTGCCAGCGGACGTCTTCGTTCCAGCGCAGCCCGGCTCGCACCATGTGGAGATGGGAGTCGATCAGCCCCGGCATGATCCGGCGACCACCGACGTCGACCAAGCGGGTGTGATCGGATCGGTGCCGCTCGACCTCGTTGTCGGTGCCGGTGGCGACGATCCGACCGCCCCCGACTGCGACTGCGTCCTGTCCCTCGAGGTCGCCGCCGTCCCACAACCTCCCCGAGTGGAGGATCAGATCTGCGGGTTGGAGGGGGGTTCCTCCGCTCACAGCCTCTCGATGATGATGGCGTTGGCCATGCCCCCGCCTTCGCACATGGTTTGCAACCCGTAGCGGCCGCCGGTCCGCTCCAGCTCCCACACGAGTGTGGTGAGCAGCCGGGCGCCACTCGCCCCGAGCGGGTGACCGAGGGCGATGGCACCGCCGTTGACGTTGGTCCGCTCCCATAGGGCGAGTGGGTCGGACCCCCCATGCTCCGTCCTCCAGGCCACGGTGACCGAGGCGAATGCCTCGTTCACCTCGAAGAGGTCGATGTCGTCGATCCCGAGCCCGGCACGCCTCAGCACCTTCTCGGTGGCCGGGATGGGCCCGGTGAGCATCGTCACCGGGTCGACGCCGGCCATGGCGAAGGCGACGAACCGGGCCTTGGGCCGGAGACCCAACGCATCGGCCTTGTCCTCGGACATGATCAGTATCGCTGCCGCCCCATCCGAGATCTGTGACGAATTCCCGGCTGTGATCACACCGTCGGACTTGAAGGCGGGCTGGAGGGCGGCCAGCTTCTCCAACGAGGTGTCCTCGCGGATCCCCTCGTCCCTGGTGATCGTCTCCATCCGGCCGTCCTCCCGGGTGACCCCGACCGGAATGATCTGGTCCTCGAATCTGCCCTCCTCGGTGGCCCGGGCCGCCCGAAGATGGGATTCGAGGGCCAACTCGTCCAGCTCCTCCCGGGTCATCCCCCATTTCTCGGCGATCAGCTCCGCGGAGATCCCCTGTGGGACCAGTCCCTGGGAGTAGCGCTCCAACATGCGGGGCCCAAAGGGGAGGCCGGGGCCCTGCTGGGCGGTGATCCCCATGGGGACCCGGGTCATGTTCTCCACCCCGGCGGCGACCACCACGTCCTGGGCTCCGGCCATGATCGCCTGGGCGGCGAAGTGGGCCGATTGCTGGGAAGAGCCGCACTGGCGGTCGATGGTCACGCCAGGCACCTCCTCGGGGTAGCCGGCGGCAAGGGCAGCGTTGCGGCCAACGTTGTAGGCCTGCTCCCCTGTCTGGGAGACGACACCCATGATCACGTCGTCGATCATCGACGGGTCGATGTTGTTGCGCTCGACGAGTGCCTCGAGGGGACGGGAGGCGAGGTCGACGGGGTGGTAGTCCTTGAACGCACCGTTGCGACGCCCCACCGGGGTCCGCACCGCATCGACGATCACGGCATTGGTCATGAGCTGACTCCTGTTCGTCTCTTGTACTGGGACAACCGATCCCGAGTCAGATTCAATCCACCCTCGAAGTGGAGACGATGGGACTCGAACCCACGACCCCCGGCTTGCAAAGCCGGTGCTCTTCCAACTGAGCTACGTCCCCGGGACCGGTTGAAAACGCGGTTGACGCTTCGGGCCCGCTGTTTCCGACCTCGTCGGGCAGAGGGTAGGCCACTCCCGATGAATGAGGGAACACCCGTCGGCGGATAGGCCCCGGTTAGACGCTCTGGTGTGCGGTTCGCTCCTCGCCGGGGTGGGGCGGCAGCTGGTCAGCCGGTGGCTGCGAGAGTCAGGCCTAACCGGAGGTTGGGAGCGAAGACGGCTTGTGTTTGCGCGTTCCGGTCTAGCTGCCAGGCGAGCATCGAGAGAGTGTTCTTCTTGAACCCGAAGTGGTGGAGCCGTTCACGGGGATGGTGGTCGTCGAAGCGTCCGATTAGCGGACTCTGCCGATGCTCAAAGAAGTCGTTGGACATCCTCGAAGACACGGGTCCTCGGGAAAGGCCCGAAGAAGTTCGGGTCGGTCGTATCCGATGATTTGGTCTTCGGCTGTCTGGTCGAGGCCAATGCGGACATAACCGTCAGGTTCGCCCATCGGATGAGCGACGTCGTATTCGTCCGAGAGCCTCACCCGGCCGTCATGCTTGTTGACTCGCTTGTTGATCCGATGTCGTTGAAGTGGAATCAGGAGTTGGTTGCCTTGGACGTCGAACCGACGCACGTGTGGGGCACCGCCAACGATGCCGATGTGGCCGGCTTTCAAGAGACGATCCAAATGTTGGCCGCGTAAGGCACGGTCGTATGCAAATCCGACCAGGCCACTGAGTTGGTGCGTGGCCTCGAGATACTGGTCGACGACTAGATGTCCTTCTGAGCGGCCGGGGAGGACGACGGCGTCGACGGCAAGGATGATCTGTTCGTTGTGCGGCAAGGATGATCTGTTCGTTGCGGCGGCGGCCTCAGACTGCGGCGAATTCGGCGGCGACCCCGTCGCGTTCGAACTCCGTCAGTCTGACGGCCCCATGTGGCCGCGGTGGGCACGGTCAGCCAACGCGTGGCTGACGCTTCGCTGCTTGGTGCGCGGTCAGCAGGCCTCCCAGCAGGTACCAGGTCTCCATCTCGCCCATGCCCTTGACCGCGATCGTGCCGCGCGGCTCTAGCTCGAACTCGTCCTTCAGCAGCTCGTAGGTTTGCCGAGTGACCTGGATCCGACCTGGCGTGCCAGCGGACTCCATCCGTGAAGCGATGTTCACCGCATCGCCCCAGAGGTCGTAGAGGAACTTCCGCCGCCCGATGACGCCGGCCACCACCGGCCCCGAGTTGATCCCGATCCGCAGCTGGAGATCGAGGTCGCCGCAACGGCCGCCGGGCGACGCCGACTCGACCATGTCGAGCGCCAGCAGGGCGATCGCCCGCGCGTGGTCCGGCCTCCGGATCGGGACGCCCGCGGCCACCATGTAGGCATCGCCGATGGTTTTGATCTTCTCGAGGCCGTGCCGCTCAGTGAGGGTGTCGAAATGGCTAAACAGTCGATCGAGCAGCCCGACGACCTCGGCAGCGGGGAGGTCCTTCGACCGCGCGGTGAAGTCTACGACATCCGCGAACAGCACCGACGCGGCCGTGAAATGGTCGGCGATGGTGCGGGTCTCGCCCTTGAGGCGCTCGGCGATAGAGGCTGGAAGGATGTTCAGGAGCAGGCCCTCGGAACGTCGCTGCTCCGACCGGAGGGCCGTCAACGCTTCCTCGCGCTGCTTCGCGAACAGCGCGAGCAGCGTGAAGAAGATCGTCCCGCCGACGGCGACGTTGAGGGCCAGCAGCATGCCGGAGAACCACTCGGGCAGGGGGGACGGAATCCCCAGCGCGACTCCGGTGAGCCCCGACGCAAGGAAGATCGTGACGAAGGCGATGAACCACCGGACGCCGGCGCGCACACCATCGAAAACCAACGCGCCGAGTGGGGCGAGGATGCCCCAGATGCCCGGCGAGCCGCCGGGGAGGAAACCGCCGAGGGCGATCATCGACAGCGTCGGCGCCAGCAGGATGTCACCGAGCTGGATGCGCAGGAACAAGGGGAAGTTGCCGGTCCGGACGAAGCGCGCGATGGACACGATGGAAATCGCCGCGTAGAGCAGCGCGACGGAGCCCGACCAGGCGCCGAAGGCGAGGTATAGGCCCGCCCACAGGAACGAGATCGGCAGGATCAGGACCGCGATCAGGACGAGCAACGCCTTGCGGAGGCGCGCCTCGTGGTCATCGGCCGGGTCGGCGCCGACCTTCGCGAGCCGGTCCATTGCGCCGTCGAGCAGGCCCCGAAGGGACGTCACCGCGCGAGGATAGGCGCGCCGGTCCGGCGCGACGTCGGCGGGGCGCACGGTTGCGGGCGCTGGCGCTGCGACGGATGCAACCGAACACGTACCGAGATGGCGCCACGTGCCGATGGTGATCATCGGCGATGCGATCGAGGAGGCTATCGCCCTCGGACGAGCCGTTTTCCTGGTCAGAACCGAATCTCTCAGCGTGCTGGACCGGCTGAGGTCGGGCTAAGCATGATGCATAGGTTGCGATCTATCGCACCTCGGCGTCGACCTAGGGCTGCCGCGCAGCTGCTTTGAGGGGGCTGCCGTCGTGTCCAGCGGAATGGGTTGGCGTGGTGGTTGTCGTGGCGGATGAAATCCATCACTCGCCGACGAGTTCGTCTCGGAAGCCAAACTCGCCTCGTTTCAAGAGCCGCCGGGTGAGGATGGAGAAGAACAGTTCGACCTGCTTGAGCCAGGAGGCGTGTTTGGAGGTGCAGTGGGCCTGGAATCGGGGGTGGTCGGCGAACCAGGTCTTGGTGGCTTTGGCGACATGGGACGAACCGTTGTCGAGAACCAGATGGATCTCCAAGCTGGGGTCGACCATCCGGTCGATGTCTTCAAGGAAGGTGATGAAGTTGGCGGCGGTGTTGCGGTCCACGTCTCGGGCTATCACTTCTCCCGAAGCCCCAGCATTCGGCACCCCGTCACCTTTTCCATCGACCAGCTTCGCGATGAGCACATCGACGTCAGGGTGCTATCCGCCTTCCGAGTTGAGTATCGCGAGCGGTACGGCCCTCTGAAAATAGCTCCGAGAAAGCATTCTGGGCCACAGGAAAATGTTGGATTCGGCAGGCCGGCACCCAGGGGTGCATAAGACGACGCTGCTGCGCCCAGGGGAACGTCGCCCGACCGTGGACAAGACTTTTCGACATTGCTCCTGATGGACCTGAAAGGGCAACAACCGGTTTAGGAAACCGTCGGTGTCTCCGGGGTCTCAGCACCCCCATCACCCCAGCAGGTGTAGGACACCGAAATCATCTCATCCATCGCGCCTCCAAGGGTTTGAGCACTCGTGTCTCCGGCCTGGTACTCGAGGAAGCGATAATTTCCGTTGGCATCCATCCTGGGACAGGTCGAAGGTGATTCCGTTTACCTGACAGCAATGCACCCGGATCAGCGCTGCACGCCGGCCTCCGTGGCCAGTCACGCGATGTATGAGCGCTCCGATCCCTTTCGTGAGTATGTCGCCGGTGGATACGTCGAGATGTCGGCGTGTGAGTACGTGCAGGTCGACAACCAGACCACCAAGGTCACGGG
>JBOGET010000117.1:0-8142 GCA_050741975.1 Acidimicrobiia bacterium
CCGAGCCAAGCCAACCCGGTTCGGTCGGTCTCGGGCTGACCGTCGCACGGCGCCTGGCCGAGTTGATGGAAGGAAACCTGACCTACCGACACGACAACGGGACGAGCATCTTCACCCTGCGCCTCCCGAAGGCCACCCGCTGAGCACAGGGCTGCTCGCCGGCATAGCCGGTCGGATTACGGTCGACCTGGGTCATCGTTGGAGGCATCGTGAGGTTCTGGTCGCATCGACTTGGTCAGAAGGCTGCGGAGCTCCCGTAGACCGGAGAGGACTGATTCGGTTCGACCAGACGGGATCTGCCCGAAGTCTTGGAAATGATCAAACCGGCTTCCTCGAGCGACTCCACCTCCTTGTGGACCCCACCGACCGAAGTACCGGTGCGTCTAGCCGGCTCACCGGGATGCCTTTTATCAGCCTAAGTGTCTCTAAGCCTGATAAACTCGGAGACTATGCAAGCCCAAGTTCTGACATGGAAGGACCAGTTCGGACGATCGTACGACTACGTTCCGTACCAGGCTGTCCCGATCGGAGATGGTCCGATTGACTTCTCAGCCGATGCAAGTCTCGCCATCGCTGAGGCATCGAGCTCTCTGGGCTCCGTGCCCCAACTGCCGATCACCGGTATCGCCTCGGTTCTGTATAGATCCGAGTCGAGCGCCTCCTCGTTGATCGAAGGCGTCGGTCCGGGTCCGCGCCGGATCTTGGAAGCGGAGATCGCGGAGGAGGGCGAGATCAGCGACGAGCCGGCGCGGCGCGTCGTGAGCAATCTCGTGGGCCTGCGCGACGCGATGGAGACCAGCATTCCTGCTCGCGCCGAGGACATTCTCCGCTGGCATCGGAAGCTCATGACAAATCATCCCACGATGGCACCCCAGTCGATTGGTGCCTTTCGAACTCAGCAGAGCTGGATCGGAGGGGATGCTTCTGGACCACGCAACGCCGAATTCATCCCACCCCGACCCGAGGAGGTGCCAGCCCTCATCGAGGATCTGGTCATGTTCTCCGCCCGAACTGACATGACCCCAGTAGCTCACGCCTCGATTGCTCACGCTCGATTCGAGGTGATCCACCCCTTTACCGACGGCAATGGCCGTGTCGGCCGCATGTTGTTCCAACAGCTCTTGCGCCGCCGACTCGATCTCACATCACCGCTCCCCGTCTCCGTGTTCTGGAGCCAGGACACTGACAGATACATCGCCGGACTCCGTGCGTATCAAAGCGGGGACATCGATGCGTGGCTCGTGTTCGCCTCACTGAGCATCATCGAATCGGTCAACTGGATGAAAGAAGTCGCTGAGAAGATCCTGATCCTGCTGGCCGACTTTCGGCGTCGTGTCGACACCAGAGGCGAGTCCGTCACCGCCCGCGTTATCGAGGATCTTCCCGAACACCCGATCGTGGATACGCAGAGTGTGGCCGCCCGCTACGCAGTCGCCCCACAGAGCGCTCACTCTGCCTTGATCCGCCTCGAGGATGCCGGAATCCTCGGTGAACGGGGATTCGCTCGCCGACGGAAAGGACGCCCGAGGAGGGTGTTCGCTCCTAACGAGTTGATCGACCTGCTCACCTAAGAGGCCAGGGTCAGGAACATGCGGCACAGCTCGAAGACGTCTTAATTTCCCAGGAGATGGGGATGAACCACCTGAGTGCAAAGAAGCCTGATCGCCTTGGCTTCCTCAGGCTGGCGGAATGACGGGGGTGAGTACGAACGCTTGTTGATCGGGGCCGAGATGGAGGGTGGTGGTCTCGTCATAGACCTCGATCGGTCGATCGGTCGGGTCGTCGTGGAGGAACGGCCCGCAACCCTTGAGCTCGTTCTTGAAGTTGGACAATTTCAACCCGGTCGTATCTCCATCCCATTCGTAATCCTTCCCACGAACGGTGAATGCCAGGCTGTAACCGGCCGGGACCACGATGGACGTGGGCCAGATCTCGATGTCGAGTCGGACGGGCACTCTCGGTGTTAGCGGTTGGATCTCGTCATGTGTGTGATAGGGCCGAAACGGTCGCGACAGGTCAGGATCGAGTTTCCGATGCGACGCTCGGAGCCAGCCCTGGGCTATCGGCGTGTGAGGGTCGATGGCGCCCTGGAACACGACTTCTTCACCCTTGGGGTCGTAGACCCGGAAGATCACGAAGAGGTCGGCGTCTTCAGTGGAGGACGACACCCACAACGTCGAGGCGAGTGGGCCGGTGAACTCGGTCGCCTCGTTCAGTGGCTTCGAGTGGAAGGTGAGCCCATCGCCCAAGGCGTCGAACGAGAGTTGGGCTGCTTTCGTCGGTGGGGTCGTTGAAAGAGTCTGATCGGGGTGGAGGTAGTACTCGGTCCAACGGGTGCGCGGGATGGGCCAGTCGGCCTCCTCCCGTTCGACGAACACCTCGTCGGGGTGGCGGACCTGCAGCAGGACCCTGGGCTGAGCCGCCCACCCCTCCGGTTCGCCTTTGAGAAACCGATCGAAGAATCGCAACTGGATCTCGCGTCCGTAGTCGGTGTAGAAATGGGTCCAATGCTCGATGCCGTGTGCCTCGAGCCACTTGTGCTCTGACGCCGATCGGTAATAGCCCTCGAAGTTCCCCCTCGGGTGGAGTCCTTGCCCTCCCCAGTTGGCGGCCGAGAGGAGTGGAACGACCACCTTGTCCCATCGAGGTGATCGGTCCTTGTGGTATTGGTCGTCGAGCGAATGGGCGACGATGTCCTCTCCGAAAGAGCACCGGTTGGCGGCCAGGTCCTCCTCGCTCAGCTCCTCGTCGCCACAGATCAGCTGTCCGGTGTTGGGGTTGCGCCCGCCGCTTTCCCCGACGCCGTACTGGACGGTCTTGACCTGCATGTCGTACCAGTTCGCCCAGAAGGTAGAGACGATCCCGCCGTGATGGGTCATGTCCCGATACCAGTCGGCCGCTCCCTCCCAGATGCACATGGCTGCGAGGTGCGGTGGCTGGAGGGTGGCGACATGCCACTGGTTGATGGCGTAGTAAGAGATTCCGTTCAGCCCGACCTTGCCGTTCGACCAGGACTTGACACCCGCCCACTCGATGCATTCGTAGAGATCCTGAGTCTCTCGCGGCGAGAAATGGTCGATGTAGCCCGGCGAACGGCCGGTGCCCCGGGAGTCGACCCGCACGCAGACGTAGCCTTCGGGCACCCACTTCTCGGGGTCGACCACCTCCCAGTTCTGGTACTTGTTGGTCGACCCGGCGGTCACGTCGGGGTGTTGTTCTGCCATCCGCTTCCAGGCACTGGGATAACCGACCTGGAAGGGGAGCCCCTTGGCGTACGGCCCGTAGCTGAGGATGACTGGATACCGGCCGTCATCCACGGGACGGTAGATGTCGGCGCGCAGCACCAGCCCGTCGTCGACCGGGATCTCGACGTCCCAGTCGATTCGCATCCCGTCGGTGATCTCTGATTTGAACACGGGTACCTCCGCCGCGTCAGACGGCCGTATATCCCCCGTCCACCAGGAGTAGGTGACCGTGAACGAAGTCCGATCCGGAGCCGGCGAGGAACACCGCGGCACCGGTCACATCCGATGGCTCACCGACACGTCCGGCCGGGACTTTTGGCAGGAAGAAGTCGAGGAAGTCGGGGTCATCGAGCAGATAGGCGTTCATCTCGGTCCGGACCGCAGTAGGGGCGATGGCGTTGACATTGACTCCCGACGAGGCCCACTCGGCAGCCAGCGTCTTGGTGAGCAGCGCCACACCGCCCTTCGACGAGCAGTAGGCGGCGAATTCGGGGAACCCCACGAAGCTGAAGGTGGAGGCGAGATTGATGATCTTCCCGCGCCCCTGCTCGATGAACCGCCGTCCCGCCGCCTGGCAGGAGAAGAACATCGATTTCAGGTTGGCATCGAGGGTCTCGTCCCATTGCTCCTCGGTGACCTCGATCGACGGGCCTGTGATCTGCACCCCGGCCGAGTTGACCAGGATGTCAAAGCCGCCGAGTTCATCGACGAGTCGATCGAACAGGTGAGGAATCTCACTCACCTGGGTCAGGTCCTGGGGTGCGGCGACGGCCTGTTGTCCCGCGGACCGGATCTCGTCGGCCACCGCCGACAGCGACTCGCCGGTGCGACCAACCACCGCAACGTCAGCGCCTTCGGCGGCGAACGCGAGGGCGATGGACCTCCCGATCCCGCGGCCCCCTCCAGCCACGATCGCCTTGCGTCCCTCGAGTGCGCCCATCGCAAGCCTCCTAACCGGTGGACCAACCGACCATCGCCAATGCCAGATCGTCGTCGTCGATCTGGCTGCTGGGCCCCTCCAGCATCTTCTTGCCGCGGTAGACGACCAGAATCCGATCCGACAACTTGTACAGCTCCTCGAGGTCGAGGGTGAAGAGGAGGACGGCTCCGCCCCGGTCACGCATCTCGAGCAGTCTGAGGTGGACGTAGTCGATGGCACCCACATCGAGCCCCCAGGTCGGGTTGTCGGCGACCAGGACTCGTGGCTCGCGCCCCATCTCCCGGGCCAGGACCACCTTCTGCTGGTTGCCACCGGACAGACTGGCCGCAGTGGCATCGGGGTCGGCGGGGCGCACGTCGTACTCGACCAGCAAGCGCTTGGCGCTCTCGTGCACCGCCTTCCAATCGATCACCCCGCGCCGGCGGTACCCGCCGGAGGCGAGGTCGGTGACGGCCAGGTTCTCGGCCAGGCTCATGTCGAGGATCAGCCCCAGACGATGCCGGTCTTCGGGGATCACGCCCATCCCCGCAGTCCTCCGGTCGTGCGGGTCCGCATTGGTGATCGCGACCCCGTCGATCACCACGGTCCCGGAGTCCGGCGTGCTGAGACCCATCAAGGCGCCGACCAGCTCGCGCTGGCCGTTCCCCTCGACGCCGGCGATCCCCAGGATCTCCCCGGAGTGCACCGCCAATGACAGGCCGTCGATCGCCAGCCCGTGACCATGGTTGGCGGGCACGACCAGGTCGGTGATCTCCAGCAGGGGACGCGGAGCAGCGTCGGTGACATCGCTCCGTTCGGGGAGCCGTTCCCGATCGTGCCCGGTCATCGCCCGGGCCAGGGTCCGCTCGTCGAATTCGCCCTTGGCCAGCGAGGTGACCAGTTTCCCTCGGCGGAGCACCGTGACCTGGTCGGCGACCTCCATCACCTCGGCCAGCTTGTGGGTGACGAGGATGATCGAGTTTCCCTGGTCGCGGAGTTGGGAGAGGATTCCAAGCAGATTCTCGATCTGGGTCGGCCCGAGCAGCGAGGTGGGCTCGTCCAGGATCAGGGCCTTTGCACCCCGGTACATGGCCTTGATGATCTCCACCCGTTGCTGGAGATCGATCGGGAGGACCTCCACGGTGGCTTCGGGCTGGATGGGCATGTGCAACTCGCCTGCTCGCTGTGCCACCGCGTGCTCGATGGCATCCCCGCTGAACGACAGGTCGGTGACACTGTTCACCCCCAGCATGACATTCTCCGCCACGGTGAACGAGGGGACCAAGCTGAAATGCTGATGGACCATGCCGATCCCGCAAGCGATCGCGTCGTTGGGGGCGCTGATCTCGACCTGCTCGCTGTCGACCAGGATCACCCCCTCGTCTGGCCGGATGTGACCGAACAGGATGTTCATCAGCGTGGTCTTCCCGGCCCCGTTCTCGCCGAGCAAGACGTGGATTTCCCCGGCCCGCACCGAGAAGTCGACCGAATCGTTGGCCACCGTGTCGCCGAACGCCTTGGTGATGCCCCGCATCTCGATCACCGTCGTGTCGCTCACGTCGTCGTTCTCATGCACATTGGATCATTCTTGTTGGTTGACGCTGGGTGCTGACGGCGCCGTCGGGCGTGATCTGGAGGCTGTTGCCCGTCTGCACGCCGGCCAGCCCGTCGATGACGTTCGGCTGCACCACCAGCAGCGTGCCTTCCGGGTATTCGAAGTCGTCGGGGTGGGTGGCGCCCCGATTGGCCCGGGTGCGGACGATGGGGGGTAGGTAAGCGCCGCCGAAGCCGTGGACCAGGTCGTCCCAGATGTCGAAACCCGACTCGGTGATCACATCGGCGGCGTCGAGCACCTCACCCACGGTGGCGCCGGGGCGGAGAATCTCGACGATCCCGTTGTATGCGTGGAGTGCGACGTCATGCAGCCGCTCGTAGAGAGGAGTCGGGTCGGAGGCGATGGTGAAGGTGCGGAGGATCTGGCCGGCGTAGCCCCAGAAGGTGGTGCTGATCTCGGTCACAAAGACATCCCCTGCCTGCAGTACCCGGTCGGGGTGGTACTGATGGGGCACACAGACCTCCGGTGCCGTCATTGGGGTGCTCAGCGAGAAATGGATGAGGTTCCACGCCCGGTGTGCGTTGTAGACGTCCTCGACGATTCGGGCCACCTCGTATTCGTTGACGCCGGGACGAAGCTCTGCGGCCAGGGCGTCGATCGCTGCGTCATTCATCCTGGAGGCGATGTCGACGAACACCATCTCGGCCGGGCTCTTCACCAGCCGGAATCGTTGGTAGGCGGCGTTGAGGTCAATGAGGGTGGCTTCGGGGTTGGTCTGCTGGATGGTGGTGAGATCGGCGTGGGGGATAACGCCGATCAGCCCTATCCGACGTGCATTGCGTTCCGAGGCGAGTATCGCCACTTTCTCGCCCTGTTCGGCGGGCGTGTCCCCGCCGTAGCGGACGTCTTCGATCGTCGCTATGCGCCGGGCGTCGGGGAGGTGGTTCCATAGCCGCACGAGGAGGAGCGGGACCTCACCGAGGGAGAAGAGGACGTAACTCTGCACCTGGCTCGGCCAGTTGCAGAAGTATTGGACCGAGGTCTCTAGCGGGCCGGTGGGCCCACCCACGATGAGCAGGTCGATCTCACGCCCGCTCATCGTGTCTGCGACCCAGCGATGCCGGCGATCCATCTCGGACACCGGGTAGCGGGGGAATCCGTCGACCTGCTCGAAGTCACCCGGTGTCCAGTACCGAGTGTCAGCCGACACGCGTAGGCCTCCCCGACCCGGGCGGCGGCCCCACGACGGCGAGGTCGCGCGATAGGCAAGCCGTAGGCCGTGTGTGGGGGCAGACCCCGCACCCGTCTCGTCGATCAGTCCGGGCAGTAGCCGATGAGATCCAGTAGCACATGGGAGCCCGGCACCAATAGCGGCCCGCCGATCTGAAGCGTGGTCGATGCCGGCTTGTCGCGGTCGAAATGGGCTGCCCACTCCTCGAACGACTGGGCGAAGTAGGTGAAGTCGTCGTGGAAGGCCTGCCGGCGGCAAATCTGGTCGAGCGAGGTGCCCGCCGCGTCACAGACCTTCGCCGCCTTGTCGAGCATGTACCGCATCTCCAGCTTGGGTGGCTGCCCGTAGAACGGGAAGTTGGGATGCCGCATCGTCGACTCCTCGAGAGACCCCTTGTGGTCGAAAGGGGCCACCGTTGAGAAGAACAGGAACCTCCCGGCTTTCACCGCCTGCGGCTCATGACCGAGACCGGGAGGGACCCCGGGGGCCTCGATGGTCTCGATCGAGAGGTCGGACGTGCCCGAGAGCAACTTGAAGGCGATCTCGACCCGCGACCCCCGGCCACCCAGACCCATGTAGGGGATTACCACCCGGGCCGGTGGGTTCTCGGGGAACCACCGTTTCCACACCTTGTCCATGCCTTCGAACTCAGACGGGTGCCCGAGGTAGACGGTGGCCTTGACCGCCTTGTCGAGTGACGTCCCAGCGGCCTGAGCGATCGCCGCCTGCTTCTCCAGGACGTAGTCTGTCTGCCGCTCGATGTCCGAGTCGTACCAGAAGTTCGGGTTGGTCCTGGCCTCGAGCGCGACGCCGCTCGGAGTTCCGTAGTAATCCGGGCGACCCCAGTCTCCGACCCAGTCCACGGGGATCTCGCCTGCAAGGAACACCCAGTCACCTCGTTCGATAGCAGGGGAGTAGCCGGCCAGCGGCGATGGTGTCCCGTCGGGCACGGCGGTTCCTTTGCTCGGCCCGGAGACCACTGTTGGGTCGACTCCGATCATGTCGACCTCGAGAATGGTGTCCTTCACCAGCAGGCCGGTCTCGCGTATTCCCATCCCGGTGGAAGCCGGTCGAGGTTCGAAGATGAACTCGTTGCGTGTATCCAGGTAGGGAGTGATCGAGATCCGAGGCCAGGTGTCGCCTTCGGCGAACTCCTCCATGGTGGGATAAGGGGAGGTGAACCACTGATAGA
>JBOGET010000118.1:0-5614 GCA_050741975.1 Acidimicrobiia bacterium
CCGTCGGACTGACGGTAGAGACCGGGAGTGTCGATCCCGTCACAGTTCCAGTCCCCCACGAACGGGACATCACCCGGATTCCCATAGAAGAAGCTGTTGACCACCCCGTTCTCGCCTCGTAGATGCCAGACCCCCTGACTGGAGTCGACCAGACCGACCCGGTCGGTCCCCTGATCGGTGTCGATGGCTTCGGTTCCGAACTCCGACGGCTCGGCGCTCTGGGCCGAAGCCGGGGGAGAGGATGCGACCAAAGACGCGAGGACGATGGCCGACAAAAGGACGTTTCTAATCACGGTGCACTCCCAGCGCTTTTCCATTAGGCCCGATGATTCGAACCCCCACGCGCGGCAAAGTAACTGTTGGACGGCCCCGGCGCAAATGAAATTGTGACGGAGGGTGGGCAACGACCATTGAGCGTGCTCAACGGTGGACAGGATCAGCCCGAGTTTTCCCCAGAGATCAACTCGCTGACGGTCACGAAACGAATGCCTCGTTCGAGAAGACGATCCAGGGTCTCGGCCATGGCATCGACGGTCGGTGTCAAGGGGTCGTGGGCGAGGACGATGGAGCCGGGGTCGGTGCCGGACACCAGACGCTCGGTGATCAGATCGGATCCGGGGTCCTCCCAATCGGCGGCATCGACCGACCAGGTCACCGTGGGATACCCGAACCGGTGGTCGACCCATCGGGTCAGCGACTCGGTGATTGCGCCGTAGGGCGGGCGCAGCGCCACCGGGGGAGCACCCACCGCAGCCACGATGGCCTCATGGGTCTGTTCCAGCTCGCGGACGATGCTCCCGGTGGATTGAAGGGTGAGGAACTGGTGGCTCCAGGTGTGATTGCCGATCTCATGGCCATCATCGAACGTCATTCGGGCCACCTCCGGATGACGCGCCGCGAGCTCGCCGATGAGATAGAACGTGGCTCGCACTCCCCGGTCCCGGAGGATCTCGAGCAGACGCGGCGTGTTCTCGGGATGGGGCCCGTCATCGAAGGTGAGGGCGACGAGGGGATCGGTGACCTGGACCTCTGCATAGGCTCGTCCCGGCCCAAAGCTGCGGGGCGGGGCGCCGAGCCCGGGCCTGACCCGCTGCTCGACTGCCCGGTAGGCGTCGAAGGACCTTCGGACCAGGCCCCTTCTCAGTCCGGCATATCGAGCCCAGGCCCCCACGGGCTCAGCCTCTCCTGCGCCGTTTGCGAAGTCTCTTCACGGCGAGGCCCACGCCGTCCATCAGCACGCCCCACCAGGCAGCGACCCGTCGGGCAAGGGGAACCCGGTGGAAGGCCCGCTCGTACCCCAGCTCCTCGAGAAGGTCCCCGGCCAGCGCCTCGAAGCGGGCGACCTGGTCGTTGGAGAGCTCCTGGCGCCAGTCACGCAGACCCTTGGTGGGGGGAAGGAAGATGTCGCGGTGACGGTCGGGGGCCGCCGTGGTGGCGACGATGTCGTCGGCACGCTCGTAGTACCTGAGCATCTGGGGGTCGAAGTCAAGCTCGAGGAAGTCGCAGAGACGTCGCACCGCTTTCTCCGGGTCGTCGAGCAGTTCTTCGAACCTGGACTCGACGTAATGGCCCGGCCCCAGGCTCGCCCCCGCCGACCTGCCCGCCTTCACCCGTCGTTTCCAGGAGAGGGCCACACGTTCGATCGCCTCGCCGTCGGTGTGAGCCAGGGCGACGTCCCGGCCATCCCGCACCGCGTGGACGAAACGCGCCTCGGGGAAGAGCTCGGCGAGCAGGGGCAGACTGTGGATGTAGGCCTGGGTCTTGTCTCCGTAGCGACTCTTGCCCTGCCTCATCGCATAGAGCCGGTAGATGCGTCGTATCGCGTCGGGAAGGTCCTTGGGGGGCTGCTCCTCGAGTGCCGCCGCCACCTCCTCCTCCGAAAGACCCCAACCCCTGAACCTGTGCTCCCTCATCAGGTCCTTGGTCATGAGATCGCTGCGGAACCCACCGGGCTCCTCGTATCTCGACCTGTTGCCGGCCAGCTTCACGATGAACTGGCTTTCCCCGGGGATGGCCAGATCGGGGTGCGAATCGAAGATGGCTCGATGCAACGTGGTCCCCGACCCGTTGGTCCCCACGAAGAAGGCGAATTGGTTCATTGACAGCTCATCTCCCCGGGGACAGCCTATTCACCACATCTACGCCGGGGAACACCGGCACCGGGAGTTGGCCAATTGGGACGAGTCGGGCGAGCATCATTCGTCGACGAATGAGCAGTGCAGACACCGAGCCCGATCGTGTGGTAGCGCCCGATCCCCGTCTTCTCGCCGAGGCGGCTTTCTCGGTGGCCCGCATCCTCGATGTGGACGACGGCAAAGACATCCGGTGGGTGGTCGGGGAGGGCCTGCACCGTCCCCGCTCTGTGATCTTCCCCCTCCGGGCAGAGCACCCCTCGGGTCGATCTCTCGCGGCCTTCTTCAAGCGCTCCTACCCGCCACCGTACGCAGAGGAGAGACGGCGGCGTTGGGAGGCCACGGTACGGGACGGTCTCGTCCGGAGCATGGATCTCGAGTCACGTCTCTTCGAGCTGGTCGAGGACGAGGGGATCACCTTCTCCCGCGCCCTGGCCACGGACCCCGCCACGCTGTCGGTGGTGACCCTCGGGGTGCCCGGGCAGCCGATGGGAAAAGTGTGGCGCCACATCATCACGCCAGGTGCGAGAGGGGACGCCGATCGCATCCTGCGTCTCTCCGGTCGTGCCGCCCGTCTCATCGAGCAGTGCTCGCCGGAGGGGATCGTGGCCGGGGCCGGGGCGCAGGTCGACGCCATCGATAGACGTGTGGCTCGGGTCCGGGGAGTCATGCCCGATTCGACTCTGGAAGCCGTCGAGCGACGCATGGCCGAGTTGCATCGGGAGCTGGACTCCTCCCCGAAAGCGATGGTTTACTCCCACGGGGACTTCAGCACCACGAACATCCTGGTCGACGAGGGTCGAATCGGGTTGATCGACTTCACCTGGCCGGTCCGCCAGCGAGGATTCGACCTCGCCCACTTCGCCTTTCGCCTCGAGTACGACACCGCCGCCCCGGCCCGGATGACCTCGTCTCTGATCCTGGCCCTGATCGAGGGTTACGGCGACCCGGAGGTGACACTTCAGCCGGGCTGGCGATTCGTCCGCCTCTCCAAGCTGCTCAAGGTCGTCGAGGATGGCAAGCGGAGTGCCCTGGGAAAGGGCAGCGGCCGGACCAGGCGGGCGCTGGCCGAGATCGAGTCCTACATCTAGTACCCGCTGAGCATCCCCATCTTGCGAGCGTATTGAAGGGCCCGGCTGAACAACCACAGGCCCAGCGTGTACATCACCAGGTTGAAGACGAGGAGGGCGAGGGCCGCGGACCCGAATGAGATGGAGAACGATCCCGGGTCGGCCATGAGGACCTCGCGCGCCGAGTTGATCACGTAGGTGTGGGGGATGGCCCAGCTCAATGCCTGGAGGAACTTGGGGAGCTGGTCGACCGAGAACACGGCACCGGCCAGCAGTGAGGCGGCGAGACCGTAGAGAGTGAGCACCGGCTGCGACCTCTTGGCCAGGACCATGAGGCTTGCGGACACGATGCCGACCCCCATGCTGGCCAGGACCCCGAGGACCAGCAGCACCAGGAAGGCCGGGATGCCGGGCATTATGTACTCGGCACCCATGGCGAAACCGAGCAGGAAGACCAAGGTCCCTCCCAGGAAGCCGAGGATCACCCGCCACAGGTTCATGGCAAAGGGGAGGAAGATCCACGGCAGCGGCTCGACCAGGAGCGTCTCGAACGTCCCCCGGTTCTGGGCCCGCTGCAGACCGCTCCCGAAACCGCCGAGCGCTGCCTGGAGGATGGTCGACACGCAGAGCCCGATGACGGCGAAGGTGAAATAGTCGCTGCCGATCTCCGGCGAGCTCGGCACCAGCTCTGCGACGAAGAAATAGATGAAGACCGGGGCAACCGTGCCCAACTGGCTGAGCAGGGTCGACAACGGGTAGCTGATCTCTTCGATGAAGTCCATCCGGAGGAATGCGACGGAGACCGAGGACAGCCGGGCTCTCGGCGCGACGTGGGCTCGTGCACTCATGATGGGTCCTCCACGGGCTCTTTGTCCCGGCGATACATCTGCGCCAGGAGATCACGAAGAGGTGTCTGCTTCTCGGTGAGGTGCTCCACCTCTCCGAGGAGGCCGCCGAGAGAATTCAGCACCTGGCCCACGCTCACCCCGCCCGCCAGCACCACTTGGAGCACCGGGCCCTCGGAGGTGAGCACCTCGCCCAGCCCGGGCGCCTCGATCTCCTTGGCGGCGCGCCGGGCCGCATCGGCGTCGACGAAGACCAGCTCCAGGGAGGGACGGTCGAGGTCGAGTCGAAGGGTGTCGAGATCCCCGTCGTAGCGGATCTGGCCTTTGTCGAGGAGGATGGCGTGCGAGTGAAGCGCCTCGATCTCCTCGAGACGATGCGAGCTGATGAGGGCGGCCAGCTTCTGTTCCTCGACGATGGAGATGATCAGGTTGAGCAGGTCGTGGGACGCCACCGGGTCGACCGAGCCCGTCGGCTCGTCGAGGATGAGCACCTTCGGGTCGGCGAGCAAGGCCCGTGCCAGTTGGAGTCTCGCCTTCATGCCGGCGGACAAGGCGAACACCGACGACTCGGCCGCATCGGCCAGGCCCACCTTGGACAGGGTGTCCCGTATTCGCCTCCGCAGGTCGTCGCCTTTGAGCCCTTGGAGCCGCCCGTGGAAGTGGAGGTTCTCGGCGCAGGAGAGACGCATGATGAGACTGCGGTCCTCGGCGGGCATCCAGCCCACCACCCGCCTGACAGCCACCGATTGGCGGTCGCAGTCGTATCCCAAGACACGAGCCTCACCCGAGGTGAGGGTGGTCAGGCCGACCAGGATGCGAAACGTGGTGGTCTTACCCGCTCCGTTGGGCCCGACCACGGCGCAGATCTCACCGGGGCCCACGTCGAAGTTGATGTGGTCGAGGGCGACCACCTCGCGCTGGATGTTGGAGCGCACCAGTAGACGCATCCAACCCGGCGACGGGTAATAGGTCTTCGACAAATTGCTGACACGGACACTCGCAGCCCGGTCAGCCGCAGTGCTCACCTTGCCATCCCTCCCACTCCTGAATCCCTCCCCCTGTGAGGCCACCTGAGACTAATACGCATGCGTCTCATACCCTCGGGGCCGATCGGCCCATTCCCCTCATCGCCGATCCACCCGATCAGGCGTTTGATCACGACGGGCGAGGATCGCTCCATACAGGTCTCCCACCCGCTCGACGTAGCCGCCGATCTCGAATGCCTCTTCGAAGCGGGCCCGGGCGCGGGCGGCCATGTCCCGACGGAAGTCGGGCTCGGCGAGAACCTTCTCGATACGATCGACGAGCGTCTCCACGTCTCCGAACGGGACGAGACCTGGGTGGCCGCTCTCGAGGACGTCTGTCACTCCCGGCACGTCGAAAGCGACGACGGGAAGACCCATGCCCAAGGCTTCGACGATGGCACCGGGCAGGCCTTCTGAGATCGACGTGCTGACGAACAGGTCGGCGCCTTGGAGGAGGTCGGGGACGTCATCGCGGTGGCCGAGACGCAGCACCATCAGGGACAGGCCGAGGTCGTCGATGGCACGGTCGATCGTCTCGGTGG
>JBOGET010000119.1:0-17317 GCA_050741975.1 Acidimicrobiia bacterium
CGACGAATCGCAGGTCGTAGCAGACGCAGATGCCGATCGTGCCGAACCGGGTGCGCACCACCGGGAAGCCCCGGTCGCCGGGGACGAAGGCGATCTTCTCCTCGGCGAAGAGGTGGACTTTGCGGTAATGACCGATGAGCCCTTCCGGGCCGACCGCGACGGCGGTATTGAACAGTTGCTCCCCGTCCCGTTCGCAGAACCCTCCGACGACATATCCGTCCGAGGCCCGCGCCAGTTCGGCCCAGGCCTCGGTTGTAGGACCGGGGACAGGTTCGGCCAATGGAAAGAGACGCCGCGCATCGGCCACGTAGCCGGGGACGATCATCTCAGGCAGCACCACCACGTCGGCTCCCTCCCCGAACGCGGTGACGATTGCCTCTGCACACAGTCGCCGGTTGTCCTCCACGGCATAGGGCTCACCTGAGATCTGGGCTAGCCCGACCTCGATCTTGGAGCTCACTGCATGCGCTCGTAGGCGCCGATCATCACCAGCATGTTCCAGTCGGCAGGCGATGGCCCGCCCACGCTCTCGATTCTGGCATTGCGGTCAGCCCTCACCGCGTGCCAGGTGCCTACAGGGACATGGACGGCGCAGGGAGCCTCGAACTCGAGGTCGAGGTCGTTGTCGATGTCCTCGATGGTGCCTGCCCCGGCGATGACATAAAGTGTGTCTTCCGATCCGGCGTGGACGTGGGGCACGTTGCGCTCACCGGGTTGCATGTCCACGTAGTTCATGTTCGCTGTCTGCGAACCCACCCCTGGCCACACCACCAAGCGGGCGTCGCGGGCGATCATGGGCATCATCAGGTCGGGGTGGTCACGATGAAAGACGTGCACGGCCATCGTCATTTCCCTCCTGGCGCCGCGTAGAGCTGGGGGTCGGGAGGGCACGGACCGCCCACGACCTCTGATCCGTCCAACCCCGCAGTGATCCGATAGCGAGTGCCGGGGTCCACCAGGACCATCCCTCCGACGACGATCTGGTGACGAACGTCCAGGTCCAGGTCGTGGACCTCCCCGGCCCCTGCAATCACGTAGTAGACCGCCTCCATGGGATGGCGGAGCGGGACGGTCCGCCCTCCCGGCCGGAGCGAGATCCGGTGCATCGAGCGGAGGTGGGCACCCATCCCGGGACCGACCAGCCCCCATGCACGACCCTCTGTCTCAACGATGGGCAGGGGAACCGTCTCGGGGTCGTCGGGAACCACCCTGACCTCGCGTGGTACCTCCAACCCCTCGGCCATGGAATTCAATCGCACTTGATCTTCGTTCACACTGCTCAATACTACGTAGTAACTTCGGTGAGGAAGACCCGAAGGAGCGGTTCATGCAGTCAACCGGTCTCCCCGACCATTGGCACCCAATCGCTACTGAGACGCAGGTAGACGAGAGACCCCGGAGGTTCACGCTCCTGGGAGAGGACCTGGTCGCCTTCCGCACCGAAAATGGCGCGAGTGTCTTCCTCGACCTGTGCATCCACCGCGGCGTCGCACTCTCCCTTGGGTTCGTCGAAGATGGGATCCTCCATTGCGCGTACCACGGTTGGGCCTACGACGATTCGGGGGTGTGTGTCGAAATCCCCTCCCTGCCTCGCGGCGCGCCGATCCCTTCCAAGGCCCGAGCCGTCACCTACCGAGCCGTTGAACGGTTCGGGCTGGTATGGGTCGCCCTGGGCAAGCCCTCGCGGGATATTCCGGCGTTCCCGGACGACGAGTGGGACGATCCCCGTTACCGCACGATCGTTTCCCAGCAGTATCAGTGGAAGACCTCGGCGGGGCGGGCCGTCGAGAATTTCATGGACATCTCACATTTCCCGTTCGTCCACGAAGGCATCCTCGGATCACGGGACAACACCGAGGTCCAGAAACACGTGGTCTCCGACCGCAACGGTGGGCTCTACTACTTCCTCGAGGCACCCGAGCCCGCCACTCTTCACAGCAAGCCGGGCGATGTGATTCGCTGGGAGTATTTCCTCACGGGGCCGTTCACGATTCACCTTCGTAAGACCGTGCCGTCGGGGGATGTCACGTTGATCTCGATGGCTGCCTCACCCACCACCGAGACCACGACCGAGCTGTTCCTGTGGATCGCACGGAACCACCAGCTAGACCCATCCGACGATGCCGAATTCATCGATTTCACTCACGAGATCATGGAACAGGATCGTCTCGTCGTCGAGAGCCAGCGTCCTGAGCGGATTCCCACCGATTTGAGGGACGAGCTCCACCTCAAGATCCCCGACGCCTCCGGGATCGCCTACCGGAGGTATCTCGACGCCATTCAGGGAACCGCCGCCTATATGCCCTGACCCACGAGTCTTGCACCGCCCTGGCCGGCCGCAGGATCGCCGAGCCCGACGACTCAGTGAGTGGTCGGGATCACCTCCGCCCGGCGAAAACCACCGCTGAGCCTGTACACGGCGTGCTGCAGCAATCTGATCCGAGGCGTGCGCCAGCATTGCAGGGGATGGTGGCCCTCGTGGATGAGGCAGAGGTTGCACGAAGTGCAGTCGACCATGCCCTCGCGACCACCCTCGATCTGAGCGGGCAAGTCCGGCTCGCGTATGAGGGGCCGGGCCATGGCCACAAAGTCAGCATCGCCCGAGCCGAGCGCATCGCGCATCATCATCGTGGTTCGCATCCCACCGGTCAGGATCACGCTGGTGTCGACCTCGGCCCTCAACGCCCGAGCCCACGGGCGAAAATAGGCCTCGGGGCGCGGTGACGCCAAGACCCGGTGCACGAGCAGGTCCTGAACCGCTCGACGAGGCCCCACGCCGACGTAGGTGTTGGCCGAATCGGTCGGAGCCTTCATGAGCCCGCATGACACTTCGATCCCCTGGAGTCCCGAAGCGACGAGCTGCTTCGCCCGGCGCACCGTCTCGTGGATCTCGAGTCCTCCCTCCACCGCATCGACCATCCCCATCTTCATGATCACGGGGAAATCGACCGGCACCGACCGTCGAACCGATTCGACCACGGCCTGTGGGAACGCATCTCGACGGTTGGCGTCGCCACCCCAGCTGTCATCCCGGCGATTCGTGAGCGGTGAGCCGAACTCGCTGATCAGGTATCCGTTGGCGCCGTGGATGTGGACACCATCGAACCCCGCCTCGACCGCACGTCTCGCCGCCACCCCAAAGGCATCGATGACAACCTCGATCTCGTCATCGGAGCTCGCCGAGACCTCTTGACCGGTCAGCGGGTTGGGGACCGGAGAAGGGGCGAGAGGTGCGATGGACGGCACCCGCGATTGCGAGCCGGCGTGAGCGAGTTGGGCAAAGATCGCCGCCCCATGGGAGTGGACCCGCTCGACCAAGCGGCGCAGTCCGGGGAGCATGTCGTCGTGGTGAATGCCGACCTGACCGCGAGCGTATTTGCCTCTGGGCTCGACGAAGAGATGCCCGGTGATGATGCCGCCGATCCCGCCCGCGGCCAGCCGGTCGTAGAGGCTCACCAGAGGTGAGGTCATCTCACCCGAGTCGGGCTCGGCCATCGATTCAGACGTTCCCGCCCTGATCAGGCGGTTGCGCAACTCCGCGGCCCCGATGATGCCCGGCTCGAACAGGATGTCTCCGGTCACGACTCCAGCCCGAAGAACAGGGCCCTCAGGGCGTCTTCCGAAAGCAGCTCTTCGGCGGCGGTCTCTGCCCTTATCGCCCCGTTGTTGAGCACATAGACCCTGTCGACGAAGGGGAGCACATCCAATGGATTCTCTTCGATCACCCATAGGATCGAAGCGCCGCTCTCCTTGAACTCGATGATCTTCTCGACCAAGGAATGGATGATGGTCGGGGCCAGCCCCGTCGTCGGCTCGTCGAGGAGCAGGAACCTGGGGCTGGAACCGCAGCCACAGGCGAACGCAAGCATCTGCCGCTCTCCTCCCGACAGCGTCCGAGCGGCCTGCTTCCTTCGCTCTGACAGCCGGGGAAACATGCTGTAAGCGTTGACCAATGCCCGCTCGGCATCATCGACCCCGAAGGTCGAGAAGGACACGATCAAGTTGTCCTCGACGGTGAGCTCCGGGAAGGTGTTGCCGGTTTGAGGGGCCATCGCCATTCCTGCCGCGATTCGCTGCGCCGTGGAAGCGGAGGTCAGATCTTCGCCGTCGAAGTGGATCGACCCACGCATCGCAGGAAGCAGGCCGAACACAGCCTTGGCGAGCGAGGTCTTCCCGGCGCCGTTGGGGCCGATGATGGCCACCATCTCGTTCGCCTCGACCCGCATCGTCACCGAGTGGAGAACCGGCAGCCGGCCGTACCCCGTTTCCAGCCCGTCGAGCTCGAGCAGGCTCATGCCGACCGGCCGAGGTAGATCTCGATCACCACCGGGTCCCGGACCACGTCGTCGGGCGCACCGGAGGCGATTATCTGACCCAACGACATGACGTGAACCCGGTCGGCGATGTCCAGGACGAAACCGATGTTGTGGTCGATCACCAGCACCGTCATCCCTTCGTCTCGCACCTGGCGAATCTGATTCCCCAACCGGTCGATCGAACCTGGATCGACTCCGGAGGCCGGCTCATCGAGGAGCACCATCACCGGCTGGGCCATGAGTTGACGGGCGAAATCCACCAACTTGACATCACCTGGCGGCAGGTCGGCGAGAAGGGTGTCCCGAAGGTCCCACAGTCCCAGGTCGCTCAAGACTTGACGTGCCCGCTGGTGAGTGGCGGTCTCACCCGAGCGCCATGCTCCTCGAAACGCGGCCCAGAGACTCTCCTGCCGATCTTCGGTGCCCCCGACCATCAGGTTCTCCCACACCGACAGCGCGGGGAACCCGGTTGGGGTCTGGAAGGTCCGGATCAAGCCTTTTTGCGACACGCGCCACGCTTCGAGCCCGGTCACATCCTCGCCCTGGAAGCGGACGGTGCCCTCGGTGGGCTGGTCGAACCCGGTGACGACGTTGAAAAGCGAAGTCTTCCCCGCTCCGTTGGGCCCGATCACCGCCGTGATCGTCCCCGGCTCCACAGACATGTCCACCTCACGGACCGCCCGCACCCCGCCGAACACCTTGGTGACCCGACTCATCTCGAGGATCGGTGCAGTCATCCCGTCACCCTTCCCGACGCTCCGGCGAAGGCGTCACGTTCGTCGCTCAGGCCCTCGGGTCGGAATCGCATCACGAGGATGAGAACGATGCCCAGGACGATGAAGCGGACCGAGGCCAGGACCACCGCCATCTCCCCCGAACCCTGCACCAGGGCGGAGGCCTCGGTCACGATGAGCAGGATCACGGCGCCGATCACGGGCCCTCGAAGCGAGGCGATGCCACCTATCACCAAAGCGGTCCAGGTGACAAACGTCACTTCGGAGGTGAACAGCGAAGGCGTGACCGTGCGTATGAACCAGACATACAGTGGTGCCACCGCCCCATACATCAGGCCCGCCAGAACGAAAGTCTGGATTCGGTGCTGATTGGTGTGTTTGCCGAGGGAGCGCGCCACCGCGTCGTTGTCGCGGAAACCCCGGAGCAGGCGACCGTAGGGGCTGTGTCCGAGCCGGCGCGTGAGCAGATAGACCATCCCCACCACCAGCCAGACCAGCGCCAGCAGCAACCAGCGATACCCGTTACCCGACACCCAGCCCTCGAAGGGTCTGGTGAACTGGTTGAATCCGACAGTCCCGCGGGTCACCGTTCCGAGGTTGATCGCGAGTTGGCGAATCACCTCGGCGAAGGCCAGGGTGGTGATGAGGAAATACTCCCCCCGCACCCGGAGTGATGGAACGCCGATGATCAATGCGGCCAACCCCCCGGCCACGCTTCCAGCCAGGATCCCTGCCCACATCGGCCAGTGGGGAGTCAGGATCACGTCATCGTGGGTCTGCTGGGTGGTGATGATGAACACGTATCCACCTACGGCAACCAGCCCGGCGAGACCCAGGTCCCACATGCCGGCCCAGCCCGCCTCCATGTTGAGGATCATGGCGAGAATCGCGTAGATCCCGGCCAGCGTGAGCACTCCGACGAAGAAGAGGAGGATGCCGCTCATCAAGCCTCTCTCCGCCCGGCGGTGACGAAGAGACCCTGGGGCCGCGCCAGCAGACCCAGGATCAGAACCCCGAATGCGACCACCGTTCTGTATGAAGTCGGAATCACCAGGGCCGAAAGGTCCATGGCCAGACCCAACAACAACCCGGAGGCGAGCACCCCGTAGATCGAGCCCAGTCCGCCGAGCACGGCCGCGGCCAGGATGATCAGGGTCTGGGTCCAGCCCAGCTCAGAGTGCACGTTTCCGATCAGGCCCACCATCACTCCGGCCAGGCCGGCCAGGGCCGAAGCCACGAACCAGACCGCGTGTGAGACCCGGTTCACAGGTATCCCACGTAGACGCGCCAGCTCCGGATTGGAAGCGGTGGCGCGAATCCACGTCCCGAGCCGGGTCTGACCGAGGAAGAGGGCGAGGGCCCCCACCACCACGCCTGCGGTAACGACGATGAGGATCTCGCCGACGGTCACATTGACCGGTCCCATCTGAAACCTGGTCCCAAAGGTGGTGGGGAAGAAGGTGACATTGGCCCCGAAGATGACCCGCATGAGCCCGAACAGGAGATAGGCGAGACCGATCGAGGTGAAAAGCTGAGCGAGCGGCCCCGACGATGCGACCGGACGGAAAACGACAACGGCAAGCACCACTCCGATTATCCCCACCAGCAGCATCGACAAGAGGCCGGCGAGGAAAATGTTCAACCCGAGGGTCGTGACGAAGGAGTACCCGAGAAAGGCGCCAAGGGTCAGCATCTGCCCGTGGGCGATATTGATGAACCCTTCGGTCTGTCGGATCATCGAGAAGCCGACACTGGCGATGGCCAGGATGCTGCCGGTTACGAGGCCGAAGATGATGTTTTGCATATTGTCCGTAGAGGTCGTGGACCGGCATTCAAGTGCCGATCCACGACCTCAGATCGAGATTACGGACGCAAGCTCGCGTCGAGCTCCACCGTGGCCACCTGAGTCCATGCCCCGTCGACGATGTTTTGCTCGCCAAAGTTCGGGCTGGCCAGGTTGCCGAACTCGTTGACGTCCAGGGAAGAGGACGCCCCATGGAGGTCGATGTCCTCGCCGGCTTCAATGGCAGCAACGCCTTCGGCGAAGCCGTACACCACCGTCCCGGGTGGGTTGAGCAAGTCGGGGATCACCGCCGCCACGGCCTCACCGTCGGTCGTGCCCGCCTTGACGATGGCCAACGCCAGGATGATGTACTGGTCGTACTGATTGGCGTCATACAACCCCGGCGTCGGCTGCTCACCGGTGATCGCCTCATAGCGCGGGGCGTAACTCTCATAGGCGGGGCTCTCTGTGTCGTAAGCGGCGATCGCAGCGCGTGCCACGCCGTCGCCGATCTCCACACCCTGTTCGGTCAGTGCGGCGATCTCGGGCACGATCATGTCCGGTGAGAACAGGAAAGTGCCCCCGTATCCACGCCGTTGCCACTCGGTGAGGATGATTCCCCCTGCTTCGAATCCCGAGCCGACATAGACACCCTCGGGCTCGTCGGCGAAGGCCTGGTCGACTTGTGCCTGGTAAGAGGACTGGCCGGGATCGAACCTCACGTCGGCCACCACCTCGCCACCGATGACCTCGGCGAACACCCGCTTGAACACCTCGGCGGGAGCCGAGGCCCCTTCCGTGTTCTGCACCAGCATCGCAACCCGGGTGTAACCGGCGTCGCGAGCGAACTGGGCGGCGATGAGACCTCCGTCGGAGTCCGACCCTGTGATCCTGAATATGTAGTCGCCACCGGCTTGATCTAGTTCCGAGGTGCCACAGGCGGGGCAGATGGTCGGCAGTTTCAAGTCCTTGATGGCTTGAAGATTGGCAATCGCCCCATCCGACTCGGGTCCACCCAGCACATCGACGGCCTCGACGTCGACTACCTGCGAGAACCCCTGAACGGCGCCCTCGACGGTCGACTTGTTGTCCACCACGATCAGCTCCACCGGGCGTCCCAGTACTCCACCCGCATCGTTGATCTCGGCGATTGCGACATCGGCGCCGGCCTTGCTGACGTCGTAATACGGCGAGTAGTCGCCGGTCACTCCGATCAGCATCCCGAACTTGATCGGGCCTTCCTCGCCTCCGGCGGCGGTGGTGGTTGCCGAGCCGGGTGTCGTCGCCGTGTCTTCGGCCACCGTGGTGCTGCCGGCAGCCGCCTCGGTGATATCGGTCCCGCCGTCGCCATCTCCGCAGGCGGCCACCAGAAGGGCGGTCAACACGAGGATGATCACCGGTCTGAGTCGAGCCTTCATAATCGGTCCTTTCGTTCTCTCTTCATTTCGCAGTTGACTCATTCGACCGAGCCGATGAGATCGATCTCGACCAAAGCGTCCTTGACGAGAAGCCCGGTGGTCCCCACCGTGGTCCGTGCCGGGGGAACCTTGAAATACTCCTTCCACACCTCATCGAATGCGTTGAAGTTCCTCATGTCCGTCATGAACACCTGTGCTTTGAACACATTGTCGAGCGACGATCCGGCCGCCTCGAAGGTGCGCCGGCAATTGTCGAGGACGTAACGAGCCTGCGCCTTGATGTCCGACCCGTAGTAGGGGAAGGCCGGATTGGCTCGAGCTTCCTCCGGTACGCCGGTGCGGAAATCGGAGGCAAGCTGACCGGCGGCGAAGACCAGGCCGTCAACGACCACAGCCTCGGAGTACACCGCCAGGGGCCTGGGGTTGTCCGACTGCACGACCTGCTTGGTGACGCCGTTGCTGTGGGCGATGAGGTCGATCTCCAGAAGCTGCTCGGGCCCCGATCCCAGCAACTCGGTGATGCCGACGGTGGTCCGCGGCGGCGGTGAGTCGGCGAAGTACTCCTTCCACACCTCATCGAATGCGTTGAAGTCCATCAGGTCCCGAAGGAACACCTGGGCCTTGACCACATTGCCCAAAGAGGAGTCTGCGGTGGCGAAGGTCGTCTTCAAGTTCTCGAGGATGTAACGCGTCTGGAGCTTGATGTCCGACCCGTAGTAGGGGAAGTCGGGATGGGTCCTCGCCTCGGGCGGCACCCCGGTGACGAAGTCGTTGGCGATCTGACCTGCCGCGAGCACGAGGTTGCCCACCCGTATCGCCTCGGTGTAGTTGGCCAGAGGCCGGGGTCCGCCTGAGACGACGACCTGATGCTCGACGTCGCCGGTGTGCCCGATCAGGTCCACCTCGAGGAGTTGTGGGGGCCCGGCGCCGAGCAGCTCAGTGGTGCCGACGGTGGTTCGGGCGGGGACGGCATCCCCGAAGTACTCCCTCCACACCTCGTCGAACGCGTTGAAGTCCCGCATGTCGGTCATGAAGACCTGGGCCTTGACGATGTTCGCCAGCGACGATCCGGCCGCTTCGAAGGTGGAGCGCAGGTTGTCGAGGATGTATCGGGTCTGTTGCTTGATCTCGGAGCCGTAGAAGGGGAAGGCCTTGTTGATGCTTGCCTCCGGCGGGACCCCGGTCTTGAAATCCGACGCCAGCTGGCCCGCGGCGAACACCAGATTCCCCACCTTGAACGCCTCCGAATAGCTGGCCAGTGGTCGGGGGGCGCTGGACTGTATTAGTTGGGCGGGCATCGACCCTCCTTCCTGGTCGATTTTGACACTACACAATCCGCATGAGCCGCGCTCAACGGTGCGGGCGATAATCCGCGGCCGGCGCGGGACCGGTCGAGTGATGGATGTCAGCTCCGGATGAGGCGGTTGAGCCGATCCGGCGAGACTGGCAGTCGGGTGACTGCCCCGGGTCTTCCCAGGGCGTCGTCGACGGCCGAGGCGATGGTCGCTCCGACCGCGTTGATGCCACCTTCACCCGCTCCTTTGACTCCGATCGGGTTGAGCAGGGAGGGCGCATCCTCCCGAAGGATGATCTCCACGGTGGGCATCTCCGAGAGCGTCGGTATGAGGTAGTCGATGAAGGAAGCCGAGAGGGGCTGACCCCCTTGGTCATATCGGAACTCCTCGAGAAGGGCGCCCCCGATCCCCTGGGCCACGCCACCGACGAGCTGACCTTCAACCAGCATCGGGTTGATCGCCCGACCCACGTCGTAACCGACGAGGTAGCGGACCACCCGGCACGCGGCAGTAGCCGGGTCGATCTCCACCACCGCGGCATGGATGCCGTAGGGATAGGTCATGTGGTCGGTGTTGAACTCGGCCGTCGCGGCCAGGCCGGTCCCGTGACGCTCCGCCCCTTCAGTCCCGGGCGCCACCCAGGTGGCCAGGTCCGCCAGCGTGACAGAGGGGCCATCGCGGCTTCCCTGGGCGAACACCCGACCATCTTCTATACGAAGATCGGCCGGGCTGGCCTCGAGGCGATCCGCCGCGATCCGCAGCGCCTTCTCCCGCACCGACCCTGCTGCCATGCTCGTGGCCGATCCGGTCATCACGGTGACTCTTGTGGCGAACGCTCCCATCCCGCGTCCGATCCGGTCGGTCTGGCCATGTGTGACCCGCACCGAGTCGATCGCCACCCCGAGCTCTTCGGCGCATATCTGGGCGATCGACGTCTCGATCCCTTGACCGAGTGATGCCGCGCCCGTGACCACCTCGACCTGCCCTAGGGTGTCGACTTCCACCCGAACCTCGTCAAAGGGACCGAGCCCGCTCTTCTCGACGAAGTAGGCGAGACCGAAACCCACCATCTCTCCTGCGCCGCGCCGACGTTCCAGATCACGCCGTAGAACTGGGTAATCGAGATGCTGCAACACCCGGTCCAACAAGTCGTGATAGCGACCCGAGTCATAGGTGACCCCGGTGCCCAGAGCGTCGAAGTTGCGCTGGAACGGAATCCGGTCTTCGGGAATGAGATTGACCCGCCGGACCTCTATCGCGTCCAAGTCAAGGCGGGCCGCCACTGCGTCGACGATCCGCTCCCGAACGAAGGTGCCTTCGTATCGACCCGGGGAGCGATAGGTGCCGGCGGGAGTCTTGTTGGTGAGAACGATGTGGCCTCTGGCCCGGTAGGCCGGGACGATGTAGGGGCCGGGAAGCATGGCCGCAGTCAGATCGGAGACAGTGGCGGCATGAGTGCGCACGTAGGCGCCCTGGTCCTGCCAGAACTCGTCGTCGATGGCGAGAATGAAACCGTCGTCGTCGAACCCGACCCTCACCCGGTGCAACTGATCCCGGGAATGGTTGGCTGCCAGAAGGTGCTCACGCCGGTCTTCGGTCCAATGAACGGGGCGGCCCAGCCTCCTCGACGCCTCGCACACCAGCACGTCCTCCGGGTAGAGCTCGCCTCTGATCCCAAAACCCCCACCCACGTGGTTCTCATGGAGATGTACCTTTTCCGGGTCCAAACCCAGCATCCTGGCGATGGCTTCGCGGTTGTAGTGGGGGACCTTGGCCGCCCCGTACATGCGCAGGACGTCGCCCTCCCAGACCCCGATCGCCCCCCGGGTCTCCAGCGGGACACCGGTGTGGCGCCCGACGGCCAACTCCATCTCGATCACGTGCGGCGACCGGGCGATCGCCGCCTCGACGTCGCCATAGGCCTTCTCGACCAACGCCGCCTCGGAGGACAACCCGGGCAGGAACATGCCGGGTGTCGTGGGATCGAGGGCTGGCCCGAGCTCTTCGATATCGACCCACACCAGATCGGCCGCGTCCTCGGCGAGGTATGCGTCTTCGGCGAGTACCACGGCCACCGGCTCGCCCACGTATCTCACGTAGCCCGAGGCGAGCACTGGCTGGCGGTACGGCTCCAAACCCCCTACATCCAACATGCGGAAGCCGATCGGCGGAAGGTCGAGGTCCTCGGCCGTCCACACTGCGAGCACCCCGGGCAGCTCTCGTGCCTGCTGGGTATCGACGCCCATGATGTGGCCCGATGCGACCGGTGATCGCACCACCCGCATCCACACCTCGTCGGGAAAGGAGAGATCCGCGGCAAACCGCGCCGTCCCGGTGAGAAGTGGCGGATCCTCCAGCCGGCGAATGGACCGGCCGATGTAGCTCACGACCGCATCTGGGCGGCGGCGGCCTCGACCGCGGCCACGATGTTCTGGTACCCGGTACACCGGCACAGATTCGACGACAGCACCTCCCGCAGTGCGTCGCCGGTCAGATCGGGAGCTGCGGACAGTGCGCCCTTGGCCAGCATGAGGAAACCGGGGGTGCAGAACCCGCATTGCAGACCGTGATGGGCCCAGAACGCCTCTTGGAGAGGGTGAAGCTCGCCATCGACAGCCAGTCCTTCCACCGTCTCGATCGCCACTCCCTCGCACTGGACGGCGAAGAGCAGGCAGGAGCGAACCGGTGCCCCGTCCATCAGGATCGTGCACGCGCCGCACACACCGTGCTCACAGCCGAGGTGAGTACCGGTCAAGCCGCAGTCCTCACGGATGGTGTCGGCCAGGGTCTTCCGCGGCTCTACCTTCACCGTGTAGTCCGTCCCGTTGACCGAAAGGGTGATGGGTCGAGCCGAGCTCACGCCGCTCCCTCCCTGCTCGTCCTGATCAGGTGTCGGATGCGGTCCGGTGTCGCCGGCATCTCCGTGACCTCGACACCCAACGGGCGCAGGGCGTCGGACACGGCGTTGATCACCGCGGCCGGTGCGCCGATGGCTCCCCCTTCACCGAGCCCTTTGGCACCGGTGATCGACTCCTGGGTGATGGTCTCGAGGTGATGTATCTCGATCGACGGCACTTCCGACGCCGTCGGCGGAAGGTAATCGAGCAGCGAGGTGGTGAGGATGTTGCCTGCCTCGTCGTAGACGACTTCCTCATACAGCGCGTTGGCGATGCCCTGAGCCACTCCACCCGCGATCTGCCCGTCGACGATGAGCGGATTGATGAGGAGGCCGGCGTCCTCCACCACTACGAAACGGTCGAGGCGGACCCCACCGGTTTCGATGTCGACCTCCACCACGGCCACATGACAGGCATTGGAGAAAGTCCCCGCAGGATCGTAGGTGGCGACGGCGCGGAGACCGGGCTCCCTTCCCGGGCCGAGCCGGTCGGTCTGGTGGTGGGCCATGCGCGCCAGCTCGGGTATCGGCACCCCCTGATCGGTCCCCCGCACCACCGCCCGTCCGTCGAGGAGGACTATGTCTTCAGGCGCCGCCTCGAGAACGTCGCCGGCAACCTGGGTCAGCATCTCGCGCAGCTTGGCAGCGGCCAGATGGGAGGCACCACCGCTGAGCACCATCGAGCGGCTGGCAAAAGTACCCCAGCCGTACGGGGTGCGGTCCGTGTCGCCGTGTACGACTCTCACCGACTCCGGGCGCAGGGCAAGCTCGTCGGCCACCAACTGTGAGAGCGTGGTGGCGAGGCCCTGCCCGTGGGGGCTGGCCCCGATTCGCACCTCCACGGCTCCCGACGGGTCCATCGTCATCTCCACGATCTCGTATCCCGGGGTCACCTCCATCGCCCGCTGAGCGAATGTCGGGGTGCCGTATCCGGTTCGCTCGGAGAAAACCGAGAACCCGATCCCAACGTATCGACCCGACTCCATGGCTTCACGCTGATAACGCCGAAACGAGTCGATCTCGACAACCTGTGCCGCCCGCTCCAGAGAGGCGAGATAGGACCCCTCGTCGTACTCGATGCCGGTCGCCGACCGGTAGGGGAACCCGGTGATGAGGTTCCGCCGACGGATCTCGATCGGGTCGATGCCGAAGCGCACTGCCGCCAAATCCATCAGGCGCTCCATTGCCAATGTGAGCACGGGCCGCGACACCCCCCGGTACGGTGACATCGGGCAGGTGTTGGTGGTGACGCCTCGCGCTCGCACGCGGTAGGACTGGAAATCGTAAGGGCCGGGAAGCTCACCCAACGCCATGAGAGGTTCCACTCCCCAGGTGACCGGGTAGCAGGAGTAGGCGCCAACGTTGACGAGGAGATCGCCGTCGACTGAGACGAGGCGAGCGTCGGCGTCGAACGCAGCGCGGATCCCATAGTGCTGGTCGCGAGCGTGGAACGACGAGGTGAAATTCTCTCGCCGGTCCTCGATCCAGGCCAGGGAGGCTCTCAGGTGCCTCGCCAGCCACACCACCACCGCGTACTCGGTGGCCAACGCCAGCTTCTGGCCAAACGCCCCTCCCACTGACGGCGCGACCACGCGCAGGTCGGCCTCGGGCATCCCGACCAGGTCCGCCACGACGGTGCGCAGGATGTGTGGTGTCTGCGTCGAGGCGTGGAGCGTGATGCGACCCGACTCCTCGTCGAACCGTGCCACCGCACCCCTCGTCTCGAGTGGGAGGGCGCTCTGTCGTCGGGAAGAGAGCTCGAACCCGATCACCTCGGTGGCGGCGTCGAAGGCAGCGTCGACATCACCGGTGTCGACAACACCGGAGACCACCACATTGGAGCTTGCCCCAGGATGCACGATCGGAGCGGTGTCGACGAGAGCCGTAGCGCAGGATGTCACCGGCTCCAGTGGCTCCAGATCGACGAAAACCCGCTCCGCGAGGTCCTCGGCGGCATGACGGGAGTCGGCCACCACCACGGCCACCGGCTCCCCCACGTAGTTGACGCGTTCGGAGGCCAGCACCGGTTGGGGCACTCGCACATAGTCGGGACGATGTAGGATTGGTTCGACCATCCCCACCCCGATCAGGTCCTTCGCGGTGAAGACGAGCTCACCATCGGGGGATTCCACATTCCGTATAAGTCCTGACGCCATGGGGGATCGAGCGAAGGCCACCGCCCTGCATCCAGCCGTCAAGTCGGCGACAAACCGACTCCGGCCGGTGAGGAGGGCGGGATCCTCCCGTCGGCGGATCGGCTGGCCGACAAAGCTCATGGTGACGCCTGGCTACAAGCCCTGCGAACCAGCGCCTCCACCAAATCGCGTCGGTATTCGGGCGAGGCGTGGATGTCTTCGAAGGGGTCGACCTCGGCTCTGGCCGCTTCGGCGGCGGCGTCCCAGTATCGAGACTCCCAGGGCTGGCCAACCAGGACATCCTCCGCCCCGGAGAGCCGCACCGGAACGTCGGAAACCCCGCCTGCACCGATGTTCGCCTTGGTCACGACGCCGTCTCCGATCTCCACTACAACCGCCACCATCACCAGGGCGAAGTCGCCGGCTCGCCGGCTGAACTCCGAGAATCCGACGGCATGCCGGTCGCCGAGCAGCGGCATTCGGACTTCGGTGAGCAGCTCTCGGGGACCGAGCGCCGTGGTGAAGACCGTGGCGAAGAACTCTGCGGCGGGAATCAGACGCTCCCCATCGGTGCTGACGGCCACCATGGTCGCATCGAGGGTGCGGGCAACGAGACACCACTCGGCCGCCGGGTCGGCATGGGCCAGACTTCCCCCGAAAGTGCCCCTGACCCGAATCGGCAGATGGCCGACGTGGTGGGCCATTTCGGCCAGAAGTCGCCCCAGGGGCCCCGCCACCGCGGGCTCTTCGAACCGCCGGTGTCGGGTGAGGGCGCCGATTCGGACCTCGTCGTCGGCCACCGTGACGTGGTCCAGACCGGGCAGGCGGTTGATGTCGATCAGCGCCGTTGGCCGTGCCAGTCGGAAGTTCATGGCCGGGACCAGACTCTGCCCACCGGCTAGGACTTTGGCCTGATCGACCTCGGCGAGCAAGGAAACTGCATCATCGACCGACTCGGGAGCGAAGTACTCGAACGAAGCCGGCTTCACTCGAGTGAGTGTGCCATTGGCGTGCAGCAGCAGTCAAACGAGTTGACTGAGCGCAAAGACGGCTCAGGCTCGATCAAGATTCACCCACATCGCTCTGGCCTCGGTGGGGCCGTGATTGACGATCCGATGCGGACGTGACGAGTCGTAGGCGATCGAGTCCCCCGGGCGGAGCTCGTAGGAGATACCTTCGACTTCGACCGTGAGCGTGCCCTCTATGACGACGCCGTACTCATAGCCCGCGTGGTGAAGCAACGTGTCGGCGCTCCGCCCGCCCGGACCGTATTCGTTCAACGCAACCTCCAGGCCCCGGACCCGATCGTCACGGAGGATGCGCCGATTGACTCCCTCGGGGGTCGCATAGACGCGCTGCTCGTCGAAAGTGAGCACCGGTTGTTCAGGTGCAGCCGGGGCCCCTGGCATCAGATCGGTCATGTGCACGTCGAAGGCATGAGCAATCGCAACCAGAGTCCCAATGGAAGGACTGGTCTTGCCCCGCTCGACCAGACTGAGCAGCGAGGCCGACAAGCCGGTCATATCTGCCAGACGTTGAAGGGTCAGGCCACGCTCGCTGCGTAGCTTGCGTATCCGGGACCCGATGGCGACGAGTGCGTGGGCAGCAAGGTCCACCAAGTCGTCCGCGGGCGGGCTGGCCTGCCGCAATCCCTGATCGAACGTGCTGGCCATTAGTCCTCCTCGGCGTCGGGGATCGGGTCGAACCGAGCGGATTCACGCTGCCCGACCAAGTGGCGTTCTCTGGCTCCGGAGGGGGCCACGTCACGCGTGGTGAGATCTCATAGTACCGAACGCGGACATTGGATCAACGAGAGGCCGCCGGGCGGCGACTATTCGTCGAGGACAACGAGAACTACCTTGCCCTGCCCGCTTCGACTCAGGCTGCGCTCGAATGCCTCCCGGGCATTGGCGAGTGGGTAGGTCTTGTCCACCAGCACCTGAAGTTGGCCTTGATCGGCGAGACCGGCCAGTTCAGCCAACTGATCGACGATGGGCTTCACGATGAAGAAGGTGGCCTCCACATCGTGCTCGGCGCACCCCTCGAGAGACGGTTCCTCGGCCACGGACACCAGCCGCCCACCCGACTCGATGACCGACGCCGACCTGGCGAGTCGATCACCCCCGACGGTGTCGAAGACGAGGTTGACCGGCGCGATGGCGGTGAAGTCGGCCGTCTCGTTGTCGATGACCTCATCGGCGCCAAGCATCTTTGCCGCCTCGAGCCTCTCCCCCGAGGCGGTAGCGATCACGTGGGCGCCGCGCAGACGAGCGAGTTGCACCGCATATGCGCCGACACCACCTCCTCCCCCATGAATGAGGACTCTCTGATTCTCTTCCAGGTGGCCATGGTTGAACAGACCTTGCATCGCGCTGAGGGCAGAAAGCGGCATGGCGGCACTCTCTACATGACTCAGCGTCGCCGGCTTGGATGCCAGCCTCTCTGCGGGAACTGTTGCGTACTCCGCGGCCACGCCGTCTCGTTCGAAACCCGTCAGGGCATACACGGCCTGCCCAACCTCCACCTCCGAGACGCCCTCGCCGACCGCCACCACCGTTCCGGACAACTCATAGGACGGAATCGCAGGCATACGGTCGACCGGCCAGTTCAACTCGTCCCGGGTGATGGCGGCGGCATGAACCTTCACCAATGCTTCGCTGTTGAGAGGGGTGGGTGTGTCCACCTCCTCATAGACAAGGTTGTCCATGCCACCCGGAGGATGCAGTCGAACCGCCTTCAT
>JBOGET010000120.1:0-82564 GCA_050741975.1 Acidimicrobiia bacterium
TCCCCCCAGGTGGGGGCGAGGGCCGCAGCCAGCTCCGATTCCTCCTTGACCAGGTCCCGGGCGCGATCGAAGGCCCGGGTTGGCTCGACCAGGACCAGGTTGGCTCGTTGCGGCAGGGCGTCGATCAGCGATACCGGCTCGGCGAGCCAGGGAAGCCAGGACTCGATACCAGGGAAGACGTGGCCCTCGGAGATCCGATCCCATGTCGAGGCGTTCCACGGCTCCGATCTCACCAGCTGCTCGGTTCGACTTCGGATCCCCGGATCGGGCCGCACCTCGCGGGCCGGGAATGCGATCAGGCGGGGAACGGTCTCCTCGGAGCGCTGGGTAGCCACGGAGAAGGCCCGGATCTCGTCGAGCTGGTCACCCCAGAAGTCGAGACGCATCGGGCTCTCCATCTGGGCGGGGAAGACATCGACGATGCCCCCTCGGACCGCGAACTCGCCACGGGCCTCGACCCGATCGGTGCGGCTGTAGGCGAGGTCGGCGAGGGCGCGGGACAGGTCGTCCATGCTCGTCTCATCACCCGGCTCCAGGGTCAAAGGCCCGTGGGGGGTGGGGCTGAGTCTCTGGATGGCGCCACGAACGCTGGCCACGACCACCACCGGATCACCCCGTTCGAGGGCATGTCTCGCCTCCGAGCGATGGGCCATGGTGGCGATGTTGGGTGAGACGTGCTCGAAGGGCAGGGTCTCCCACGCCGGGGCCAGGAGCACGTCGGCGATGAACAGGGAAAGGTCGTCGACCAGCTCCTCGGCGTCCCTCTCCCCGGGCACGACGACGAGAAACGGCGAGCCGAGCCGGTCGGCGAGACCGGCGATGGCCAAAGCGCGGCCACCCGGGGCAACCGACCACACGCCGTGCAGATCGGGCAATGAGGCAGACCGCCAACGGGAAAGGAGTGGTGCGAGGGGTGCAACCATCGGGGTGCTGATGGTAGCTGCCGTTCAGACGAGCAAACCTTGCTCCCGAAACCAGGCGACGGTGCGCCGGATCGTGGTCTCGACGGGGGTGTAGACCAGCCCCAGGTCCCGGGTGGCCCTGCTTCCGTCGTACACGTGGCCGGCACGCAGCACCCGGACCATCTCCCGGCAGATGCTGGGCCGGCGACCGCTCAACCTCGCCCCGAGCTCCACCGCCGCCGCCCCCGCTGCTGCCACCCAACCCGGCACGAAGCGGGGGCTCAGCCGGCGACCGGTGACCGCGGCGAGGATGCCGATCACCTCGGCCATGCCGAAGCTGGCGCCACTCAGGATGTACCGCTCTCCGGTCACGCCTCTCTCGGCGGCCAGGACGTGGCCTCGTGCGCAGTCCTCGATGTCGACGATCGATACGTTCGTCTCCACCAGGTAGGGCAGCCGACCGCCGAGCACGTCGAGGATCAGCTTCGCCGTCCCCGACGACCGGCCCGGCCCCTGGACCGACGACGGGTTGACCACCACTACGTCCAGACCCCCCGCCTCTTCGAACAGCGCCCGCTCCGACATGTGCTTCGAGCGTTCGTACCTGGAGAGATAGGTGCCCCGATGCCGGCTGGCCTCGGTGCCGATGGTGCCCTGGCGCTCCCCGATCGCCGCCGCCGACGAGGTGTGGATCATTCGCCCCACCCCGGTAGCACGGCATGCCATGAGCAGGTTGCGGGTCCCCTCGATGTTGACCAGGTCCATGAGATCCGGGTCCGTCGAGCACATCTCGTTGACTCCGGCGACGTGAAACACCCAGTCCGCTCCTCCCAACAGGGGGCGGAGGCTCCTCGGGTCGAGCACGTCGCCGATGATCGGAGTCGCACCTCGACTCTCCAAACTCGCCGCCGCCTCCGTCGAGCGGGCCAAGGCAACCACCTGATGACCCTGTCCCAGCAGGTGGTCGACCAGGGGGCGCCCGAGCACGCCGGTGCCGCCGGTGACGGCGGTCTTCACGTCCGAGTGCGGATCGGCTCCGAGCGCACCGTGTGCCAGAAGGCCGATATGTAGCCCCACGCCGAGCCCACCGTCGCGATCACCGCGAGGAGCATCACCCACTGGTCGAGGTACCACCAGCCCCAACGCTCGGGCAGCCGGACGAAGGCGAGGAAGATGGCCAGGAACTGGGTGCCGAACTTGATCTTTCCCCAGGTCGAAGGGCCGATGAGACCGCCCTGGGCCGCCACCACCCCGCGCAGGGCCATGACCAGGAACTCCCGGAAGATGATGATGGAGGCGGGCCAGATCGAGACGTGGTCGATCGAGACCAGCGCCAGCAGGGTGCCCGTGATCAAGATCTTGTCCGCCGTGGTGTCGAGAAAGGCCCCGAGCAGGGTGCCGCCACTGGTCCTGCGGGCCAGATAGCCGTCGAGGAAATCGGTGAAGGCGGCAATGGCGAAGAGACTGGCCGCGATGAGGAGAGCGTTCTCGATCCGGTCCGATCGAGTGAATGCCATGATGAAGGGCACCAGAAGGATCCTGGACAGCGCCAGGATGTCAGGCGTTGATATCGCGTCCTCCTCGACTCAGCGATCCGATCTTATCGGTGGCTCTCAGGCTGAGAAGAAGGCCAACAACTCCGCTGCTGTCTCTGCGGGGGCCTCCTCGGCCAAATAGTGGCCGCAGGGCAGCGGCCGGCCTTGCACTTCGTCCGCCCAGCTCCGCCAGACCGCGAGCACGTCGTACCACTCCCCGAGCCTGCCGGCTCCACCCCAGAGCACCAGCACCGGGCAGCGGATCTTCCGCCCGCTCTCCATGTCGGCGAGATCGTGCTCGAAGTCGATCGTGGCCCCGGCTCGGTAGTCATCGCACATGCCCCGGATGGTCTCGGGATCGCGGAAGCAGGCCAGATAGTCATCGAGGGCGGCCGCATCGAAGAACCGGGTGTCGGGCCCGCGTGTGGTGTGCCAGCGCAAGAACCACTCGGGATCGGCCCCGATTAGCTTCTCCGGCAGCGGGGCGGGTTGGGCCAGGAAGAACCAGTGGTAGAGACCGAGACCGAACTCGCGGCCGCCTCGCTCGAATGCTTCCCCGGTGGGCACGATGTCGAGAACGGCGAGCCTCTCTACCAGGTCGGGGTGGTCGAGAGCCAGCCGATAGCCAACCCGGCCCCCTCGGTCGTGCCCGGCGACGGCGAAGCGGTCGTGCCCCAGCGCGGACATCAGCTCGATCTGGTCTCGCCCCATCGTCCGCTTGGAGTAGGGGCCGTGATCCGGCGTCGAGGGTGGCTTCGAGGTCATCCCGTAGCCACGCAGGTCCGGGGCGACCACCGTGAAGTGCTCGGCGAGGTCGGGGGCGACCCGGTGCCACATGACATGAGTCTGCGGGTTGCCGTGGAGCAGGAGGAGCGGAGGGCCCTCGCCTCCGATCCTGACCCGGGCCCGGATCTCACCGAGGTCGATCGTCTCCAGCCTGAATCCTTCGAACATAGGCGATATTCCACCAGATGAGGGCGGGGCCGGAGTCACACCCAATCGAGCGATCTCTGCACCGCCTGCCGCCACCGGTCGTGGAGCCGGCCCCGCTCTCCGGCGCTCATCAGGGGCGACCAGCGGGCATCCTCCACCCAAAGGGACCGGATCTCGTCGAGGTCCGACCAGTACCCCACCGCCAGACCGGCCCCATAGGCGGCGCCGAGTGCGGTGGTCTCGGCAAGCTTGGGCCGGATCACGTCGACACCGAGGATGTCGGCCTGGAACTGCATCAGCAGGTCGTTGACGGTCATGCCACCGTCGACCCGCAATTCCCTGAGTCGCACCCCGGAGTCGGTCACCATGGCGTCGAGCACGTCACGGGTCTGGAACGCCGTCGCCTCGAGGGCAGCACGGGCGATGTGCCCTCGGGTGGCGAACCGGGTCAGACCGGTGATCACACCCCGGGCGTCGGGTCGCCAGTGAGGGGCGAACAGACCGGAGAAGGCGGGAACGAAATAGACATCGCCGTTGTCCTCGACGGTGCGGGCCAGAGTCTCCACCTCCGAGGCGTCGTCGAAGAGCCTCAGGTTGTCCCGGAGCCATTGCACCAGGGAGCCCGTGACCGCGACCGACCCTTCGAGGGCAAAGACCGGAGGCTCGCCCGAGCGGCGATACGCAACGGTGGTCAGGAGACCCGCCTCCGAGGTGACCGGCGTCCCCCCGGTGTTGAGCAGCATGAAGTTGCCGGTCCCGTAGGTGTTCTTCGCCTCACCGGGGTTGAAGCAGGCTTGGCCGAACAGCGCAGCCTGCTGGTCGCCGAGGATGGCCGCCAGCGGGATCCCGGCCAGGGGGCCGGCACATTCGATGTCGACCCCGATCGAAGGGACGATCTCGGGGAGCATGGCGGTGGGCACCCCGATCTCGAGCGTCAGGTCGGCGTCCCAGGTCGTGGTGGCCAGGTCCATGAGGAGGGTACGGGAGGCGTTGGTGACATCGGTGATGTGCCGGCCACCCCGTGTCCCGCCGGTGAGATTCCAAGCGATCCAGGAGTCGATGGTGCCGAAGGCGAGCTCCCCCCGCTCGGCCTGCTGGGTGAGGTCGAGGTCGTCGAGGAGCCGACGGGCCTTGGGACCGGCGAAGTAGGTGGCGAGTGGGAGACCCGTCTTGTCCCGGAACCGGTCCGGCCCCACGTCCCCACCCAGCTCGACACACAGATCGGCGGTCCGGGTGTCCTGCCAGACGATTGCGTTGTGCACCGGCTCGCCGGTCCGCCGGTCCCAGATCACAGTGGTCTCCCTTTGGTTGGTCAGACCGATCGCGACCAGATCGGAGGTCTTCAACCCGGCGCGGGACAGCGCACCCTCTATCACCGACGTGGTCCGGGACCAGATCTCGACCGGGTCGTGCTCCACCCAGCCTGGTCTGGGGAAGATCTGACGGTGCTCCCTCTGGTCGACCGAGACCACGCCCCCGTCGTGGTCGAAGACCATGAACCGGGTCGAGGTGGTCCCCTGGTCGAGGGCGCCGATGAGCTCGGGCATCCGGGTCTGGCTACCCGTCGAAGGCGGCCCGGCGATCGTCGATCGACAACGCGCCCTCTGTATAGGTGGACGTGCCCGAGATGAGCAGCTCCCTGCCCGCGTCGGCCAGCGCCCCGTAGGCGGCGAAGGCGAGGGCGCCCCCGGTCGAGATGCGCCGGACACCGGCGTGCGCGAGCTGGTCGACATTGGGGCCGTCGACCCTCGCCAGCACGTTGACCGGCCCCCCGACCTCGTTCACGACCCGGCTGATCTGGTCGATGTCGACCAGCCGCGGGGCGTAGACGACCTGGGCCCCCGCCTCCCGGTAGGCGGCCAGCCGTTCGATGGTGTCGTCGAGATCCTCGATCCCGTGGAGGTGGTTCTCCGCCCTGGCGGTGAGGACCATCCTGGTCGATCTGGCCACTTTGGAGGCGGCGGCCACCCGCTCGGCTGCGACGTCGATGGCGTCGATGCCGGTCACCGGGTGGTAGTCCTCGATCGAGAGCCCGGCGGCGCCCGTCTCCGCGATTCGCTCGACCGTCGCAGCAACACCCTCGGGGGTGTCGGCGAAGCACCGCTCGGCGTCGACACTGACCGGGACCTCGACCGCCGCCGCCAGGGCGCGGGCGTGATCGACCAGCTCGTCGAGGGTGACCTGTTGATCCATGCGCCCCAACGAGGCGGCGCGCCCGGAGCTCGTGGTGGCGATGGCCTCGAAGCCCAGTGAGACGAGGATGCGGGCCGACCCCACGTCCCAGGCGTTGGGCATGACGAAGCATCCGGCCGAGTGCAATTCGGCGAATCGTCTCCGGAGTGAGGCTGAGGTCTCGGTATCCGGCATCGTCACGCCGAGGCTAACGGGCCGTCTTCGGACCTCATACCGGCTCAAACCGAATGCAGGGCGTCACATATGCGTGACGCCATGCATTAGGAATGGGGGTCCCGACCTCGCAAGGCGGCCAGCTCCTGGGCCCGGGCCGGGTTGGTCGGCCAGAGCTCGACGATGTCGGCGGCGTCCTCGATCATGAGGTCGACCTCGGCACGCTCCGGCTTGGTGAAGGGGCGGAGGACGAAGTCGGCGGGATCCGTCTGACCCGGGGGGCGCCCGACGCCGAGCTTGAGCCGGCTGAACTCCTTGGTCCCCAAGGCGGACTCGATGGAGCGGACCCCATTGTTGCCCCCGCTGCCACCATCGACCTGGAGCCGGAGACGGCCGAAGGGGAGATCGATGTCGTCATGGACCACCAGAAGCGCCTCCGGGGACAGACCGAAGTAATCGATGAGGGTGCGGACGGCTCGACCCGACTCGTTCATGAAGGTGACCGGAACGGCGTAGAGGACCCGGTCGCCGCCGGCCCCGACCTGCGTGACCTGGGCCCGCACCCGGGAGGGGGCCCGGCCCAGCTTCTCCCCGGCCCGCTGCAGGACGCGGGCGACCACCTCATATCCTGAGTTGTGACGTGTGCCCTCGTAGTCGGGCCCCGGGTTGCGCAGCCCGATGACCGCCCGCGTCGGGTTACTGGCTCGACTCGCCCTCGGTTTGGTCTGCAGCAGGTTCTTCAGCCTGGCCATCCGGCTCCTCACCCTCGGCAAGCCCCTCGACACCTTCGAGCTCCTCGCCTTCGACCTCTTCTGGCTCCTCTTCGATCTCGGCCGCCGGTGCGGTGACACTCATCAGGACGGTCTCGGGATCCTCGGTGTAGATGACCCCTTCGATCTCGGGGAGGTCGGCGATGCGAAGTGCCCCGCCCAGCTCGACACCGGAGATGTCGAGCTCGATGCCGGAGGGGATCGAGGTGGCAAGGGTCTCCACCACGACGTGGGTCTTGCTCGGCGAGAACACCCCGCCCTCGATCACCCCCACCGGTGTCCCCACGAAATGGATGACGACCTCGGCGTGGACGGTCTCGTCGAGAGCCACGGTCACGAAGTCGACGTGCCGGTACTCGTTGCGGAACGGGTGGCGCTCGATGATCCGAGCCATGGTCAGGACCACGTCCTGACCCTCGATCTCGAGGTTGATCAGGGCGTTGGACCCGGCCTCGGTGTGGAGGGCCATGTGGAGATCGTGGGCGTCGACAGCCACCTTGATCGGATCGATGCTCTTGCCGTAGACGATGGCGGGAACACGCCCGGTCTTGCGGAGACGACGCGACTCGCGCGAGCCGGTGGGCCGGCCCGTCTCGGCGCGCAGGGTGACTTGCGAGGACATCGAAGAGGCTCCTTGGGGAGGTGGGTGAGGGCCAATTATGGCCCGGTGCCCTGGCTTCTGCCAGACGAGACCGACTCGATCCACGCCGATGTCCCCTTTACCAACCGCTCCAGCATCGCCGTCTCGGTCCATCCCCCGCCCCGGAAGGAGTGGCTGGCGCCTTCGAGTATCTCCACCGTGACGTTGGGGAGGGGCCGGATGTGCCGGTCGAAGAGCTCCGTGCGGCTCAAGGCGTCACGGGTCCCTTGGAAGAAGAGGAGGGGAACGGTCACATCGTGGAAGTGAGCCACCCGGAGGTTCTCCTCCTTCCCCGCCGGGTGCAGCGGATAGGCATAGAGGACTACTCCGGCCGCCCGGTACCCCTCGGCGACCAGATAGGTGGCCATGCGCCCACCCATCGACCTCCCGGCCAGGAACAGGGCTTCGACGCGAGCGGCGAGGAAGTCGGCGGCGGCGCGATGGGCGCCGACCAGCTTCTCGGTGCGGTCTGGTCGCGTCGACCCCCTTTCGGTGTAGGGGTAGTTGAACGTCATCGTCGTGTGCCCCGCCTCGGCCAGCCCGTCGCGCAGGGCGACCATGAAGGGGTGGTCCTGGTTGGTGCCGGCGCCGTGGGCGAGGAGGATGCCATTGGATCCGGACCCGGTCAGCCGACCCGACACCTGACCCTCCGGCCAGCTGATCACGATCTTCTCGGCCATGAGTTCCAATGTAGGGCAGTTACCGTGAGTCGATGGAGTTGTCGATCCAGGAGACACCCGAGGATGTAGCCGATGAAGGCGAGGCGGTGGTCGAGTGGTACCTGGATCGGGAAGCCGCATCGCTCCTCGTCTGATCTCGACCGTCGTGGCGGTCCTCCTCGTCTCGGCGTGCGCCCCGGCCCCGGCGGCGGAGACGGCTGGCACCACGACCGCCACCACCACGACCAGCATCACCCCAGCTGCGACCACGACCACATCTGCCGCCACGACTTCGTCGGTGGCCCCCTCCCCCGTCTTCGAATCCCTCCCCGACGTCGGGCTCGAGATCCGGGTGCCCGATAGCGAAGGACCATTCCCGGCCGTGGTCCTGGTCCATGGCGGAGGCTGGGTGGGCGGCTCCCCGGCGCTCATGGGGGATCTGGCCCGGCTCCTCACCGACGAGGGCTATCTGACCGTCAATGCCGCCTACACCCTCTCCGACGGGATCGCAGGCTTTCCCATCGCCGTCGATGACGTCGCCTGCGCCGTCCGCTACGCCGCGGCCCACCCCGATGGAGACGGCACGGTCGCCATCATCGGGCACTCGGCCGGCGCCCACCTGGCCGCCCTGGTCGCCCTCGACGAGCGAAGCTACGGGTCCGGCTGCCCTCTGGCAGACCCGGTCGTCCCGGATCGTCTCGTCGGTCTCGCCGGCCCCTACGACGTGGCCCGGCTCGGCCCGTTGATGCTCCCCTTCTTCGGGGCCGGCCCCACCGATGACCCGGAGGTCTGGGTGGCGGGCAATCCCATGCGACACACAGACGCCAACCCCGGGCTGTCCAGTCTGATCATGCACGGGGAGGAGGACGCACTGGTGGACTACACGTTCGCCGCCGACTTCGCCGATGCGCTAACCGCCGGCGGGTCCGAGGCGCTGGTCGAGGTGGTGGAGGGAGCCCGCCACAACGACATGCACGACCCCGACGTCGTCGGTGACCTGATCGTCACCTGGCTGGAGCGGTAGGGCTGGACGGTGCGACGACGAAGCTGAGGTTCCTCGGCCCGTATATGAGACGAACTGTCTCAGGTACGAGGTGGTAAGGCCCTAGACAGGCTCCTCACCGGGGCGGAGCATCCAGGCGCTGTCATGACGGGTCATCCCGATCTTGGGGTAGTAATCGACCGCCTGCGGGGCGGCGAGCAGGATCACCGATGCCTGCGGCGTCGCATCCCGGGTGAGACGGACCAGCTCCTTGCCGATGCCCTGGCCCTGGTAGTCGGCTCGCACCGCCAGATCGGAGAGATAGGTGCAATACACCCAGTCGGTGACCGAGCGGGAGATCCCGACCATGAGGTCTTCGTCCCAGGCGGTGATCACCAGGTTGGCCTCCTCCAGCATCCGTGCCATCCGCTGCCTGTCTTGCACCGGTCGCCTCTCCCCGAGGGTGGAGTCGACGTAGAGCTCGATCATCTCGTCGAGGTCGATGTCGTTCCCGGTGCGATAAGTGATCATTGGGAAAGCCTATGAGCAATGCGATCTAGATTCATCGACGTGAAGCGCACCTTCGCCCGACTCACCGGCCTGGTCCTTCTCCTCTACGGCGCCTGGATGTTCACCATCAGTCTCATCGAGCAATGGTGCTCGGATTCGGGCTGGCGGGAGCGATCGGCGGCGCCCTATGCCTGATCAGCATCGACGGACCGGAGCGATTCAGGACCGGAAGCACCGGGTGATTGGCTGGGCAGGGATGCTGATCTGCGCCGCCCTCCCCACCAGTCTCTACTACTTCCTTCTGATCCTGGTTGCGATTTCGTCATACAGCTTGTTCGACCTGGCTCTCGGCGGCTCGGACCCGAAGGAGGCCACCCTCAGATCCGGGTGATGTCCTTCGGGGTCACCCGTGGTCCGAAGCTCGGCTCGTGGCCCAGGGTGTGCAGCAGGCGGGTCACCCGGCCCCGGTTGGGGCGGAAGGGCTCGAGGAGCTCCAGCATCTCCTCATCGGTGCCCCGAGGACGACCGGTCAGATGATGGACCACGATGTGCTTGAGATGGAAGTCTCCGACCTCGACCTGGTCGGGGTCACCATGGGAAACGGCCAGGGTCTTGGCCACGGTCCAAGGCCCGATCCCCGGGATGGTGCTCAGGGTCCGCGCGGCGTCGGGCGACGTCATCGCGGCCAGCTGGTCGATCATGCCCGCCGAGGTCGAGACGTTGCGCAGCAGATCGGCCCGTCGCTTCTCCAGATGGAGCTCGTGGTAGACCCAATACGGGGCCTCGGCCATGCGCTGGGGGTCGGGGGGAAGGCGAAGACCCGGCCTGGGCCCGGGAGCCGGGTCCCCGAATCGTCGTCTCAAGCCTCGCATCGCCGCTGCGGCCTCCTGACCTGTCACCTTTTGACCGGATACTGCGCGCACCAGTGCGTCGAACACCAGACCGGTACGGCCGAATCGCCGTCCCGGGTGCCGTCGGTGCAGCTCGCCGACGATCGGGTGGTCCGTCTGAAACGAATCGGGATCGTCGTCGAGACCCGCGATCGAGTCGAGACGGTGCAGCAGCCACGACCCACCCTCACCCCACGCCTCGCCGACCAGCGTCTCGGGTTTGCGCCTGATCCGGAGGGAGGCCGGGCCCTGTGCGGTGCGAGCGGTCAACCACCACCCGTCCTCGGCGAACCATCCATGCAGGGGTCGAAGTGTGGCCTTCAGGTCGAGCGTGACCACGACGGGGATGGTTCGGGTGAGCGGCTGCACGGCCTCATCATGGTCACCAGAGGTCGTGATGGACGACCTCATCGAGGGGGCGGCGCGCCGGTTTCATGATCGGCTTCAGCGGCCGGTCCCCGGGGTAGCCGAGCCCGAGCAGCCAGGTCAGCCGGCGGTCATCGGGGAGACCGAGCACCTCGGAGGCCAGATCAAACTCCTGTACCGCGGCGGTCCTGCTCCCGATGCCGAGATCGGCGGCGGCGATCATCATCGACATCGCCGCCTGGCCCAGGTCGTAGTTGATCGAGGCGGTGAGACGGCGGTCGTCGCTGAAGGGGGCGACCAGGCCGACAGCAGCCGCGGCGTTGGCGATGTGACAGGCCCCCTGCCACACGTGCGAGATCCTCTCCAGCTGCTCCCGGTCCTGGATCAGGACGAAGTCCCAACGCTGGTTGTTGCCTGAGGACGGGGCGCGGCGCCCCGACTCGAGGATCCGCTCCAGGTCCTCCTTGGCGATCGGCTTGGTGTCGTACTCCCTCGTGGAGCGGCGAGCCCTGATGGCATCCCATGTTTCCATCGGGCCAACTTAGCTGGGACCGCCCGAGCAGGCTCAGGCCGGGACCACGTCGACCGGGATCCCGTTGAGCACGGCGTTGCCCGATACCGGGTCCACCTCCCCGAGAGAGAGCCGGTTGGTGTTGACCCCGGGACGATCGGAGGCAACGGTGAGCACCGAGCCCTCCAGGTCGTGCCCCCAGCCGTGGGGGAGACTGACCACTCCGGGCATGATGTCGTCGGTGATCTCGACGGGGACGATCAGCATCCCCGCCGTCGACGAGACCTTGACCCGGCCATCGGGGCCGACCCCGATCCGTGAGGCGTCACCGGCGTTGATCTGAAGGGTGCAACGCTCCCTTCCCTTCATGAGCACGTCGATGTTGTGCATCCAAGAGTTGTTGGAGCGGACGTGTCTCCGCCCGATGAGGACGAACCCGCCGTTCACCGGGCGGGCCACCGCGGCCCGAAGCCTGGAGACGTCGGCCAGCAAGGGCCTCGGGGCCAGCTCGACCTTCCCCGACGGGGTGCACAGCGCCTCCGGGAGCCGGGTATGGAGTGGTCCGAGGTCGATCCCGTGCGGCGCCGCGCGGAGCACCTCCAGGGTCAGTCCGTCCGGATCGGCGCCGTAGGCGTCGCCGTAAGGGCCGGTGCGCAACAGGAAGTCGAGCATCCGCTCCGGGCCCCGCCCGCTGGTGGTGGCCGCGAAGATCTCCTCGGGGGCACGACCATGGATCGGCGAGGCCGGGTTGGCGACGGCCGAACCCACCAGCATTCCGAACACACCGTCGTCGAGGGCGTCCAGGTCGGCATTCGCGCCCTGGCCGGACACGACGGCGCCGAGACGTAGCAGCACCTGCCATTCGTCGGGAGTCCCCTCGGGGAGCGGGAACAAGGGTGGGGAGTAGTTGGCAATGTTCCGCACCGAGAGCTGATTGAAGGCGAAGTCGTAGTGCGATCGCCGCAGCGGGGACACCCCGGGGAGGATGACGTCGGCGTGCCGGGTGGTCTCGTTGAGATAGATGTCCACGGAGACCATGAAATCGAGCCCGGCGAGTGCCGCGTCGAGACGATCACTGTTCGGAGTGGAAAGGACCGGATTCCCGGCAATCGTGATCATCGCCTTGATCTGGCCCGGCCCCGGCTCGAGGATCTCCTCGGCCATCGTGGAGACCGGGATCTCGCCACGCACCTCGGGCAGACCCCGCACCCGGCTCGACCAGCGGCCGACCTGGAACCCACGCGGTGATCGTGGCTGCTCGTGGGCGGCGTGGGAGAACATGACGCCACCGGGACGGTCCAGATTCCCGGTCACGGCATTGAGCACGTCGACCATCCACGAGGCCATGGTCCCGAACTCGGCGGTGTGGGTCCCGATCCGGCCGTAGACGGCGGCGCTCTCCGCAGCCGCCAGCTCGCCGGCGAGACGGCGGATCCGGTCGGCGTCCACGCCGCAGGCCGAAGCGACGGTCTCCGGGTCGAAGGGCTCGACAGCCGCAGCTACCTCGTCGAGCCCGGTCACATGACCCTCGAGATCACCGAGATCGACCAGTGCTTGGTCGAACAGCACGTTGACCAGGGCGAAGAGCAGCAGGGCATCGGTCCCCGGGCGGATGAAGACGTGCTCGTCGGCGGCCGCGGCGCTGCGAGTCCTCCTCGGGTCGACCACGACCACCTTTCCCCCGCGCTCCCGGATCGCCTGGAGACGGCCCGGCCAGTCCGGGGCGGTGGCCAGGCTACCGTTCGACTCGTGGGGATTGGCCCCCAGCATCAGGAGATAAGAGGTGCGATCGATGTCGGGCACCGGGATCAGGTCGGGGTGGCCGAACATGAGACCTGAAGAGACGTGCTTCGGCATCTGGTCCACGGTGGCGGCGCTGAAGATGCTCCTCGTCCCCAGCATCTTGAGAAGGACCCGCGGATAGAGGACACCCGACATCGAGTGGACGTTGGGATTCCCCAGATAGACCCCCACCGCATCGTTGCCCTGCTCGGCGATGACGGGGAGGAGACGGGACTCGATCAGGGCGAAGGCCTCGTCCCAGGTTGAAGGCTCGTGTCGCCCCTCACGTTTGACCAGCGGGGTGCGCAACCGGTCGGGGTCCTCGTCGATCTTGCCCAGGGTCGAACCCTTGGGGCAGATGAACCCGTGACTGAACACGTCGTCGCGATCGCCGCGGATCCGGATGACCCTCTCGTCCTGATGGGTGACCTCCAGACCGCATGTCGCCTCACAGAGAGGGCATGTCCTGAAATCGGCCGAGGTCGTCATGTCCCGGTTGCCGTCACCTCACCGACCCGGGCCCGGACGACCGGCAGGGTTGGCTCGATCCGGACGTCCCGGCGGGTGAGCCGTTCCCCGCAGTTGGCACAGTGGGTCACCGCATGCGCCTCCTCACCACAATTGACGTGGATCACCCGCTGACGGCCCCCCGCCGGCGGCTTCCATCGCTCCCCATAGCTCCACAGGGTCATGAGCACGTCGAAGAGGTCCTTGCCCTGCTCGGTGAGCCGGTACTCGAACCGTGGCGGCCGCTCCTGATAGGGGCGGGTTTCCATCATGCCGTTGGCCACGAGACGCTCGAGACGATCGGTCAGCACGTTGCGGGCGATCCCCAGGTCGCTCACGAACTCGTCGAAGCGGCGCACCCCGAGGAAGGCGTCACGCAGGATGAGGATGGTCCACGAGTCGTTGACCATCTCCACCGTGTTGGCCACGGCGCACTCGAGGTGTTGAAGGGACTTGCGGCGGGACATGATGATCAGGCTACTTGGTTTCGAGTTGCGATGCACTACTCAGATGAGTATGTTGTCAGTAGCAATTCGAAACTCACCGAGGAGGAGATCATGAGGTTTCGCAACCTGTTTCGACGGCGACGTCTGCCCAAGCCCACTTTCTACCGGCTCGAGCTGGACCTCTCCTTCGACGAGATCCTGGCCGATCTGGTCTACCCGGGCCCTTCCCTGGGATGAGGTTCGCCGAGGCCTCGGCGGTGACACGCGCCGACGAGGGCACCTGGAAGGCGGAGGTCCAGCCCGATTGGGACATCTTCGGCGTCGCCAACGGGGGATATCTGATGGCCATCGCCGCCCGGGCCATGTCGGAGGCGAGCGGTGGGCGCACACCGGTCACTCTCACCGCCCACTTCACCCGCCCCCTCTCCGCCGGCCCGATCGAGGTGGCGGTGGAGACGGTGAAGACTCGACGGACCTTCTCCACGATGAGGGCAACCGTGACTGCCGAGTCCGATGCCATCTCCCTTCTGGGCAGTTTCGCCGAGCCAGGAGCCCTGGCTCAGGAGGAGCTGTACATGGGAGCCGAACCACCGGAGATGCCGCCACCGGATCAGTGCGTGCGCATCATGCCGGCCGCGGATGGCCCCTTGCCGCCACCGTTGATGGATCAGTTCGAGGAGCGGCTCCATCCCGACGATGTCGGCACCCTCGAAGGAAGGCTCAGTGGCATTGCCACGATTCGAGGCTGGTTCCGGCTCCACGACGACGAACCGATGGATCCCTATGCCCCGCTCCTGGTGGCCGATTCCTTCCCGCCGGCGGTGTTCAACGTCGATCTCCCATTGGCATGGACCCCGACCCTGGAGATGACAACACACATCCGGGCCACACCGACCACGGGCTGGCTCCGTTGTCGGTTCACCACACGTTTCGTGACGGGCGGTCTGCTCGAGGAGGACGGAGAGATCTGGGATGAATCCGGCTCGTTGGTCGCCCTGTCCCGTCAGACAGCCCTCGTCCCCCGTTGATATCTCCTCCAACTCGTCGAGCGAGGCAGTCTTTCGGGTCTCGTCGAGGAGGGAGGCAATGATCGAATTGCGAGCGAGAGCGGTCATCGCGGCGTCGTCGAAGCCGAGGGCCGCGAGATGAGAGTCCCCCTGACCGTCAGGGCGCTTCCCGCAGGGGCACTCAGGGCATGGTTCACCCCGCCGCCCCTCTCGGAAAAGCGTGCCGCCGGCGATGAGAGGGCATTGGCCGGAGCCGAGCGTGTGACCATCCCCTTCGAAGGTGCCGAGCTCAACGGGTTCAGCATCGGCGACGGGCCCCTGCTGATGGCGGTGCACGGCTGGGGTGGACGAGCGGCACAGATGCTCCCGCTCGCCATCTGTGTCGCAGAGCTCGGGACGAAGGTCGTGGCCGTCAACTTTCCCGGTCATGCCGGTGGGACGAAGACCGACGTGAAGGTGGTAGCCAGAGCCCTGACCACCGTGGCCGACACCATTGGGCCGCCCCGGGCTGTGATCGCCCACTCCCTGGGTGCGATGGCGACCAGGCTGGCGTTTCACGAGTCGGCGCCCTCCTTGGTTGTCTTCGTGGCACCGTTGCTGGTCGTAAGTGACGCCCTCGACGTCTTCTCCGATCGTGCTCGACTCCTCCCTTGGGCCGATCGCGGGCTGCGCAGGGGGCTGCGTTCTTGGGACCCAGCCCTCTTTCCCCAGCTGGATGACATCACGACCGACCAGCTGCCCGGGGCCGAGATGGTGATCCTCCACGATCCCGCCGACCCCGAGACGCCGTTTGCCCGCTCCGCGGAGCTGGCGGCCCGACGGGAACGGACCGAGATCGTGCCGCTTCATGACTTGGGCCACACCGGCCTGCTTGCCGACCCCGGCATGATCGGGCTCGTCACCGAACGTCTCACCGACGTCGCGGCGAGTCGAGAGGTGACACCAGACCCAGGTGATTTCGACGGGAACGTGAGCGCCACCCACCGCGGTGCGAGCTGATGCCCATATCCTCGATGGGCAACCGCGGGCATCGTTGATACTGTGTCCTGGCGAGTGAGCGACCTCCCCTACGCCCGCGTCCGCTTCCTCTGGCCCGACCATCTCGGGCTGGCCCGGGGCAAGTACCTCTCGGCGGTGCGTGCCGCCGAAGGGTCGAACCATTGTGTGGCCCTGTTCTCGCTCCAGCTCAACCGGGAGATGATCCCTTTCCCCGGCGCCCATCACGAGAGCTTCCCCGATGTCGAGGCACGCTTCTCGACGGAGGCGATCCGTCCTGGATGGGAGAAGGACACTGGTGTCGTCGTCGCCTCGATCACCAAGGACGGGGTCCCGGTGGAGCTGGCCCCCCGCTCGATCCTGGAGAGGATCATCGGCGAATGGAAGGAGATCGGCTACGACCCGATGGTCGGGCTCGAGCTGGAGGCCTTTCTCTTCGAACCCGACGGGAATCGGGGTTGGAGGCCGATCCACACCCCGGGCTCCTATGTGTACGGAACCGGGACCTCGGTGGATCCGAGTGGGACCATCGAGGAGATCATGGCGACCGCTCACTCGATAGGGATCGAGTTGGAGTCGGTCAACTCCGAGTACGACGACGGACAGTTCGAGCTGACTCTCCGCTACGGAGAGGCTCTCCGGGCAGCCGACGACGCCTTCCTCTTCAAGGTGATGGCCAAGGAGGTGGCGGCCAGACGCGGGTACCTGCTCGCCTTCATGGGCAAGCCGATCACAGAGAGGGGCGGGAGCGGCATCCACGTCAACTTCTCGCTCCGCGACGAGAAGGGGGAGAACGCCCTGGCCGATCGGGCTCGCCCCGACGGGCTGAGCGACCTGGCCCGGCAATGCATCGCCGGGATCATCCACGACCACGTCTCGATGACGGCCCTGGTGGCGCCGACCGTCAACGCCTACAAGAGACTTCGGCCCGGATCGCTGAACGGGTTCTATGCCAACTGGGGACTCGATCATCGCGGCGTGGCGGTGCGGGTGCCGCCAGTGGGCAGTACCGGGACCAGACTCGAACATCGACTCGCCGACGGGGCGGCATCGGTCCATCTCGCCACGGCTGCCACCCTGGTCTCGGCGCTGCGCGGTGTGACCAAGGGTCTCGACTGCCCACCAGCCGAGACCAAAGACTGCATCACCGCGGCCGACGCCGATGTGACCGTCCCGCCCGATCTTGGGGCGGCTCTCGACGTCTTGGAGCAAGACAAGGACTTCGTCGAGGCATTCTCACCTGCCTATGTGGAGGGGTTCCTCGCCGTGAAGCGGGCCGAGTGGGAGCGCTTCAGGCACCACACCACGGACTGGGAGATAGCCGAGTACCTGGAATACTACTGAGCCATCGTCAAACTCCTTCGGGGGCGGAGACGGTCCCCGCAACCCCGATGTCGGTCAGGGTCGTGATCACCTGGGCCGGTCCGGCCGATGACTCCACCTGATAGCGGATCACGGTCACCAGGCCGTTCTGGATGGTGAGGGAGAAGGGCACACCCTGGGCCGGGCCTGCCGCCGGGCCCAGCAGCCCGGTGAGGACCCCTCCCGTCGCGTCGCCCGACTCGAGTCTCAGGTCATTGGCGTCGACCAGGGCGGCGAGCGGCGGTGATACCGGGGGCTCCCCTTCCAGGGGCACCCATTCGCCGTCGGCTCCGGTGACCCATTCGCCATCCGGTGTCCTCACATAGGAGACGGCGCCCGAACCGGTGGAGATCTCGGCCGCCACTGAACCCCCATCCACGTTCCCTGTGATCGTGGTCAGGGTCTGCTCCCCTACCAACACCACGGACGAGAACCTGTAATTGGCACTGGTTGCAGCGAGACTGTCGCCGACCAAGGAGACGGCATCGGCAGGTTGAGTTGTTGCGGTCGCGTCGGTTGTCGTCGTTGTGCCGGCTTCGCTCATGGTCGGCGCCGACGTGGCGGAAGCCGTTGCCGGCGAGCTGCTCGTCTCGTCGACGGGCTCACCGGTGCAGGCGACGACGAGCACGATGGCGAGGACGGGGAGGACCCTCGTCAAGGGTCCCCCCCGACTCCGTGGAGACAGTTGATCAACCATTCACCCGGTCAACCTTCGCCATCGCCGCCTTCGCCGTCGCCGCCGTCGTCATCGCCGCCGTCCTTGCGGTCGTCGTCATCGTGATCCCGGTCACTGCTCTTGTCCCCATCACGATCGTCGTCGTCATCTCGATCCCACTTGTCGCGATGGTCGTCGTCATCGTCCCAATGCTTGTGCCGATCCCGATCCGAGACAGTCACCGACAGACGAACCTTGACCTCGCCGTCGTCGTCGTCGACATAGGTCTTGGCAACGAGTGTCACCTTGGCCTTCTCCTCACCGGAGGTCAGCCGAACCTTGACCTTGTAGGAGGACTTGTCGTCGTCGTCGGAGACCCGAGCCTTGGGCTCGCCGACCTCGGCCACCACGCCATCGGGGACGACGACCTCGCCGACGGTGATGATCGGCGCGTTGCCATCGAAGGACACCGTGTAGGGGATGGTGACCAGACCGTTGCCAAAGATGTCGGCCGACCAGGAGCCCGGACCGGTGATGTCGGCAGTGGCGTCGGCCTTGACCGTGGTCTTGATCTTGTCGCCTCGAGACTTGACCACGATCTCGGTGTTCCCGTCGCTGAGGAGGAACACAACCTTGTGGTCGTTCTCCTTGATGATGGTGGACCCGTCGGCAGGATCGAGTGCGACCGCAGAGATCTCGCCGTCCTCACCCCGTGTGGTGATGGTCACGCTGAGACCGGTCCCCAGGACGGGGAGTGAGGACAGAACCTCGGTGATCTCGTGCTCCGGGACAGTCGTCTCCGGCTCGCCGACCTCGGTCTCGTCTAGATCGGTGTCCTTGTCCCCGGCCAGGGATGCGCCCGGCGTCGCTGTCACCAACACCATGGCCAGACACCACATCAGGGCTTTTCGTCTGTATCGGAATCTCATTTCTCATGCCTCCTTGTCCGGAGTCGGTCAATCGTGACCGTCGCGCCTCTCGTCGTCGGACGACCTGTCGTCGTCCTGCTCGTCCTCGCGTAGCTCCTCCTCTTCGTCGTGATCCATTTCCTTGTGATCTCGATGCTCCTCGTCGTCCCGGTCATCCCAATGAGGCCTGCCCTCACCCCCACCATCCCCGAGCCTGGCCCCACCCTCCCGATTACCGGCACGCCCTTCGTCGTCGGTCTCGGAGCGCCGATCGATGCGATCGGCTACGAGGTCGCGCCACGACCGGGTGCGTTCGTCGCTGTCGAGCTCGCAGCCGGCAGCGGGCCCTTCGCCGGCTTGCTCGTGCTCGCCGCATTCAGGCCACTCTTCACGCTGGTCGTCCCGTGCGGCGAGGATCGGCTGAGACGAGCTCGGCTCGGCTGACGATGTGTGTGGTTCGGCGGTCTCGGCGGTGGCCGAGTCGATGTCGCCCTCGGCCTCACCCTCCTCCGGGGGAGGGGCGAGAGCCGGCTCGGCGCCGTCCGAGGCGACTCCGACGGCTCCCTCGGGATAGGGAACGGGGATGGGGACAGGCAGGGCCCTGGCAACGTCCGCCACGACATCCTGGATCGGCGCAGGCAGACCCCCGGCGAGGGCCACGCCTCCCGTCCCCAAGACGGTGCCCAGGATGGCGGCCATCACCGCCAGGCGGACCGCCCGGGCCCGCCGGGCCGTATGGGCAGACCTTGCGGCCATGGCGGCGGTGGTCACATGGCGTGTTGCGGTCGGCTCGTCCGGTCCGGCCACGAGGTCGTCAGCCAGAGCCGACAGGAAGGCTTCAGGATCTCGGTACGGCTCTGGCTGGCGCACGTGAGGGAATCGTCTCCGTGCCCGATTGCCTTACGTCTCGTCGAGCATCTCCTGCAGCGCCCTGCGTGCCCGATGCTGCAGCTGCTCGACCGACCCCGTGGTCCTCCCGGTGATCTCGGCCACCTGCTTCGAGGTCCAGCCACCCAGCGCCCGCAGGATCAGCACCTCGCTCTGGTCGTCGGTCAGCCGGTCGAGGAGACCGAGCAGGTCACCGAGTGCGACCGTGGCGAGAGCTTCTCCCTCCACGTCGTCGAGGGATGGAACCGCCTCGTGGATGCCGGTGTCCAACGGGTCCTCACGTCGCCGGGCGCGACGACGTATGTCGTCGACGCGGCGGGCCCTGGCGATGGTGAACACCCATGCCCTGAACCCTGGGGCATCTCCGCGAAATCGTCCGATCCCGCGGGCGACGTCCACGAACACATCACCGAGCACGTCTTCGGCGTCGGGGATGCGACTGGCCCGGAGGTAGCCCAAAACCTGGGGGGCGAGCCATTGGTAGAGGACGCGCCATGCTTCATCATCTCCGTGCCGGGCGGCACGGAGATGGATGCGAAACTGGCTGTCCGTGATGCCCGAACTTGGCCTCATGCAGGGTTTTGGGGGGACACGGAGCCTCGTCTTGGGCTCTTCTCGCCTCCCGGCATCGGGCGGAAGGGCAGTCAAGAAGCGGGACGGACCGGGCGGGTGGGGCTATTGCTCGCCGAGGGAGGCGGGAGCGGGTTCCAGGTCCGTCCCGACGTTCTTGACTGTCAAGGACGGCGTCTTACCCCGGCACCCGGAAGTTGAAACATGGCCGTTCCCGAGCCCTTCTGTAGCCTCCTGGCGCCATATACGGCGCTGCGTACCTCAGGTAAGCCGGCGCACCTCGCCGTCCACGACGAGCTGGTCGACGATGCCGACCACGACGGCGCGGATCGCTCCCCGGTCCAGGCCCAGGATCTGGCGGGCGGAGCTCCCCTCGTCGAGGATGAGCACGGTGTCACCCACCCCGGCGTCGACGACGTCCACGGCAATGGTGTAGCCCGATGGCTTCCCCTCCACGTCCTGGAGGTCGCAGAGGAGGAGTCGGTGCCGGTCGAGCAGGGGGATGTTGATGGTGGAGATCACCGTCCCCGCCACCCGTCCCACCTTCATCACTTCTCCTCCAGATGCACGTCATCGACGATCCCCACGATGGCATGGTCGACCGGTACGAATCGCTCGGGCAGCGCTTCGGCCGCTTCCCGCGAGGAGACGAAGTAGACCAGCTCACCGGGCCCGGCCATGGACACCGCGTCGGCGGCGACCAGGGTCTCCCCGGCGGCCTGCTCGAACTTGTCGAGCGGCTGGACGATGAGAAAACGCACCCCTTCCAGACCGAGGACCTTCTCGGTGGCCACCACACTGCCCAGGACACGGCCTAGTTGCATCTCACCCGTCCCCGGCGACGGAGGATACCCGGCTCATGAAATGAAGCTCACCACGCAGATTGTCCGCCATCTCGTCGTGGAGCTGGGCGATGAGATCCGACCGGACGAGCATGCCATGGTCCCGGGCCCGGTCGGTGGCGGCGTCGAGAGCCGCCTCGACCTCGGCCACCACACCCGAGAACAGCAGGTAGCCTTTGCCCCCGAGCCCGTCGGCGAGACGGATGGCGGCCAGGCCCACATCGGCTGCCTTGACCCCCGCATCGGCGGCGTCGATGGCGGCGGCGACAGTCGTGGTCTCCACCACTCCCAATGCCTCGTCCCCGACCGGCGCCATGGTGCTGTTCCCGGTCACCGCTTCGACCACGGACGGATGGATGTCGGGGAGAAACACCATGTCGGCCAGGGTCTCCGACCCGACCTCGGTGCCCGCCCTGACCGCCTCCTCGACACTGGCGGTGTCCCCGCTGACGAGGACCAGGTACTTGCCCGGGTGCACCGTGCCGGCGTAGATGGCACCCAGCGGCGCCGTCTTGACCATGGCGTCACCGGCGACGATGCCGGCGCTGATCGAGCCGAACTCGAGGAGAGCGATTGCCGGGTCGCGCTCAGACAATGCGCAGGGCCCCGACCACGGTCACCCTCCGCACCCGGGAGAAGGTGCGGGGCCGGGTCATCCCCTCCCCGGTCGGGCTGGCGATGGAGAAAGAGGTGAACCCCTCTCCGCCCTGGCCCAGGCCGTTGAAGTTGGAGCCGTTGGCCACGAAGATGCTGCAGTTCATGGCCCGGGCCATCCGGGTGATGGTCTCGACGTTGGTGCTGTGGATGGAGGCCGTGTGCCGGAACCCATGCTCGGAGCGCACCGCCAGATCGATGGCATCCTCCACGTTGCCCACCCGGACCACCGGCATCACAGGCATCATCTGCTCAGTCCACACCAGGTTGTGCTCCCTGGGCACCTCGGCGACGACGAGACGGGTGTCCTCGCCGGTGGTCACACCGATCTCGGCCAGGATCTTGGCAGCGTCCTTGCCGATCCACTCCGGGTTGATCATCCCCGGCTTCCCGGGTGGCCCCATCTCCCTGAAGATCACCCGCTCCAGACGCTTCAGCTCGTGCTCCTTGAGCCGGTAGGCCCCGGCGGAGACCATGGCTTGGACCAGACGGTCGGCCACGGTGTCGACCACGATCGTCGTCTTCTCGTCTGTGCAGATCACGTTGTTGTCGAACGACGCCCCCTTGACGATGGCCCGTCCTGCCCCCTCGACGTCGGCGGTCTGGTCGACGACGGCAGGGGGATTGCCCGGCCCGGCCGTTATCGCCTTCTTGCTGGTCTTCAGGGCCTCCTTGACCACCCCCGGGCCCCCGGTCACCAGGAGCACGCTGACCTCGGGGTGGTTCATCAGTTCCCTGGCCGACTCCAGGGTCGGCGACGGAACGGCGGTGACCAGGTCGGACGGGCCGCCGGCGCCGACGATGGCCCGATTCAAGATCTGGACGTTCTCCACCGAGACCAGCCGGGCATTGGGGTGGACGTTGAAGGTGACGGCGTTCCCGGCGGAGACGATGGCAATGGCGTTGTTGATGATGGTCGAGGTGGGGTTGGTGGTCGGGGTGATCGAACCGATCACGCCGTATGGGGCGTACTCGGTGACCATCATCCCGGCGTCGCCGGTGACCACCTGGGGCTCCAAGTCCTCGGGCCCAGGGGTGCGGGTCGTCACCAGGCGGTTCTTCATCGCCTTGTCCTCACCCCGCCCCAGACCGGTCTCCTCGGCGGCCATGTAACCGAGCCGCTCCCCCTCCCGCAACATGGCGGCCCGCATGGCGTCGACGATGCTCTTGCGGGCCTCCAGCCCCATCTCCCGGTAGCCGAGGAAGGCGGTCCGGGCCGCCGACACCGCCTGCTCGATGTCGGCATGGATCCCGTCGCCGAGTTGGACGTCGGAGACGGCGAGATCGTCTGCGGCGCGCAGGGCAGGGGCCGCCCGACCCGAGATCTCGGCGGCGGCAACCCGGCCCCTGACCCGCTCGATGATGGCCTGGATCTCTGCGTCGCTCAGCATCTCTACCCCGTGGGCGCCTCCTCCCGGCCCTTGTGATATCTCTCCTCGCCGCCCACGTCCCAGGAGTCGACGATCGCCATGATCACCGCATCCACGGGGCGGTCCCGGGTCAGCTCGGTCTGACGGGCAGAGCTGCCCGAGGCGTAGAGCACCACCTCATCGACCCCGGCGCCGACTGCGTCCACCGCCACCACATAGCCACCGGTGTCGGAATTGTCGGCGTCGAGCTGACGCACCACCAGGAACTTCATACCCTCCATGAGGGCCTCCTTGCGGCTGGCGACCAGTGTCCCCGCAACGCGGCCTAGATGCACAGTGCCATCTCCCGCCCTCGCCGCCGGCTAACCGAGATCTTCCTCTGCCTGATCCTGACGACCGAGAGGGAGCACCAGGTCGATGTTGACATGCGGCCTTGCGATGACGTGGGTGGCGATGACCTCTCCCACCTTCTCCGCCCCGCGGACCCCGGCATCGACCGCCGCCTTGACCGCGGCCACGTCTCCACGGACCACTGCGGTGACGTAGCCACCACCGGTCTTCTCCATGCTCACCAGCTCGACCTTGGCCGCCTTGACCATGGCGTCGGCCGCCTCGACCATCGCCGGGAAGCTACGAGCCTCGATCATTCCCAGAGCTTCAGCCATGAAGCTGCTCCTTTCGTTGACTTCGGTTCATCGATTCAACCCGATCCTGCGTCCCGCCCGGAGAGCCCCTCGAGCGCCGCCACGGCCGCCTGCCATCCGACGTCGATGTCCCGCTCTTCGCCACCCAGGTAGACCCGGCCCATCGAGCCGAAGCTGCGCACCTCGAGGACGTTGATCTCCGCCGCCTTCTCCGCCTCGTTGGCTGCCAGTGAGGCATAGGCGGCAGGCTCGCACTCGAGGACGTAGAGGGTTTGGCCGGGGATGATCATCTGACCGTGACGGGTCCGGTTGATGAGCTGGGCATGGTGGTCGTCCAGCCGACGAATGATCTGCGAGGATAGGATGCGGGGCTTGATGCGGTCGTCCTCGGTGCTCTCGATGCCGTCGAGGATTGCCGCCCCGGCCGCCCTGGTCTCGGCCTGGTCGGGAGAGTGCACCTCGAGGACCCCGTAATAGCGCTCGATGATCTGCAGCCCGGGTTTGACGGAAGTCGCCTTGAGGGCGACATCGGTCAGGCGGTTGATCTCGATCCCGGGGGCCACCTCGACCCAGAGGGAGGCATCGCCGGCGAGAGGGAGGAAGCCCTGGGCCACGGTCCCGAGGAAGGCGGCGTACTGGGGCTGGAGGCTGTCCAGGAACGCAAACGACCTCAGCTCAATACCTCTCGTCACCACTACCTCCATCCCTCTTGCCAACGATCTCGATCCCGGCCGAAGCCCCGATTCTGGTCGCCCCTGCGGCGATCATGTCTTCCGCGTCACCCGTGGTGCGGACCCCACCCGAGGCCTTCACCCCCATGTTCGGCCCCACCGTCTCCCTCATCAACGCCACGTCGTACACGGTTGCCCCGCCCGGGCCGAACCCTGTGGAGGTCTTGACGAAGTCGGCCTTGGCCTGTTTGGCCAGGGCCGAGGCGATGACCTTCTCCTCGTCGGTGAGCAAGGCCGTCTCCAGGATCACCTTGCACAAGCCGCCGACCTCGTGGGCGGCGTCGACCACCTTCTCCATGTCCTTCAACACCAACTCGTGGTCGCTGGACTTGAGGGCTCCGATGTTGAGCACCATGTCGACCTCGCGCGCGCCATCCCTCAGGGCCCGGCGTGCCTCCATCGCCTTCACCTCCGGCGTGGTCGCTCCCAGCGGGAACCCGATCACGGTGCACACCGGGACCGAGGTGCCCCGGAGGTTCTCGGCCGCTCGCTTGACCCAGGTGGGGTTGATGCACACGGAGGCGAAGTGGTACTGCTCCGCCTCACGGCAGAGTTGGTCGATGTCGGCGGCGGTCGCCTCCGGTTTGAGCAGGGTGTGGTCGATGTATCGGGCCATGTCGAGGGGGACCTCCGCCGCCTCGCCGTGGAAGGCAACCCGGTCGGCTCCGTTGGCCACGACCTCGCGAACCTTCTCCCCGGTGTCGCAGACGTCGTAGCGGGCGGACAGCGCGGCCAGCACCTCCCGGGTGACCATCTCGACGAGAGTCTCCCGGTTCATCCGGTGTCCTGTCTCATTCCGACTTTGGAGTATTGCTGCTCGATTGCGTCGATCTTGGCAACCCGGCGGGCGTGCCGGTCGCCGCCCCATTCGACCGAAAGCCACTCTTCGACGATCTGCCAGGCCAGTGCATCGCCGATCAAGCCCGCTCCCAGGGTGAGGACGTTGGCGTGGTTGTGCTCCCGGCTGTTGCGGGCGGTGGACAGGTCGTGACAGGGTGCGGCGCGGACACCGGGGACCTTGTTGGCCACCATCGCCGAGCCGATGCCGGCCCCATCGACGATGACTCCGTAGCGGCAGGCGCCCGATGCCACCTCACTGGCGACCGCATGGGCGAAGTCGGGGTAGTCGACCGAGTCGTGCGAATCCGTGCCACAGTCGAGTACCTCGTAGCCCGCCTCCTTCAGGCGGAAGCCGATCTTCTCCTTGAGCGGGTACCCGCCGTGGTCGGACCCGATGGCGATCCTCGTCTTCGTGTCGCCGGGCACCGTCGTCTGCGGGGGCGAGCCGGCCTCCGCGCGCGGAGGCTGATCGGATCCGATGACGCCGTCGATGACACGCTCGACGAGCGAGCGGACTTCCTGCTCTGTGGGTGAGCTCGGGCCGGCGGGAGATGTCATCGGGCTGGGTGCGGCCTCACCTGGCCCATCCTAGGAAGATGGGCCGGCGCCACGGTCTTGCCCGGCCTCATGTTCTTATGATGCCTCGCATGGCCGATCGGGACCCTGCCTTTCTCTGGGAGACCGAGGCGCTTCGCACCTCGGCGACGTCTCCGGGCGGCCCGCCACCCATCGCGCGATCGGCGCCGGCCGACTGGCTGACCTTGCGCCAGGCGAGCGCCGCCACCGGGATCCCGGTGTCGACCCTCCGCAACTGGGCCCGGAAGGGCAAAGTCGCCAGCTCGCTCGAGGAGACCCCCGCCGGGGCCCGTCGAATGGTCTCGCTGAAGGGGGTTGAGGACCGGGCCCGTCAGTTGGGACAGAATGTCGACGCGGTGGTCGAGACGATGGGTACGGAAATCCCCCCGACCTCGGTCCGGCAGGATCAGGTCTCACAACCCCCGGGGACGGTGCTGGTCCCCATCGATGCCTGGGACAAGATGCTGCTCCAACTGGGAAACCTGCACCAGGCCGGTCAACAATTGGCCGAGGCCAGGGAACGGGCTGCCCGGGCAGAGACCGAGGCCGACTTCCTCCGGGAGCGGTTGGCCGAGCTGAGATCCTCCAAACCCGGCTCCGACCCGGTCCACCCGACGGTGGAGGCGCCGCCTCCTATCGAGGAGGAGCCCGAGCCGGCCAAACCAACGAGGATGCCCAGCTTCACCGCCTATTTGTGGCGTCTTGCCGTGTCGGACAGGCGCCGGAAGTAGAGGGAGCGAGCGTTTACATCAAGGTCGCGCGGGAGATTCCTCGAAGATCCGCCCGTCGTTGAGGTGGAGCACGCGGTGGGCGTGGTCGGCCAGACCTGGGTCGTGCGTCGCCACCAGGGCGGCGAGACCGAGGCGGTCGACGAGCTCGCGGATCATCCTCATCAACTTCAGCCCGGTCTCCGAGTCGAGCTGGCCTGTCGGCTCGTCGGCAAGGAGGATCGACGGCTCGGTGACCAGTGCCCGCGCCAGCGCCACACGCTGCTGTTCTCCGCCCGAGAGCTCCTCCGGCCGATGGTCGGCCCGGGCGGTCAACCCGACCCGGCTCAGGACCTCGTCCACCAGCCTCGCCCTCTCCACGGGGTCGACCCTGCTCACCCGGAGCGGGAGCTCGACGTTCTCGGCGGCGGTGAGGATCGGGATCAATCCGCCCGACTGCACCACCAGCGAGACCTTGCTCCTTCGCAGCTCGGAGAGCTCACGCTCGCCGGCGGTGGAGAGATCGAGCCCATTCAGGCTGATCGAGCCCTCGTCGGGGCGGTCGATCCCGGCCAGCATCGACAAGAGGGTGGTCTTTCCCGCTCCCGACCGGCCCAGCAGGAGAACCAGTTCGCCGGGGCGTAGGGCGAGATCGACCCCGTCGATGGCCCTGATCTCAGCGTCTCCCACCTGGAATCGGCGGTGCAGGTCGGTGGCCAGCAATACCGTCACGAACCGATGCCTTTGAAGTCCGAAGGCCATACCCGCACGTGGTCCTCCTCCAACGTCAGCTTCACCCGTTTCGCCATCCCCAGCCGCTCCACATACTCGGCGGGCAGCTGGAGCCTCCCGGCGCGATCGAGAACAGCGAACTCCGAGGAGGGAACCCGGCCTTCCTCGTCACGGTGAATGATCTCGGTGGCAGTCCTCCCGTCGCGAATGGCAACGGTCCGGTCGACGTGCTCGGCTATGAGGGGGTCATGGCTGACCACGACCGCCGACATCCCTAGCTCCTCGTTGAGAGTCCGGAGCGTGCTGAGGACCTCGTGGCTGGTGGCGCTGTCGAGGTCACCGGTCGGCTCGTCGGCGAGGAGCACCTCGGGATCGTTGGCCAGCGCAACCGCCAGAGCCACCCGCTGCTGCTCTCCGGGGGAGAGCCGCCCCGGCCGGTGGTCGAGCCGGTGGGACATCCCCACCATCGCGAGCAGCTGGCGGCCTCTGCTCATCCTGGCCCACTTGGGGAGACCGGCCAGCGCCGAAGGGAGGTCGACGTTCTCCAGCGCCGTCAGATAAGGAAGGAGATTGCGGGCGCTCTGCTGCCAGACGAACCCGACCGCTCGCCTCCGGTATTGGACCCGGCGTCGGCGCGACATGCGGAGCAGCTCGAAATCACCTACCCGGACCTTCCCCGCCGTCGGGGTGTCGATGGCGCCCAGGATGTTGAGCAAAGTCGACTTCCCGCTTCCCGACGCGCCCACTACCGCCACCATCTCGCCGCGGTCCACCACCAGGTCGAGACCCTGGAGGGCGACCACCTCGAGCTTCGATGACGAGTAGATCTTGACGAGGTTGTCGCAGACGATGTGGGCGCCCTCGCCAAACCCGGGCGCATGTTGATGGTCGGGGATCATCACTGGCTCGATCATCATCGCACCTCGCTCCGAAGAGCCTCAACCGCATCGGCCGCGCCCAACCTCCTGCCGGCGACGACGGCGACGACCACTGCCACGATGACGAGGACCGCCGGCGCCACCAGGAGCCCAAGCGGGTCGACGGTCGGGCCCACCCTCCCCGGGGCCCCGGTGAGCCGGGCGAGGGCGGACGCCTCCACCCCGAGCCTCACCGCTACGATGCCGGCCAGGACTCCGGCGAGGGTGGCGGGAACCACCGGGACCACGAGCTCCAGCGTCACCAGCGCCGACATCGACGGCCGCGGCACCCCGATGAGGTCGAGATGGGCCGCCTCGTTGGCCCGGCGCGACCCAGTGAGCAAGGCAACCAACAAGATGGTGGCGACACCAAAGATGAGCGACACCACCGACACCGTCCGGAATCCTCCCGGGACCGCGGCCGAGAAGGGGGAGGCGCTCAGATCGGCGACGACGCCGCGCCGCACCGTCACCGACGCCGTGGACTCGACGCCTTCTACCAACTCGGCGATCGCCACGTCCCCGTCGACCGGCGCATCGGGTGTGAGGTCGAGATAGAGGCGGTCGAGGCGCTGCTCGATCAGCGGCGCGGCTCTGATCGCCTCATCGAGGAAGGTGACGACAAACGGCGCCTGGACCGACGGGAACTCGTCTACTACCCCCTCCACCTCGACCATGACCCTTTGGCCGCCAAGGATGAGGGCAATGACGTCGCCCGGCTCACCCACCCCCGGAGAGACCAGGGCGGACAGCCGGGCCCCACGTGAAGGCAACGGAACCGGGATCGGCGAACCAGAGCCGATCCTCGACAGGGCGTCGAGGTCGGCGGCGAGAAACCCGACATCTCGGGCCTGTCCCAGGACCTTGACGTTCTCCGCGTAGGCGAGGGTGGTCTCGCCGACCTCAGCCATCGACTCGAGACCCGCCTCCTCCACGATGGTGGCCACCGCGTCCGACTCGATCATCAGGTCGGCGCCCACGGTGCGCCACCCCGTGCGCTCTTGCTCGGTGCGAAGTGTGGTCTCGAACACGAAGGCGTAGGTGGCGGTGGTGACGACCAGGACCACGACCACCGGCAGCGCCAGACCCTGCCGGTCCCGGCTGAACCGCCGGAGCACCAACGCCGCCACCAGCCCACGTCCACGACGGGCGGCGGCGGCCAGGGAAGGGGCCACGAGCGAGTAGAGCCGTACCAGCACCAAGGCCGCGGCCAGTGCGAGAAGCGGCGGGGCGAGGGCGAGCAAGAGGTCGAACCGCCCGAGCGGCTCCGCCCGTCGCCGAGCGAGGAGGATGGCGACCACCACGGCGAGGGCCACCACACCCACCTCGACGGCCGCCCTACCCACCCTCTCCAAACGTCCCGTCGCCCGGGGAGCGTCCCACCACACTGTCACAATCGCCACGATGAGCGTCACGAGGAAGGCGATTGCCCCTGCCTGCCACGCCGACAACCCGTCGAGAGCAGTCAGACGGTCTGCCACGATGGCGGCCAGCGTCCCTGCCAGGGCCGAGAGTGCCAAGGTCGCCGCGGTCGACGTCGTGATCTGGAGCCCGTTCGCTCCCCGGTCCCGCGCCAGTTCGGTGGTGTGCCGCCTTCTCTCGGCCAGGAACCGTGCAAGCACGAGGATGGCGGCGAGTGCTGCCAGAGCCGCCGAGATGCCGGCCACCAAGAGGAAGCTCCGAGTCGCCTCGAGGTCCGCCTCCGCCCGTGTGAAGATGTTGGGGAGCCCGCTCTGGATGAGAAGGCCGTCCCCGGCGGGATGGCTCAGCTCGGAGAGCCTGGCGAAGCCGAGCGAGAGGGCGTCCCGCCCGGCGGGGTCGTAACGCCCCGGATCGACCAGGAACCGCCAGGTGACCCTGGGTTCGATGACGCCCAACCCGACCGCTTCGACGGCAGCCAGCGAACCGTCGTCCACGAGTGCGGTGACGTCGACCAACTTGTTGAGGTTCGCATCGAACGACACCGCCGGGTCGAGAAGAGCGATATCCCCGCCCCAGAACCTCTCGTCGCGGTCGACGCCCTCGAACAGGCCGGTCACCACGACCTCGAAGGGCATCGCCCGTCGACCAGCGAGGAACAGCCTGCGACCATCGCCGGTCAGCCTCACCTCGACCACATCGCCGACGCCAACCTCCGTCGCCGAGGCGGAGGCCGAGCTCAGCGCCACCTCCAAGGGCTCGGTGCCGACCTTGGGCCTCGGCCAGGAGCCCTCGACGAGGGCGAGGTGGTCCCGTGCGGTTGGCTGAACACGGAAGTTGAAGGTCCGCAGGAGCTCCCCGGTGGGGGTGGTCGGGCTCGTCATTCCCACTTGCGGAGCCTCCATTTCCACCCGTCGATCGGCGACGAGGGCGGCGACCTGGGGATGGAGCTCCTCATCGAGGATCCGCCCGCCCTCGCCGGTGAGGGCACTCAACGACGCCACCGAGGTGAACTGCGTGGCGGTGATGTGACGCGTCAGCGGCGAGGACTGCGACACCAGGTAGGGGAACTGGGCCGCCTCGACCGATTGGTAATCGGCACTGAGTGCCGCGGCGGCGTGGGTGAGGGACCCCACCAACACCATGACGGCGAGGCTCACCGGGCCGTCCCACCGGGCAAGCAGGGTCACGGGGCGAAGCAGCGACCAGCCCCCCCGACCGACCGGCTCGCTCACCATTGCTCCACTCCACGTCGGGCCGGCGCCGCCCTCATCGTGCGGGCCCGTCCTACCACCGCCAGGAGCATGACCACCAGCACCAGCCCGATCCCGGCAACCACGAGGAGCGCCCGAATCGCCGGAAGCTCCACGGTGGCGGCAGGCACCGGTTGGCGCCCATCGGACCCGAGCGTCACCGATCCGAGCAGGAGGTAGGAGAGGAGGACCCCCAGCCCCCCACCGGCGAGCCCTGAAAAGAGGAGCAAGGCGCCATGCTCGACCGCCAGAGCGGTCGACAGTTGGCGCGAGCTCATCCCGGCCATGATCATGACGATCATCTCGGAGCGCCGCTCCTCGAGGGCGGAGGCCAGCGCCGTCGCCATGATCACCGCAGCCAGCAAGGCAGCCAGGGCTGCACCGAGATACGACGCCGCCAGAAGGCCCAGCGGCAGCGGGTCGCCCAAGAGCTCGGCGAGCCGCCCGGCGCGGGTGGTCACCTCGGCGGCGCCGGCCGCCAGCAGCGCCGACCGAGCCGCCGCAGGGTCGCCTCGATCCAAAGAAGCCCACCACTCGTCAGGGCCGCCCACTCTTCCCGACGCGGCGAACTCCAGCGTCGCAAGAGCAGCGCGGTCCATGACGATGATCCCGTCGTCGGGGTCGCCCGTGGGAAAGAGCTCGACCACGCCCACTACCTCGAACTCACGGCGCAGGCCGGCGAAGACGAGCTGGAAATGATCCCCGTCGCCGACGACCGACGCCGAGGCAAAGGTCTCGTTGACGATCACCGCGATTGGCGCGTCGACCGGAGGGGTGGACGCCAGGTACCTGGTCACGGTGTTGACACCGTCCGATTCTCCCGGCAGCGCAACCCAATCGAGGGTCAAGGAGACGGTTCCGGAGTCCGACTCGACGATCACCGCTTCCGGACGCGCATCGGGCGCATCCACCACCACCCCGATCACCGTCAGCGGCGTCGAGGCCTCATCGAGGGCTCCTGCGCCCTCCAACCATTCTCTCGGGGCCAGGGCGGGACCTGCCGCGCCGGAAAGCACATGGAGCACGCCTTGGAAGTCGCGGACCACGAGCTCGACCCGGGCCGGTCGGTCGGTGACGACGGCGACTCGTCGGGGAGCTCCCAGCTCCACTCCGAGACCGGCCCAGGCCCCTCCCAACTCGTCGGCGCGCAGAATGCCACCAAGGGGACGTCCTCGTACCAGGCCGATGTCCGCCACCCCGGGCCCCACACCGAGCACGACGCCACCGTCGGTGGCCGAGGCCAGCGACAGGGCCCTCCGGGTGACTGGGACGACCGAACTCACACCTGGCGCCGCTGCGAAGCCGGTGCCTTCGCCGAAGGGCGCCGGGTCGGTCTCCAGAGCCCTCTCCGGGATGATCAAGGCGTCGGACCCGACCTGGTGCGAGGCGCGATCGGCCTGCGAGTTGGTCCAGGTGGCGTCAAATGCAAGGGCGAAGACCAGCATCGCCACCGCCAGCACGGTGAGGATCGATGAGTGGGTATGACGCCCAGCACGCGAGCCGAAGTTCCTCATCCCCAACCACAGCGGGACGGCCTCGGTACCTGAGGTCAGCCTGGCTGTTCCGGCGCTGGCCGCCGGAACGAGACGGGCCGCGACCGAAGGGGCCAGGAGCAACGCCACCGCCGGAACCGCGAGGAGGGCGGGATCGCCGCCGCTCGCCAGCCGGGGCGGGTTGAAGAGCAGGACCGCCATCGCCACCACAGCGATCCCAGCCAGAACCAAGTCGATCCGGGTGCGGCGGAGGAGGTCGGGGGCGGGTGACCCGATGCGTGAGGCCATGAGAGCCACCAGCGCCACGGCCACGGCGATGGCGCCACCGGCGAAGACGTAGGCGGTGGCGTCGAGTCCCGCTTCGAGGATCAGTCCGGCCTCCACGAAGGTGGGCAGCCTTCCCAGGGCGTCGACTGCCCAGGATGCCAACCACGGTCCGGCGACCACTGCCGGGATCCCGAGGAGAGTCGCCTGCAAGGCTCCCGCGATCATCATCTGCCGGCGTGTGCCGCCCCGCAGCTCGATCGTTTGGTAGTGGCGGCGCAGCGACGCCATCAACGACGCGGCTGCCGACCACATGGCAAAGCCGGCCATCAACGAAAGCTGCACGGAGGTGGCGTTGATCCCGGCGGAGGAGACCTCCACCTTCCTCCGCAGGTCTGCTTCGAGAGTCGGGAAGTCGGATTCGACGCCGACCTCGAGCGCCGCCAGACGCTCGTCGACAGACCGCATGCCGTCGGAGACCCGCCCCAGGTCATCCGAGGTGATCGATCCGAAATCGGGAAAGACCCGCCATTCCTGACGGGCCCCATAGCCCTCCACCACGTCGTCGAAGCTCCGGCCTGAGACGACCAGAGGCCCGGTGACGACGAACTCCGCCGTGACCCGGCGCCCGGCCGTCTCCAGGAGCTCGCCCCACCAGAACGGGTCCTGGGCGTCGACAACCCGGAAGATCCCCGCCACCGACACGGTCAGTCGGTCATGGGAGCCACCGGAGACCTCGATTCCGACACTGTCTCCCACAACAAGACCGAGGGCGGCGGCGGCCTGCTCGGAGAGCGCAACCGGAAGCGTTTCTCCCGGTCCGACGTCTCCCGGCCAGGTCCCTTCCACCAGCTCGGCGTGCCCCTCGATTCCCTCATGGGCGACGATGACGGTGGTGTCATAGGGCGTGGGATCGTCTTGCCAGGTGAAGGGCGCAGACTGCCGGATCTCCGACACGGTCGCACCGGGGAGCCCATCGGAGACGACCCCGGTCACCGCGGCCGACAACTCATCCATGGAGGCAGCCCGGACCGGCGCCGAGCCCCGCAGGCCGACCGCCTCCACCGGCGCCGCCGCCAGCGCGGCGCGGAGCCCGGCGTCGCCAACAGCAGAGGAGAGGATCGGGCCTACCGACACCGAGACCGCAGCGACGAGGAGGATGAGGGCGGCAGAAGCCGACGCCACCGGGCGGGCGCCGATCGCCCTCAGGCTTCGCCCCAGGCTCCCAGAGCCGCTCACCTTGCCGGAACGGGGGGGAGCCGCAGCATCACGGCATGATATGAGCGGATCAACGTCTGGAAATCAGGCCGAGCGAGCCTGGTCGCCGGCCGGCTCCGGGTTCAGGCGGTTGGCCCGGAGATGAGCCTGTAGCTGATGTCCTGGTCGAGGTTCATGTCCATCACGAAGCCGACCATCTCACCGGTCTGCTCGTCGGGGATGCTCATGTCCATCGAGATGTTGGCGCCCGAGGTGGTCTCCGACTGCCGAGCGACCCCGGCCTCGGCGTCGAACCAGGTTCTGCTGTCGGCGGTGGTGCCGTCGACGCTGATCAGGAAATGGAGCTGGTCCAGTATCGCCTCGAGCTCGGCCGTCTCCTCCGGCGTGGCCTCCTCGGTGGCGAAACCCTCGAACATCCCGGCGAAGAACTCGGCCAGGTCGACCTCGATGAGTGAGGTGCTCGAGTTGCTCTCGATGACGAGGACTTCGGTCCCGTCCAGCTCTTCGACACCGGTGACCGTGGTGGTGATGCTGGTCACGATGGGCTCCCCGCCGAAACCGGGGGTCTCCACCTCATCGCTCCAGGCGTCGCCCACGGTGACCTCTTGGTCGGAGAAGGGAGGGCCGATGAACTTGCCGGGGTCGAGGCCGGGAGCGGAGCTGTCGCCCCCGAGTGCGCCCAAGTCTCCGAACATGCCCGCCAGCGGGTCCTCGGCGCCCGTCGCCCCATCCTGGATGAGATTTCCCTGCTCGTCCACGACGACCGTGACATCGATCGGATCGAGAGTCGCGAAATCGGGTGCCACATCGGAGTCGACGGGTTGGCCGTCGATGGTCCCCGTCACGCTGACATCTGTGAACTCCCCGGTGATGTGGACCTCATAGGTGTCGGGCTGGGGACCATCGGAGACGACGTGGGTGAATGTGGCCGTCCCTGCCAGGTCCAACGCTGCCTCACCGGGCACTTCTTCGCCGCCCATGAGCGAGGGGTCGCCGGAGGCGGTCATCTCGATGTGCTGGTCGAGACCCACTTCGTACTCGAACTCATCCCCGGCGGCGAGGGAGTAGCTGAGCAACACGGCCTCCACGGCCGGCGCCGTTGTCGTGGACTCGGGCTCGGGGGCTGTGGTGGTCGAGTTCCCGGAGGCCCCGCCACAGGCGGCAACCCCGAGAGCCAGCGCTGCGATGAGGATGAGACGACGCTTCATATCGACAGGTTATCGGTATCGGGGGCCTTTCCTTTGAGCCCATCCTTGCCCTGCGACGACGAACCTCAGCTTGCACGGCCCGGATATGGCACAAACTCTCTCAGGTTCAGAAGGAGGCGGCACCCCTCACGAACTCGAGACGGTTTGTGCCACATATGAAACGCAGAAGCTCAGCTTCGACGTCGCGTTTACCCTCCGGAGCCTATGAGCCGACGGATACTCGTTGCCGTGGCCTGGCCGTATGCGTCGGGGTCGCTTCATCTGGGCCACCTCGGCGGTGCCTATCTCCCATCGGACATCTTCGCCCGCTACCACCGAATCGTCGGGAACGAGGTGCTCATGGTCTCCGGCTCCGACGCCCACGGCACCCCGATCACGGTCAAGGCCGACGAGGAAGGCATAAGCCCCTCACAAGTCGTCGAGAGATATCACCCCGAGATCGTGGGCTACTGGGAGTCGCTCGGGATCTCCTTCGACCTGTTCACCACCACCATGACCGAGAACCACGCCACGGTCACCCAAGACGTCTTCCTCCGGCTGCTGGAGAAGGGATATCTGGTCAAGGGGACCTCGACCCAGTATTACGACCCGGAGGCGGAGCGGTTCCTCCCCGACCGTTACGTCGAGGGGACCTGCCCGCATTGTGGCTATCCCCAGGCCAGGGGGGACCAATGTGAGAACTGCGGCCGGACCCTGGACGCCACCGACCTGCTCCAACCACGCTCCCGTCTCACCGGGGCCACGCCGGTGCTCAGGGAGACGGAGCACTACTTCTTCCGGCTCCCCGAGTTCGCCCAGCCGCTCCGGGAGTGGCTGGAGTCGAAGACCACCTGGCGCCGTCACGTGAAGAACTGGGCACTGGGAATGATCGAGGAGGGGATGCCGGAGCGGGCCATCACCCGGGACATCGAGTGGGGTGTCGAGGTCCCCGTCGACGACCTGGGCCCGGGGAAGCGGATCTACGTGTGGTTCGACGCCGTGATCGGCTATCTGAGCGCGGCCAAGGAGTGGGCGGCCTCGACCGACGACCCCGATGCCTGGAAACGGTGGTGGGAGGACCCCCAAGCCGAGTCGTACTACTTCGTGGGCAAGGACAACATCCCGTTCCACACCGTGATCTGGCCCGCGATGCTGATGGGCTATGGAGGGCTCAACCTGCCCACCGACGTCCCGGCCAACCAGTACATCACGTTCAAAGGCCAGAAGGCGTCCAAGTCCCAGGGGGTGGGCAAGTCGATCGGATGGTACGCCGGGCGACTCGAGCCCGACGCGATCCGCTACGCCATCGCCTCGGTGCTCCCCGAGCAGAACGACACCGACCTCAGCGACGACGAGATCATCCGCAGGGTCAACGAGGAGCTGGTCGCCACCTGGGGCAACCTGGTCAACCGCGTCCTCTCGTTGAGCGAGCGGAACTTCGACGGAGGTGTCCCCTCACCGGGCCCGCTGACGGCCACCGACGAGGCTCTCGTGGCCACGGTGGACAAGAGCCTCGAGGCCACGGCCGGCCACATCGAAGCCGTCGAGCTCCGGGCCGGGCTCCGGGCGGCCGTGGATGCCGCCTCCGAGGTCAACGCCTATCTGAACTCCGAGGAGCCGTGGCATGTCCTCAAGGAGGATACCGAGCGTGCGGGGACCATCCTCTGGACCGCCATCCAGGCAATATCCGGGATCAGGGTCGCCCTCGCCCCGTATCTGCCCTGGACCACGGTTCGATTGGGCGAGATGCTCGGGATCGAGGGCGAGATCGACGGGTGGGAGCGACCCCTGGTCGAGGGTGGGACCAGGCTGGGGCCGGTGACACCCCTGTTCACCAAGCTCGAGCCGGACGTGCTCGACGACTGAGAGATGAATCCTCCTCTTCTCTACCCGACCCCGGCCGATACAATCGGCATGATGAGTCGAGTCGCCCGTCTGGCCGGAGGTTTCACCTTGCTCGGGGCCGGCACCGCGATGCTGGTGTTGCCCGGGCCCGGCGTGCTCGCCATCCTGGGCGGGCTGGCCCTGCTCGAGCGCGACCTGCCCTGGGCCAAGCGGATAACCGACCGGCTCAGGACGCGATCGGTCGATCGGGCGTCCGGCGACGAGCCGGGCGATCAGGCCGCAGGCGGGTAGACCCCGGCGCCCTTTCCCTTCTCGGTCTGCCAGAAGATGTCGGCGATCTCGTCGATGAGGTCGATCAGCTTCTTGCCATCCTCCGGGTCCACCGACTTCTTGGCGTTGCCGGCCTGGAGTATCGCCCGCCAGAACAAATCGTCGAGATCGGGGAACTCCTTGCGATGGTCGGCGGTGAAGAAGTCGACCCAGAGCACCATCAGGTGATGCTTGACCAGTTCGGCCCGCTCCTCCTTGATCGAGATGGCACGGGCCCGAAATACCTCGTCATCCGAGGCCTGGTACTTCTCGGCCGACTTGAGGACCGACATCGCCTCGATCTTGGCCTGGGCCGGGTCGTACACCCCGCAGAAGAGATCGCAGTGGGCGTGGGCAATGGTCGTCTGCCGCATGGCACTCCTTCGTTGTCGATGTGCTCGATCGACCATACCCTCCCAGGACGATTCCCATGCGACGGTTCCGAGTGTCCGAAGATTCGATGCGACCGATCCTGGCACCGGGTGACGAATTCGTCGCCACAGGCTCCAGACCGGCGGTCGTCGGCGACATCGTCGCCTTCCCCCACCCCGCTCGAACCGACTTCTGGCTGGTAAAGCGTCTCAGCGCTGGTCCCGGCGACCGGGTCGATGGCCGCCCCCCACTCGGCCCGGATGAGGCCTGGGTCACATCGGACAACCCCCATGTCCCGTCGACCGACTCGCAGAGCTTCGGCCCGGTGCCGATCGCGTCCCTGCAGCCGTTGGTCACCCATCTCGACCAGACCACGTTCCTCGAGGCCGTGTCCTTGCTCGCAGACGAGGAGGAGCCGTTCGCATCGGTCATCGCCGAACACGGGCTCCCGCCGTTCTGGAGCAGACCCGCCGGGTTCCCCACCCTGGTGTGGCTGATCATGGAGCAGCAGGTGTCGCTCGAGTCGGGTGCGGCGATGTACCGGAGGCTCCACGGTCTCCTGGGGACGATCACATCCGAGGGGGTGGCCGGGTCGTCCGAAGCCGACCTGCGCGGGATCGGGGTGACCAGACAGAAGACGGTCTACCTGCTCCAGCTTGCTCGGGCCATCGTGGAGGGCGATCTCGATCTCGAGGCGATGGCGTCGGCACCGTTCGACGCGGCGCGGGACATGCTGCTCGCGGTGAAGGGGATCGGACCCTGGACCGCCGATGCCTACCTCCTCTCCGCACTCCGCTTCCCCGACGTGTTCCCGGTCGGGGACCGGGCACTCCAGGTGGGGACGGCCGAGGTCCTCGGGATGTCGTCGGTGCCCGATGAGGAGGAGTTGGAGATCCTCTCCCTTCCCTGGCGCCCGATCCGGTCGGCGGCGGCGAGGATCATCTGGCACGCCTATCTGAAGACGAGGGGGCGTGTCGAGCCGGCGGACCCGACCGGCGTCGGGCACGCAGTGCCGTGACAGGCGTAGAGTCGTGCCATGACCGAGTTCGTCGTCCGGATGGAGAACCGTCCGGGCAGGCTGGCGTCGCTGACCGAGGCACTGGCCGCGTTCGGCGTCAACATCGAGGCGCTGGCCGCGTACGGTCATGACGGGGAGGGGACCATCCGTCTCATAGTCGACGATGCCGCTACGACGAGGCGGGTGCTCGAGGAAGCCGCCCTCCACAACGAGGAGCACACGGTGCTCACCGCCCAACTCCCCCACCGCCCCGGCGAGCTGGCTCGGCTGACCAGGCTGCTGGCCGACGCCGGGGTCAACATCGACGCCCTCTACGTCCTCCGCTCCAACGCCGAAGGAATCGAGTTCGCGATCTCCATCGATCAGGCCGACGAGGCCATGCCCGAGTTGCCGATCACCGGCGGGGTATTGGTGGTCTAAGAGCCAGGGGGCGATACTCTGCCGCCCCATGTGGTCAAAAATCTCCGAGTTCGTTCGCACTCGGGCCTTCCTCTCCGTAGCGGCAGTAGTCGTCCTCCTCGGTGTCGGCACCGCCTTGTTCATGGCGGCGAACGCCGAGCCCGAAGTCACCACCACCGTCGCGGCACCAACCACGAGCACGACGACTGTGAACAGCACGACCACCGAGGCACCGACCACGACCGCCGGAGGGGAGATCTCCCAGATCAACGGGCTCCCGGTCGATGACCCCGATCTCCTCGATCGTCGCCTCCTCGCGGTAAAGATCGACAACCACCCCGATGCCAGGCCCCACTCCGGGATAGAGCATGCCGACGCCGTAATCGAGCTCATGGTCGAAGGGGTCACCCGCTTCATCTCGATGTGGCAGCAGAGCGATGCCGAGTACCTGGGGCCGATGCGCTCCGGCCGTCCCACCGACCAGACCCTGCTCGCTTTCTTCAATGAGCCGAGCTTCGCCATCTCAGGCGCTCAGAGCTGGGTCCAGGACATGATCGCCTCCGTGGGCATTCATCTGATCGGCGAGGTGGACCCGGCGACCTTCCGGGCACCCGAGCGCCGGGCCCCACACAACCTCTTCACCAACACCGAGCTGCTGCGGGAGTACGCCGACTCCCGGGACTATCCCGATGACCCGATCTCGGGCCCGATGTGGGAGTTCGGGCCGATGCGCGAGGATGGAGAGCCCGCGAGCAAGGTCTCCTTCGACTTCCTGGGCAACCCTGTCGAATGGACCTGGGACGAGACGACTGAGACCTGGCTCCGCACCATCGGAGGGGAAGAGTCGATCACCGTCACCGAGGACGAAGAGGAGAGCCAGATCGGGTTCCCGGTGTTGATCGCCCTCTATGTCGAGCAGTACACCGTGGGCGACCTGCCCGCCAGCCGGACCTCCGGGCAGGGCCTGGCCTATATCTTCGCCGACGGCAAGGTGGTCCAGGGCACGTGGCAGCGAGACGCTCTCGACGCATGGTTCACCCTGGCCGACAACGAGGGGGAGCCCATCCTCGTCCCGCCGGGACAGGTGTGGATCTCGCTGGTTCCCAACACCACCGGCATCGTCCTCGAGTGACCGGGCATGCGGGCCGGCAGTCGAGCTCGCCGGCCAGCGGGGCGGGGACAGGACCTCGCTAGGGTCGCCCGATGTCCATCTCGGCCCGGATCCAGGATTCGCTCGATGCCGCCCACGCCACACAGAGCACACTGAATGCCTTCACCCAGATCGACGGCGAGGCTGCCCCGACCCGGGCCGCGCAGATCGAGAGCGACATCGAGCGCGGCGGGACACCCGGTCCCATGGCCGGGATGCCGGTGGGGCTCAAGGACCTGATCGACCACCAGGGCCGGACCACCACCGCCGGCTCCGCCTTCTACCGCCACGACGCCCCGGAGTCGGCGCCGGTGGTCACCCGGCTCGAAGCCGCGGGAGCCGTCATCATCGGGCGCACCGGTCTCCACGAGTTCGCCTTCGGTTTCTCCTCGGAGAACCCCCACTTCGGCCCGGTTCGAAACCCGTGGGACACCGACACCTCGCCGGGTGGCTCCTCCGGGGGCTCGGCGGCGGCGGTGGCCGCCGGGATCACCCCGGTCGCCATCGGGACCGACACCGGAGGCTCGGTGCGGGTCCCCGCCGCCTTGTGCGGGTGCTACGGGCTCAAGGTGACCCGCGGTCGGATCCCGATCGACGGCGTGTTCCCCCTCGTCGCCTCCATAGATACCGTGGGTCCGCTGGCCGACTCGATTCGAGCCCTCGACATCTCATACCGGGTGATGTCGGGCGACCTCGGTGACGAGCCACAGTCACGACCGCTCCGACTCGGTGTGCCCCAGCCCTGGACCGACGAGGCACCGATGCAGGACACGGTGGGCGCCGTGTTCGAAGACACCCTTCGCGCCCTTGGAGAGCTGGGGCACAATGTCAGCACCGTCGAGATGCCCGGTGTCGTTCCTTCCCCGCTGCTGATCAACGCCATCGCCGGAGAGGTCGACTCTGTGCACCGGTCGTTCCGGGAGCAAGGGCTGCCCTACGGCGACGACGTGGCCAAGAGAGTCGACGATTGTCTCGCCAAGGCGACCGACGAGCGCGAGACCGGCCGGGAGTGGCAGATGACGATCAGGAGCCGGTTCGCCGAGGCGTTCGAAACCATCGACCTGCTGATCACCCCGACCACCCCGGCCATACGCAAGGTGATCGGAGACGACTCGATCGGAGACCGTCACTACCGGGCGGTCCTCTCCTGGTTCACCGCATTGGTGAACCACGCCCTCCACCCCGCCATTGCCCTCCCCCTGCTCGCTTCCGGGGCCCCGCCGGTGTCAGTTCAGGCCATTGGGTCGCTCGGCTCAGAGACACGACTCATCGGCTTCGGTAGATCATTGGAGGAAGCCGGATTGGTCGGGTTCACCCCTGCGCCAAAGGCTTCGGGTAGCACGCGACGCCGATAAACTGAGAGCACGCGGCAACCGGGATGCGGTCTTCACACGAAAACCTTCAACAGCCTGGCAAGACGCGTGCCATGACAACACAAGGAAGTGACCCAAAGTGGCCGACGAGATCGCCACAGCTGACCCTTCAACCACAACCACGACCGAGACCCTCGAAAAAGTCGTTGTCCGATTCGCCGGTGACTCCGGCGACGGGATGCAGGTAGCCGGATCGAGATTCACCGACGCCAGCGCCCTCTTCGGGAACGATTTGGCAACGCTCCCCTCTTTCCCAGCTGAGATCCGTGCCCCGGCCGGGACCCTCCCCGGGGTCTCCAGCTTCCAGGTCCAGATCGCCGACTTCGACATCCTGACCGCGGGCGACCAGCCCGACTGCCTGGTGGCGATGAACCCGGCGGCGTTGAAGAAGAACATCAAGGACCTGCGTCAGGGCGGGACCCTGATCGTCAACACCGACACCTTCGACGAGCGCAACCTGGCCAAGGCCGGCTACCAGGCCGATCCCCTGGAGGACGGAACCCTCGAAGGCTTCAGGGTGATACAAGTGCCCATGGACGAGCTCACCAAGGAGGCCGTCAAGGACACCGGGGTGTCGGGGCGCAGCGTGCTGCGCTCCAAGAACTTCTTCGCCCTCGGGCTGCTCGCCTGGCTGTTCCACCGCCCCACCGAACCGACCATCGAATGGGCGCAGAAGAAGTTCTCCCGGACCCCCGAGGTGGCTGCGGCCAACGTCGCAGCCTTCCGGGCCGGGTACACCTTCGGTGTGGCCACCGAGGCGGCCAAGATCACGTTCGAGGTCAAGCCCGCCGCACTGCGACCGGGCACCTACACCAACGTCAACGGCAACACCGCACTGGCCTGGGGGCTGATCACCGCCTCCAAGCTCTCCGGTCTGCCCCTGTTCTACGGGAGCTACCCCATCACCCCGGCGTCGGACATCCTCCATGAGCTGGCCCGCCACAAGAACTTCGGGGTGCGGACCTTCCAGGCCGAAGACGAGATCGCCGGCGTCGGAACCGCCATCGGCGCCGCCTTCGCCGGGAACCTGGCCGTCACCGGGTCCTCGGGCCCGGGCATCGCCCTCAAGAGCGAGGCGATCTCAATGGCGTTCATGATGGAACTGCCACTGATCGTGATCAACGTCCAGAGGGGCGGCCCCTCCACCGGTCTCCCCACCAAGCCGGAGCAGTCGGACCTGCTGTTCTCCCTCTACGGGCGTCATGGCGAATCACCGATCCCGGTGCTTGCGATCGCATCGCCATCGGACGCCTTCGAGATGACGATCGAAGCGGCGCGCATCGCACTCACGTACATGACCCCGATCTTGCTCCTAAGCGACAACCAGGTCGCCAACGGCTCCGAGCCGTGGAGACTGCCCGACATCGACGCAATCCCACCCATCGACGTCCACTTCGCCAAGCATCCCAACGGGCCCAACGGCACGTTCCTCCCCTACATGCGTGACATCGACACCTTCGCCCGTCCCTGGGCCCTCCCCGGCACTCCCGGGCTGGAGCACCGGATCGGCGGTCTGGAGAAGGAGGCCATCACCGGCAACGTGTCTTACGACCCGGCCAACCACCAGCTCATGACCGACTCGCGTGCCTGGAAGGTGGCCAACATCGTCAACGACATCCCCGATCTCGAGGTGAGCGGCGATGAGGATGCGGCGATCCTGGTGCTGGGCTGGGGCTCGACCTTCGGCTCGATCCGGGCTGCCGCCCGCAGAGTGAGATTGGAAGGAAAGAAGGTGGCCACCACCCATCTCCGCCATCTCAATCCGCTTCCCCAGAACCTGGGCGAGATCGTGCACCGATACGACCAGATCCTGATCCCGGAGTTGAACACGGGTCAGCTGCGGAAGGTGATCAGGGCCGAGTACCTGGTCGACGCCAAGGGCCTGAACAAGGTCGCCGGTGAGCCGTTCAAGATCTCGGAGATAACAGAGAAGATCCTGGAGATGATGAAGTGACCGCCCCTACCTACACACGTGCCGACTTCCAGACGGACCAGGAGGTCCGCTGGTGCCCGGGTTGCGGCGACTACACCATCCTGGCCTCGGTCCAGCAGTTCCTGGCCGGTCTCGGTCGTCCCCGTGAGGAGTTCGTCTTCGTCTCGGGCATCGGTTGCGCCGCCCGGTTCCCCTATTACATGAACACCTACGGCATGCACTCCATCCATGGTCGGGCCCCGGCCATCGCCTCGGGCATCGCAGCGACCCGGCCCGAGCTGTCGGTGTGGGTGATCACCGGCGACGGGGATGCCCTCTCCATCGGGGGCAACCATCTGATCCACGCCCTGCGGCGCAACATCAACCTGAAGATCCTGCTGTTCAACAACCAGATCTACGGGCTGACCAAGGGCCAGTACTCCCCCACGTCGGAGACGGGCAAGACCACCAAGTCCTCGCCCTTCGGGTCCATCGACTACCCGTTCAACCCGGTGTCGCTGGCCCTCGGCGCCGAGGCCACCTTCGTGGCCCGGACCCTCGACATGGACCGCAACCACACCCAGGAGCTGCTCCAGGCCGCCTACGAGCACGAGGGCTCGGCCTTCATCGAGATCTACCAGAACTGCAACGTGTTCAACGACAAGGCGTTCATCCAGCTCAGCGGGAAGGAAGAGAGGGTGCACAACCGCATCGACCTCGAGGCGGGCAAGCCAATCGTGTTCGACGAGGGCTCCAAGGCCATCGTGCTACGCGACGGGCAGGCCACGATCGTGGACTCGTCCTCGGTCGACCCGGGAGCGATCCTGGTCCACGACCCGACCCGGCCCGATCCGGCGATTGCCTTCGCCTTGAGCCGGCTCTCCCACGGGCCCTATGGGCCGACGCCACTCGGCATCTTCCGGAACGTGAGCCGCCCCACCTACGAGGGACAGATGAACTCACAGATCGAAGCCGCCAAAGAGAAGCAGGGTGAGGGAGAACTCTCCAGCCTCATCGCCAGTCACGGCACCTGGACGGTCAAGGACCCCTCCTCGAACGGGGGTTGAACCGCATTCCTAATGCAGGGCGTCACGCATGCGTGACGCCCTGCATTGCGTTTGGGCTGAGGAGGGGCCTTCTCAGGCGATGCCGGTCAGGGCGAAGGCGAGGATGGCGTCGACCAGTCCGTCCCGGTCCAGCTCCCCGTCCGGCCGGTACCAGCGCTGCAATGCGTTGAGGATGGAGAGGGTGAAGATCGAGACGACCTTGGGGTCGACGTCGCCCCGAAACGAGCCGTCCCGCACCCCGTCCGCCACGACCTGGCGGAACGCCTGCTCATAGACATCCCGGGCGGCGATCACCCGGGCCCGATGCTCCTCGTCGAGCATGCGGGCCTCGTTGAGGAAGGTGCGGACGATGTCCTGGTTGGCCAGGACGACATCGACATGACCTGTGACCAGGGCCCGCAGCCGATCCGAGCCCGACCCCTCGACCGCCAGTGCCGTCTGCGCCGACTCCTGGAAGAGACGGGCCCCCTCCTCGACCACCGCGACCAGAAGGTCCTGCTTGGACTCGACGTGGGCATAGAGCGAGGAGCCGAGCAGGCCCAGCTCCCGCCCCAGGACGCGCATCGACGTCCCGTGATACCCCTTCTCGGCGAACAACCGGCCGGCGGCGGCGACCACGTCGGCACGGCTGTTTCGAGTCGTGACCATCAGCGGTGGTCGTAGCGGACGACGACCCGGCCCGAAACGGGATGCGACTGGCAAGTGAGGACGTATCCGGACTCGAGCTCGGAGTCGACCAGGGCATAGTTCTTGTCCATGCGCACCTCGCCTTCCTCGATCCGCCCCTTGCAACTGGCGCACATCCCGCCCTTGCAGGAGAAGGGGAGCTCGGACCGCACCCTGAGGGCAGCGTCGAGGATCGAGGTCTCCTCCGTCATCCTGGTCTGCACCGCCCGACCGTCGAGGATGACGGTGAGATCGACCGTGCCCTCGCCCGGCGGAGGCTCCGGTGGAAGCGAGGCCGGGTCCAGCGGCCCGGCGAAGAACAGCTCGTCGTGGATCCGCTCCTCCTCGACACCCAAGTCGCCGAGGGCCCGCCTGGCCATCATCACCATGTCGTAGGGCCCGCACAGGTACCAGGAATCGACCTCCCGGCCCCCGAGCAGTTGATCGTGGACGACCCGGATCTTCTCCCCGTCGATCCGCCCCGACAACAGCGGCAGGTCCGACCCTTCACGACTGAGGAGATGGAGAAGCTGGAACCGGTCCGGGTATCGGTCCTTCAACCCCTCCAGCTCTTCGAGGAACATGACCGTGTTGGCCGTCTTGTTGCCATTGAGGAGGGTCCAGGACGAGCCCGGCTCGGTCTCCAACGTGGTGCTGATCAGGGACAGGACCGGGGTGATCCCCGAGCCGGCGGCGATGGCGACCCGATGGCGCGCCGCGCTCGGATCGGGGTCGATGGTGAACTCGCCGACAGGGGCCATCACCTCGATCACGTCGCCCGCCTGCAACGATCCGGTGGCAAAACCGGAGAAGGCGCCCCCGGGGAGCCGCTTGATGCCGACCCGAAGCTTGCCCCCATTCGCGTTGGAACAGATCGAGTAGGACCGGCGGACATCCACCGCGTCGATCATGGCGCGCAGGGTCACATGCTGGCCGGGCAGATAACGGAAGCTGGCGGCCAGCTCCTCGGGCACGTCGAATGTCACGGCCACCGCCTCGTCGGTGAGTCGAGTCACCTCGAGGACCCGGAGGGGATGGAAGGCGACGCCCACCTCAGAAGACCTTGAAGTAGTCGAACGGCTCGCCACACGACCTGCACACCACGAGCGCCTTGCATGCCGTGGAGCCGAATCGAGCCAGCATCCTCGGCGCCGACGACCTGCATCTGGGGCAGAGCACCTCCCCGTCGGGGACCGGGGGGGCGATACCGAACTTCTCCAGCTTCTCCCTGCCCTCGGCCGTGATCCAATCGCTGCCCCAGGTTGGGCTGTGAGTGACCATCACCTCCACGTCGTCGAATCCAGCGTCATCGAGGGCCGAGCGCAGGTCGTCCTCTATCTGACGCATGGCGGGACAGCCCGAGTAGGTCGGGGTGATGGTCACCACTATCCGACGCCCCTCGGCTCGGACGTCTCTCAGGATGCCCAGATCGGCCACTGTGAGGACCGGGATCTCCGGGTCCACGACACCCGAGGCGACAGCCCGGGCCCGATGGATGTCAAGTGCGGGGGCGAGGCTCACCATTCCAATCCCGGGTAGCTGCGCTGCATCCATTGCATCTCGGCGAGAAGGGGGCCCAGATGCTCCGAGTGGAGTCCGCGACGGCCGCCGCCGCGCTGATAGGGATCCTCGGGGACGAGGAGCCCCGCCTCGTCGAGCACGGTCTGCACCGATCGGTGCCAGTCGTCCTGATACTTCGCCGCCTCCCCTTCGAACAGCTCGCCCGTGTACCGCCACAGGGCATCGACCGCCTGTTGGGCCCTCCGGTGGGACTCGTCGGTCCCGTCGCCCAGACGAACCACCCAGGTCGATGAGTGGAGCAGGTGGTATCTGGCCTCCTTCTCGGCCCGGGCCGCGATGCCGGCCAACGTCTCGCCCTCCGAGCCCGATAGGTCGGCCCAGAGATTCACCTGGTAGGCGTCGAAGAAGAGGCCCCGCACCATGGTGTGGGCGAAGTCGCCGTTGGACTGCTCGACCAGCAGCACATTGAGGAACTCCCGCTCGGCGCGTCGCATCGCGAAGTCGTCCTCGGTGCGACCCATCCCCTCGATCCCGGCGGCATGTGTGTAGAGGGCGCGGGCCACACCCAGATGGTCGAGGGCGATGTTGCCCAGGGCGATGTCCTCCTCCAGCTCGGGGGCATTGGAGATCCACTCCCCCAGCCGCTGGGCCAGGACCATGTTGTCGTCGGCATGCCCGACGAGCCACGACGCATGTGAGGCGAGCTCGGCCGACCTCACATGCGTCCCACTTCGTCGGGGATGTCGTAGGCGGTGGCGAGCCGGTACACCTTCTCGTTGGCTTCGACGTACTCCGATATGTCCTCGGGATCGAAGGAATTGATCTCGGTGCTGCGCACCACCCAGAGACTGGCCCCCTCCCCGCGCCTGGTGTAGACGTCGCGGGCGTTCTGCAGGGCGCTCTCGGCGTCGGCGGCATGAAGACTGCCGATGTGCACGTGTGATATCCCGCGCCGGGCCCGGACGAACACCTCCCACATCGGCCAGGCCTCCCCGGACAGCTCGGTGCTCTCCTCGATGTGAGAGCTCTCACCGGGGGCGACAGGGACCTCGTACGTCATCTCGCCTCCCGGGTGCTCACGCCGCCGACCGGGCGGTCTTCTTGGCGGCGTGGGCGGTGGCGGCCTCCCTGACCCAGGCTCCCTCCTCCCAGGCCTTGACCTTGTGCTCGACGCGGTCGCGATTCATCGGTCCGTCGCCCTCGACGACGGCCCAGAACTCGCCCCAGTCGATCTCGCCGGTGTCGTAATGGCCCCGGTCCTCGTTCCATCGCAGCTCGGGATCGGGCACTGCCAGCCCCAGATAGTCGGCCTGGGGCACGGTCATGTCGACGAACTGCTGACGAAGGTCGTCGTTGGACACCCGCTTGATCTTCCACTCCATCGACTGCTCGGTGTGGGTGGAGTCGGTGTCGTGCGGCCCGAACATCATCAACGACGGCCACCACCAACGGTCGAGAGCGTCCTGGGCCATTGCCTTCTGCTCCTCGGAACCGGAGCAGAGCCTGATCAGGCTCTCGTATCCCTGACGCTGATGGAACGACTCTTCCTTGCAGATGCGCACCATTGCCCGCGCATAGGGACCGTAGGAGCAACGGGTCAGCATCACCTGGTTGGTGATGGCCGCCCCGTCGACGAGCCAGCCGATGATGCCCATGTCGGCCCAGCTCAGCGTGGGGTAATTGAAGATCGACGAGTACTTGTGCTTGCCCTGGTGCAACAGCTCCTGGAGCTCGTCCCGATTGACCCCGAGGGTCTCGGCGGCCGAGTAGAGGTAGAGCCCATGCCCGGCCTCGTCCTGGACCTTGGCCATGAGAATCGCCTTCCGGTGCAGAGTCGGGGCCCGGCTGATCCAGTTCCCCTCCGGTTGCATCCCGATGATCTCGGAGTGGGCATGCTGGGCGATCTGACGGATCAGGGTCTTGCGGTAGGCCTCCGGCATCCAATCCGCCGGCTCGATCTTCTCCTCGGCGGCGACGATCGCCTCAAAACGCTGTTCGGGAGTCACGACCTGGAGGATAACAAACGAACGTTCGTTTGTCGATAGGGTTTCGTTTCCGATCTCGCCGCGTGGTCACGAACACCAACCGCCAGGACCCAAGGACTAGTCAAGAATGGTGAATCGGGAACGGGCCTGGAGCCGGGGCCGCCACCGGGGAAGATTTCCACGGCGCCGGGAGAGGGCGCCATTTGGGGATTGTCTTGGGGGCTTCACCCCTTCGGCATCTTGGCTTGCAGATCGAATGTTGCCCGCAGCGATCCCTGAAATCACCCGAAGGGAGGGTCTCGCCACAGGGAGACCCTCCCTTCACCGTTTTCGACCGAGATCGGCTTTCAGGGTCCCAGGTGACCGCTCAGGCCAATGCCACCAGGTCCAGCAGCTCCTCGTCGAAGAACCGCATCTCCCCCTCGGGCATCAGCATCGCCCGGTCAGGCATGAGCTGGGCCACGAAGTCGGTGTCATGGCTGACCAGCACAACAGTCCCCTCGTAAAGGGTCAGGGCGTCGAGCAACGCTTCTTTGGCCTGGGGATCGAGGTTGTTGGTCGGCTCGTCGAGGAGGAGCACGTTGGGCCGCTCCGCCACCAGCATGGCCAGGGCCAGCTTGGTCTTCTCACCACCTGACAGCGTCGCCGCGTCCTGGTCCACCTTGTCCGCCAGGAGGAAGTGGCCGAGCAAGGAACGCAGGGTTTGGTCGGTGAGTCCTCCGCCTCGACGCATGTGATCGAGAACCGAGATACCTGCCCGTATTTGCTCATGCTCCTGGGCGTAGTACCCCAGGCTGGCCTTGTGTCCTAGGTAGACCTCCCCCAGGTCGGGGGTCTCCACCCCGGCCAGGATGCGGAGCAGGGTCGTCTTCCCCGCGCCATTGAGACCGATGAGCAGCATCCGCTCACCTCGCTCGACGGCGAACTCGACATCGACGAAAACCAGATTGTCGCCGAACGACTTGGCCAGACCGAACCCCGAAAGCGGCAGACGGCCCGGCTTCTCGGGTTGGGGGAAGGCGACCTTCATCTTCTTCCCACCCTTCTGCACATCGACCAGGTCGCGCTTCATCCGGTCCACCCGGCTCTCCCAGCCCCTCGCCGTCTTGGCCATCTTCTCGGTGGTGCCCTTGAAGCGCCTGATGTTGGCCTCGAGACGTTCGATGGCCTCGTCCTGATGTCTGCGCTCCCGCTCCTTCTGCTGCCGCCGCCGGTCCCGCTCCACCAGGTAGTTCGTGTAGTTCCCCCGGTAGGCCTCCAGCTCGCCGTGCTCCAGGGCGAGTACAGAGGTGATCGCCTCGTCGAGAAGGGGCAAGTCATGGGAGACGACCAGCATCCCTCCCTTGTAGGAGGTGAGCCACTCGATGAGCCAGGCCTTGGCGTCGAGATCGAGATGGTTGGTCGGCTCGTCCAGGAGGAGGATGTCTGTCTCGGCGAAGAGGATCCTGGCCAGCTCGACCCGTCGTCTCTGCCCACCGGACATGGTCACCACCGATTGCCCCAACTCGTCGTTACCGATTCCGAGGGCGGCGGCCATGCGCTTGGCTGTGGCCTCGGCGACGAGCCCGCCCTTGGCCTCGAACTCCTCGTGGAGTCGGATGAACCGGGCGATGCCCCGGTCCCGTTCCTCACCGCTCAGATCGTGCAGCCGTCGGCGGGCCTCTTCGATGTGACGCTGCAGGGCGCCGATCTCCCTGGCCATGAGGATCCGCTCCAGGGCGGTGGCGTCAGGGTGCTCGAGCTCGGGGAGGGCCGCTTCCTGCGAGAGGTAGCCGATGTGGCCGGACCCGAGAATCGTCCCTTCCACGGGCGTCCGGGCCCCGGTGAGCGTCCTCATCAGGGTGGTCTTGCCCGCCCCGTTGCGGCCGACGAGACCGATCCGATCCCCTGACTGCACGCTCAACGACGCCCCCTCGAGCAGTTTGCGGGGGCCGACGTCGATGCGGAGGTCGCGTGCGATCAACATCAGGGGTCCTGTGTGCCCCGGACGATAGGAGCCGCCGTCTCGATACCGGGTCGATTTACCCGGGCGAGCAGATCGGAGCCGACTCGCTTCGACTAACTTCACGGCGGATGTTCGGACGGTTCAAGGCACTGTTCGACTCACCCTTCCTGCGCAGGGTGAGCTGGCACGTGAAACGGGTGGGCGAGAAGATCGACAGACGGTTCTTCAGCTCGCTTTTGCTCGGTCTAGCACTGTTCCTCGGGTTAACCGCGATCCTGATCTGGGTGGCGGAGACCGATCGTTCCCTCGACCAGCTGTGACAGTCGTTCTACTGGGCGGGGGCCACCGTGCTCGGACTGGGCGAAGGCGGGTTCGTCTCGGGCCCGGTGGGCTGGGTGGTGAGTTGGCTGCTCGGTCTCTTCGGTGTGGCCATCGTCGCCACGATCACCGGTGCCTTGGTGGGTTTTGTCATCGATTTCCTATTGAAGGAGAGACAGGGGATGGGAGCCTCGGGATATCGGGACCACATCGTGGTCTGTGGGTGGAATGCGACGGCACGAGACCTGATCGGCGAGCTGGCCAAGGACGAGTACGGGACCAAGATCGTCCTCCTCCACGACAGCGAGCGGAACCCGGCCGACGACTCCGTCTACTTCGTCCGGGGCGACACCACCAACGAGGGCGATCTGAAGCGAGCCGGGATCGAGAATGCCGTGTCGGCTATCATCTGCCCCGCCGATGGGTCGAACGAAGCCGACATGTCGTCCATCCTCACCGTGCTCGCCATCGAGTCGCTGGCCCCGAACGTGCGCACCGTGGTCGAGGTGAACAACCCCGATCACGTGCCTCACTTCCGACGCGCCGAGGTCGATGAGGTGATGGTCACCTCCAAGCTGGCCTCGCATCTCCTGGCCCGGACCGCGCTGTACCCCGGGCTGTCCCAGCTCGTGATCGACATCGTGTCCGGGGGGTGACGGTTCCGAGCTGTACCGGGTGACCCTGCCCGAGGAATTCGTCGGCCTGTCGATAGACGACGTCGCCTCCAGACTGCGCAAGGACCATCGGGCCACGCTCCTGGCGGTTGCCCGGAACGGGGCCACCCACACCAACCCGGGTCAGGACTTCCAGCTCGCGCCCGACGACGATCTGGTGGTGGTGGCCGAGTCGCTGGGGGCCTTGCAGCCGCTGCGGGAGTCGTCGGCCCTGGCCTGAGAGCCGGGCGAAAGACTGCGTTCAGCTTCGGGTTCCATTGAGCGCATGTCGTAGGCTCTCGGACGCTCTCCATGACCGAGATTTCCCATCGCAGCCCCACGGTGATCATCGGCGGCGGGCCCGCCGGCTCGCTCCTCGCCATCCTGTTGCATCGCCAGGGCATCGACAGCGTGGTCCTCGAGCTTCGCACCAGAGAGCACGTCATGGGGCGGGTCAGGGCCGGTGTCATCGAGCATGGGAGCGCAGAGATCCTTCGCTCGGCCGGCGTCGGCGAGCGAATGGACCGGGACGGCTTCGTCCACGAGGGGGTGTCCGTCGCCCATGGCGGGGAGATGCTTCGCATCGACTTCCAGCGCCTCACCGGCAAGCACGTGACGATCTATGGCCAGACCGAGCTGCAGAAGGACCTGTACGACGCAATCGACGACACCGGGATAGTCCTCATCGACGAGGCCGAGGAGATCCGGATCGAGGGTGTCGAGGGTGAGACCCCGTCGGTGACCTTCATGCTCCACGGCCAGCCGCACACCATCGAATGCGAGCTGATCGCGGGCTGTGACGGTGTCCACAGCGTCACCCGCGACTTCATCCCGGAATCGTCGAAGCGCACCTTCGAGCGCAACTATCCCTTCTGCTGGGTGGGGCTGCTCTCGGAGACGCCACCGGTGAGCGACGAGCTCATATACGTCAACCACGAACATGGTTTTGCCCTCTGCTCGATGCGGAACGAGCACCGCAGTCGTTACTACGTGCAGGCCCCGGCAGACACCGCTATCGAGGACTGGCCCGACGACCGATTCTGGCGCGAGCTCACGGCCCGTCTGCCCGAAGCGCCGGCGGACCGGCTGGTGACCGGGCCATCGATCGAGAAGATCGTCACGCCGCTGCGGAGCTGGGTCTCCGAGCCGATGCGCCATGGGAGGTTGTTCCTCGCCGGCGATGCCGCCCACATCGTGCCGCCCACTGGGGCCAAGGGCCTCAACCTGGCGATCTCCGACGTTGTCTACCTCAGCCAGGCGTTCACCGATTATTTCTCCACGGGCTCGACCACGGGGCTGGATCATTACTCCGAGACCGCCCTGGCCCGGGTGTGGAAAGCGGTTCGATTCTCCTGGTGGTGGACAACGACAATGCACCAATTCCCGGGGATGAGCGACGAGTTCGAGCGCCGACTGCAGAGGACGGAGCTGGAGTACCTGTTCGGATCGGAAGCGGCGCAGCGGGCCATGGCCGAGAACTATGTCGGCCTCCCCCTCTGAACCCGGACAGCGAGCAAGGATGAGAGAGCATGGGCACATATGAAGACGGGATGAAGGTCAGACGGGAGGTTCTCGGCGACGAGCACGTCGACCGGGCCATTGCGGCGACCACCGATCTCGACGCGGGATTTCAACGGTGGATCACCGAGTCGGTCTGGGGCGGGGTGTGGGCCCGACCCGGGCTCGACCGCCGATCGAGGAGCATGATCACCATCGCCATCCTCGGCGCCCTCAACCACGAGGAGTTGGAGATGCACATCCGGGCCGGGAGGAACACCGCGGTCACACCCGAGGACATCAGCGAGGTGCTGCTCCACGTGGCGGTGTATGCCGGCGTGCCCGCCGCCAATAGAGCGTTCAAGGTGGCCAAGTCGGTGTATGGAGAGGAGACGACGTCTTGACCCGGCCCTTGGCCCGTCGCCACCGGCCGGAGACCCATCAGGGTGGTGAGCCGGCGGCGAGGGCGAGCCATGTTTGACCCCGGGTTCACCACCCTCGAGATGGGAGCGGCATTCGCCCCGTCCAGCCGGGTGAGCGCCCTGATGAGATTCGAGGCCGCCCTGGCCCTGGCCCTGGCCGACGTGGGCATCGTCGATGAGGAGGCGGCCGGGGCCGTGGCCGAGGCCTGCGCCCAACCAGCGGCCGATCCCGATGCCGTCCTCGCCGGCACCTGGACGGAGGGGACGCCGCTCATACCCCTCCTCGCCGAGATCCGGGGGCGGCTATCCGAATCCGACGCCAGGTGGGCCCATTTCGGGGCGACCAGCCAGGACGCGGTCGACACCGCGATGATGCTCCAGGCGGCCGCCGGGCTGGAGATCCTGGAGCACCGGCTGACCGACCTGGCCCGCCTCATCGCCCCGATGGTCGACGAATACCGGGACCAACCCCATGTCGGCCGCACCTTCCTCCAGCATGCCCGGCCCACGACATTCGGGGTCAGGCTGGCCGGGTGGCTCGAACCGGTCCTGCGGCATGTCGCCGAGCTGAGGGAGACGCGGGCCGCTCTCGTCGTGCAGCTCGGGGGGCCGGTAGGCGATCTCGCCGGGTACGGCGACCGGGGAGTGGAGGTGATGGCCGCCCTCGCCCGGCGTCTCGATCTGAAGACGCCCGACCTGCCATGGCACACGGACCGGTCCCGGGTCTCGGCGATGGTATCTGCCATCGAGCGACCGGCCCGCACCATGGCCAAGATCGCCGTGGACGTCGCCCTGCTCAACCAGAGCGAGATTGCAGAGATCCGGGTGCGGGGCGGAGGCTCGTCGAGCATGACCGAGAAGAGAAACCCGATTGGTGCGATTCGAGCGGTTGCAGCCGCAGAGGCGTGCAGCGCCGCGGCGGGCATCGTCACCTCCGGGCGACCCCACGAGCTGGACCGGGCGGTGGGGGGATGGCATGCGGAGTGGCTGGCGATACCGCTCGTGTTCCAGACCGCCGCCGCCGCGGTAGAAGGCGTCACCCGTTGCCTCGAATCGCTCGAGGTCGACCGGGATCGCATGTCGGCCCAGGTGAAGGATCGCGTCACTCCCGACCCGGCCCTCATCGAAGGGGTCCTGTCCCGGTTCGACGAGGTGATCGGAACCGCATGACGGGGTCCCGTCTCCGAACCGGAGAGCTCTTCTGGTCGGTGAGCGGATCGGCATTGAGCCACCCGCTGGTGATGCTGCACTCCCTCGGGGCGGACAGCACCATGTGGGAGCCGAACCTCGGTGGGCTCTCCACCATCCGCCGGCTGATCTCGATCGACCTGCCCGGGCACGGGGCCTCCTCCGCCGCCCCGGGCCCCTACTCACTCGACGAGATCGCCCAGGACGTGATCGATGCCGCCGGTGCCGCCGGTGCCGTCCGATTCGACGTCTGTGGCATCTCTCTCGGGGGCCTGATCGGCCTGTGGCTGGCGATCAACGCCCCGGACCGGGTCACCGGCCTGGTGGCGGCCAACACCGCCGCCCGGGTCGGGACCGAGGCTCTCTGGCAGGAGCGGATCGATGCGGTCACGGCCGGTGGGATGGAGTCGATCAGGGATCGCGTGGTGGCCCGGTTCTTCACCACCCAGTTCGCCCGACGCGACCCCGAGTGGTTCGCCCGGGTCAACGGTCTCTTCGCCGCCGTCGACCCGGTCGGATATTCCGGGTGTTGTGCCGCCCTGAGAGACGCCGACCTGCGGCAATCGGTCGCCGGCATCCGGTGCCCGACCCTGATCGTCGCGGGTGACCAGGATGTGGCGACACCGGTATCCGAGTCGGAGTGGCTCCAAGGCCAGATCGCCGGGAGCCATCTGGAGGTCATCGAGGAGGCTGCGCATCTCTCCAGCCTCGAGCAACCGGACATCTTCACCTCTGTGGTGCACCGCTTCCTCGCCGCGCTCCAGCCCGTCTAGCTTGCGATCGTGCCCAGCGACACCTTCCAACACACGTCGAGCACCCCGGCCGGCGTCGAATCGGTGTGGAAGGCCCTCGATGAGCCTTCCACCTGGGAGGCGATCCCCGGTGTCGACAGGGTCGTGGACCCGATCTTCGACGCCTCGGGTCGTCTCGACGGGTTCTCGTTCGAGACCCTGATCGGCGGCAAGACCTATATGGGTGAGGCGAGGCCTGCCGGTCGCGAGGAAGGAAAGCTGATGGCCTGGGACATCTCCACCTCCGAGCTCAAGGGGAGGATGACGGTTGCTCTCGGCCCCGCCGGCGACCTGACCAGGGTCCAGGTCCGGCTCCAGGTCGAAGGTGTCGGAATGCTCGGCGCAATGTTCTTCCCGGTCATCGCCTCGGCGATAGGCAACGGCTTCCCCCAAGCGGTCGAGGAGTTCGTGCAAGGGTTTGACCCCGCCTGATCGGGATCGTCAGGTCCTCGTTCGAGCCCTGAGCGTCCCGATTACGAGGGCTCTTCCTCCTGGGAGGCGAGCTCCTCGGCCACCTGTCTTGCCTCCTCCCGGCCGCCGGTGGCGATCTGGGCCCGGTCGGTGATCAGGGTCACCTGGTTGTTCACCACCTGGATGAACCCCCCGTGGACCCCGATCGTGGTCCGGATCCCGTCCTCGCCCTCCACCACGACAACCCCGGTGGCCAGGGACCCCATGAGTGGCTCATGGTTGGCCATGATCCCCAGCTCGCCTTCGGGGGTCTTGGCCAGCACGAAGGTGGCGGACCCGCTCCACACCGTGGCCTCCGGCGACACGACGTCGACTTGAAACGGGTTAGCCATGATCAAGCCACTTCCTTGGTCAGCTCGGCGGCTCGGCGCTCGACGTCGTCGCGGCCGCCGACCATGTAGAAGGCCTGCTCCGGGTACTGGTCCATCTCACCGTCGAGCACAGCCTTGAAGGCGGCGATGGTCTCCTCCAGCGGGGTGTAGACACCGGGCTGACCGGTGAATTGCTCGGCGACGAACATCGGCTGGGCAAAGAAGCGCTGGATCCGGCGGGCACGACCCACTACCAGCTTGTCCTCCTCGGACAACTCGTCGATGCCGAGGATGGCGATGATGTCCTGCAGGTCCTTGTACCTCTGCAGGATCCGCTGCACCTCGGTCGCCACGAAGTAGTGCTCTTCTCCCACGATCTGCGGGTCGAGGGCCCGGCTGGTCGAGTCGAGCGGGTCGACGGCGGGGTAGATGCCGAGGGCGGTCAACGGCCGTGACAGCACGGTTGTGGCGTCGAGGTGGGCGAAGGCGGTGTGCGGCGCAGGGTCGGTGATGTCGTCGGCCGGGACGTAGATGGCCTGGAGCGAGGTGATCGACCTTCCCTTGAGCGAGGTGATCCTCTCCTGGAGGAACCCCATCTCGTCGGCGAGGTTGGGCTGGTAACCGACCTCCGAGGGCATCCGGCCGAGCAGGGTCGACACCTCGGAGCCGGCCTGGGTGAAGCGGAAGATGTTGTCGATGAACAGCAGCACGTCCAGTCGCTGCACGTCACGGAAGTACTCGGCCATGGTCAGGGCGGAAAGAGCGACCCGAAGGCGAACTCCCGGCGGCTCGTCCATCTGGCCGAACACGAGTGCCGCCTTGTCGATGACCCCGGTCTCCTTCATCTCCAGGAAGAGGTCGGTCCCCTCCCTGGTCCGCTCCCCGACGCCGGCGAACACCGAGACGCCGCCATGCTGGGTGGCGACCCGGTTGATCATCTCCTGGATGAGGACCGTCTTGCCCACGCCGGCACCGCCAAAGAGACCGATCTTCCCGCCCTGGAGATAGGGGCTGATCAGGTCCAGCACCTTGATCCCGGTCTCGAAGACCGTCTTCTGGGGCTCGACGTCCTCGAAAGCCGGCGGGGTCCGGTGGATCGGCCAACGCGGCTCGGAGAAGTCCTGGTCGGGGGCATCGAGGGAGTCGCCCCACACGTTGAAGATGTGGCCCAACGTCTGGTCGCCGACCGGGACCGTGATCGGACCCCCGGTGTTGTGCACGATGGCGCCCCGGGTCAGGCCGTCGGTGGGGGCCAGGGCGATGGCACGCACCTTGCTCCCCCCGAGGTGCTGGGCGACCTCGGCGATCACCCTGCGCTCCTCGTCCCCGACCTTGAAGTCGACGGTCACGGCGTGAAGGATCTCGGGCAGGCCCTCCGGCGGGAACTCGACGTCGAAGACCGGTCCGGCCACCTTGACGATGCGCCCGACACTCGTGGCGTCACCCATTGCACTCTCCATTCGCGTGTCTCATCTCAGTGTGGTTTTCCTGTCCGGCCCTCGGCGAGGGCCTCCGCCCCGCCCACGATCTCGGCGATGGCGGTGGTGATCTCGGCTTGACGGGCCCGGTTGGCCTGGACCCGGAGGATCCTTATCAGCTCCTCGGCGTTGTCGGTAGCGGCCTTCATCGCCCGCCGTCTCGCACTGTGCTCCGATGCGGAAGCCTCGAGCAGGATGTTGAAGATGGTGGCCTCCACGTACCGGGGAAGGAGACGGTCGAGTATCTCCTCGGGTGAAGGCTCGTACTCGTAGGAGACCCGCTGTGCCCGCTCCTCATCGGTCATCTCCGGCGGGGTGATGGGCAGCAGGTCGAGCCGGCTGGGCACCTGGGTCATCGCCGACTGGAAGCTGGTGAAGAACACCTCCAACGAGTCGATGTGGCCCGTGGCGAAAGCGGCCAGCGCCGTATTGGCGACGGCACGGGCGTCACCGTATCCCGGGGTGTCGGTCACCCCGACGTAGGCGCCTTCGATCCGGTAGCGCCGGTAGCGGAAGTAGGCCTGCGCCTTCTTGCCCACCGCATAGAGGACCACGTCCTTGCCCTCGTGATCGAGCTCCCGGATCCGGGATTCGGCGAGTCGTATCACGTTGGAGGAATAGGAACCGGCCAGACCACGGTCCGAGGAGACAACGAGCAGACCGACGGTCTCGATGTCCCGCTGCTCGAGCAGGATGTGGGACGACCCGGTGCCGGCAGAGCCTACGTTCTCGATGACCTCGATCAGCTTCGCCGTGTACGGCTGGGACGCTTTGACGCGAGCCTGCGCCTTGGGGATGCGGCTGGCGGCGATCAGCTCCATGGCGCGGGTGATCTTCTTGATCGCCTCGACGGATCCGATCCGTCGCCGTGTGTCACGAAGCTGGGCGGAAGCCATCGGGCGCCCGTCACTCCTCGGTCACGGAGCCCTCGAAGGTCTCCTTGAACTCGGCGATGGCCCCATTGATGGTCGCCGCCTCCGGGAGCTTCCCCGTATCCCGCAGCTCGGTCAACAGACCGGGCTGCCGGGTGCGAAAGTACTCACGGAGCCCGGTCTCGAAACGATGTATGTCGGCGATCTCGACATCGTCCATCTGACCCTCGGTGACAGCGTAGATGACCACGACCTGCTCCTCGATCGGCACCGGCGAGAACTGGGGTTGCTTCAGCACCTCCACGACACGACGTCCCCGCTCCAGCTGAGCCAGCGAGGTTGCATCCAACTCCGAGCCGAACTCGGCGAAGGCGGCCAGGTCGCGGTATTGGGCCAGGTTGAGCCGGAGGGGCCCGGCGATCTTCTTCATGGCGGCGACTTGGGCCGCGCCGCCGACCCGGGACACCGAGGTACCGGCGTTCAGCGCCGGCCGGATCCCCTGGTAGAAGAGGTCGGTCTCGAGGAAGCACTGACCGTCGGTGATCGAGATCACGTTGGTCGGGATGTAGGCCGAGATGTCGTTCGACTTGGTCTCGATGACGGGCAGACCGGTCATCGAGCCCGCCCCCAGCTCGTCGGAGAGCTTGGCGCAGCGCTCGAGGAGCCGGCTGTGCAGATAGAACACGTCACCGGGGTAGGCCTCACGACCTGGCGGGCGACGCAGCAGCAGTGAGATCTCCCGATAGGCCACGGCCTGCTTGGAGAGATCGTCGAACATGACAAGGGTGTGCTGCCCCTTGTACATCCAATGCTGGCCGATGGCCGACCCGGCGTAGGGGGCGTACATCTGGAGGGCGGGGGCGGCCGACGCCGGGGCGTTGACGATCACGGTGTACTCCATGGCGCCGTGTTCTTCGAGAGTGGAGACGATCTCGGCCACCGTCGACGCCTTCTGCCCGATGGCGACGTATATGCACTTGACCTCGTCCTTGGTGCCCTGGTTGACCTTCTGGTTGATGATGGTGTCGACCAGGATGGCGGTCTTGCCGGTCTGCCGGTCACCGATGATCAGCTGACGCTGTCCTCGCCCGATGGGGGTCATCGAGTCGATGGCCTTGATTCCGGTCTGCAGCGGCTCGCTGACCGGCTGTCTCTGCACCACCGACGGTGCTTGTGTCTCCAGGAGACGGCGCTCGGTGGTGTTGATCGGGCCCTTGCCGTCGACGGGGTTGCCCAGAGGGTCGATGACCCGCCCCAGCAGTGCGTCGCCGACCGGGACGGAGAGAACCGTGCCGGTCTGCTTGACCGGGTCCCCCTGCTGGATGTGGCTCGCCTCACCGAGGATGACCACACCGAGGTCCTCCTCGTCGATGTTCAGGGTGACGCCGATCAGACCGCCGGGGAGCTCGAGCAACTCGGAGGCCATGACGTTGGGAAGACCCTCTACCCGGGCCACGCCGTCGGCGATGGAGGTGACATAGCCGACGGTCTCCTTTTCCACCTCCGGCTCCCAGCCCGAGAGCTGGTCGCGCAGAGTCTCTGTGATCCGGTCGGCGGTGATGGTCAGATCGGACATGTTTCTCCTCAGCGGCTGAGAACGGTTTGACGAAGTTCCTCGAGTGAGTTGGCCACGGACCCGTCGATCACCACGTCGCCGACCCTGGCCACGATCCCACCGATGACCGACTCGTCGACGATCACCTTCACCTCGACCTTGCGTCCGGTGGCCTTGCCCAGTGCGGCGGCGAGACGTTCGACGGTGGCGTCGTCGAGCGGGACGGCACTTCGGACCTCGGCCAATGCCCTGGACCGGGACTCGACGGCCTGCTCCAAGAATGATGCGGCAATCGAAGGGAGCTCGGAGGCGCGGCCGACCCCGACGATGAACTGGACCAGCCCCACGGTGAGATTGGAGGCCCGGCCACCGATGAGCTCGTCGATGACCGCCCGCTTCTTCTCCAAGGGGAGCTGAGGGTCGGTGAGGGCGGATCTCAGGTCGGCGGATTTTTCCAGCGCCTGGCTGATGGCGAAGAACTCGGACTCGACGACCTCCAACTCACCCTCGGCCTCGGCGAGGTCGAGGATGGCGCCGGCGTACCCCGAGACCCGATCGCTCATCTACAGGGTCTCCAGCTCGGTGAGGTAGCGCTCGATCAGGTCTTTCTGGATCTTGTCGTCCAGCGAGCCACCGACGATCTTCTCGGCTAGCCCGACGGAGATCTCGCCCACCTCGCGACGAGCTTCGGCGAGGGCACGGGTCTTCTCGGCCTCCGCCTCCTCCCGGGCCTTGGCCAGGGTCTGGGCGGCTTCCTCCTCGGCCCGGGCCACGATGTCGGCCTTGAGCTGCTCCCCGGCGGTCCGGGCGTCTTCGATCATCCGGTTGCCCTCGGCCTTGGCCTCGGCGAGCTGGGCCCGATAGTCGGCGAGAAGGCTCTCCGCCTCCCGCTTCGACTGCTCGGCCTCGGCGAGCTGGCCGGTGATGGCCTGCTGGCGGGCCTCGAGGGTCTTGTTGATGGTGGGAAGGGCGTACTTCCAAACGAAGAAGAAGACGATGAGAAAGGCCAGGATGCCGGCGATCAGCTCGGCGGGCTCGGGCAACACCAGGCTGGCGCCGGAGGCTGCCTCCTCGCCTTCCTCGGTGGCCAGCACGGCCAGCGCGGTCAACAGATGCATCTCCGCCTCCTAGGCGATGAAGAAGAGGACGAAACCGATCAGGGCCAGCGCCTCGGTGAATGCGATACCCAGGAACATCGTGGTCCGGATCGTTCCCTGCATCTCGGGCTGACGGGCCATGGCGGTGATTGCGTTCCCCGCCACGATCCCGATCCCGATCCCGGGGCCGATGGCTCCCAGGCCGTATCCGATCAAGGCGATGGCGCCAGTGAGGTCCGCGATATTGCCTTCCATTGCCTTCTCTCTCCTTAGTGCTCGAGGTGGATGGACGATTCGATGTAGACGGCGCTCAACAACGTGAAGATGTAGGCCTGAAGCACCGACACAACGATCTCGAATAGGAAGATGAACAGACCGAAGGCGAGCCAGGGGACACCGATCAGGGACCGGGCGCCGACCTCCGGTAGGGCGATGAGGAAGAGGAATCCCGAGCCGAGGAGAAGGGTCAGCATCAGGTGCCCGGCCACCATGTTGGCGAAGAGCCGGACGGCAAGGGTCACCGGTCGGAGGAAGAAGACCGATACCAGTTCGATCAGCCCCACCAATGGGCGCAGCCCCACCGGCACCGTCTTGGGCCATGCGGTGTCGATCAGATAGCGGAACCGGTTCTTGGCGAACCCGACGATCACGAAGATGAAGTAGGTGACCAGGGACAGGGACAAGGGGATCGCCATCCGGGACGTGATGGGGAAGTTGATCAGCGGGGTCACCTCGAACAGGTTGCCCACGAGGATGAAGAAGAAGATGGAGAGGAGGTAGGGAAGGTACTTCCGTGAATCGGGCCCGATGATGTCCCGAGCGATGTCATCCCTGACGAACCCGATCAGACCCTCGATCGTCGCCCCGAACTTGGTGGGGACAAGGCGACGGTCCTTCAAACCGAAGTAGAGGAGAGCGACCACTACCAAGGCGGCGAAGAGCATGAGGAACGTGGTGCGGGTGAACTCGAGCCCGCCGATGGTGAACCAGGTATCGAACTCGAACAGGTCGGTGACGTTGGCCGGGGCGCAGATCACCTCGTTGGCGACGTCACATTCGGAAGCGAGGATCATCTGCGCCAACTCGGCTCCCTTTCTCTACGTTTTGACATCGACACCGCCTCCCAGGTCAAGAGTGTGAGGTAGGCAACCACCGCCGCCACCCCAAACGCCGGCCGGTCCACGTCGACCGCACTTGCGATCAGGTAGATGGCGCCGATGAACAAGCCAAGACGTAGGAAGAAGCCGACCAGAGCGGCGACATGATAAGCCTGGAGGCCGATCCTTGCCGAAATCGAGAGGATGGCTCCCGACAGCAGGAAGTTGGCGATGACCACCGCCACGCCAAGAGCGGCGCTCCAGGCCCCATCCCATCCCCGGAGGAGACCGAAGAGGAGGATCAGCACGGGGCCGACGTAGATACCGCGGCTGACGGTGCTCCGGGCAAGGTCGGCCTCGATGGCCGGTCCGTGCTCAAGGTTCACGTTGGGCATCCTCGACCTCTCGCGACCACCGCCACATGCTCATGAACCCCGAGTACGAGCCGAGGAGGATCCCGGCTACGACCAGCCAGGGGTCGGTGCCCAGCCAGCGGTCGGCGAGATAGCCGAGGAGTGCGCCGGCCAGGATCGAGGAGACGAAGGAGCCCCCGTGGAGCCAACCTTCGTCGACGGCGCGCCCGACTTCTTGGTGGATGGTTTGGTGCTTCATGGGCTCGCTTGCTCCGAGCTTGTGAATCTATTCACAAAGTGTAGGGCTGGGTTCGGATCGGGCCAAATCGAAGGTATACCTTATTGCGGGCCGACTTCGCCTCAGACATGCCCGGCAAAATCCCTGGGATAGGGAGGGAAGCCGGAGGCCAGGTCGGAGACACGGGCCGTCACCTTTGACAGCTCCACCTCGTCATCCCGGTTCTGCAGGGCGTGGGCGATGAGCGTTGCCACCTCGGCGGCCTGATCTTCCTTCATCCCCTGGGTGGTCATGGCCGGGGTCCCGATCCTGAGCCCTGAGGCCCTGAACGGGGGCCGGGGATCGAAGGGGATGGTGTTGAAGTTGAGGGTGATGCCCACTTCGTCGAGGAGCCGGGCGGCCCTCTTGCCGTCGAGGTCGTCGTCGATCGACCTCAGGTCGACTAGGAACAGGTGGTTGTCCGTCCCACCGGAGACCACCCGCACCCCGTGCTCCTGAATGCTCGTGGCCATGGCCCTGGCGTTGGCCACGATCTGCTCGGTATAGAGGTGGAAGCCGGGCTGCATCGCCTCGTGGAACGACACCGCCTTGGCTGCGATCTGGGACTCGATCGGCCCGCCCTGGGCATTGGGGAAGATCGCCTTGTCGATGTCCTTGGCATTTCGCTCGGTGCTCAGGATCACCCCGCCCCTGGGCCCCCTCAGAGCCTTGTGGGTGGTGCCGGTGACCACATCGGCATGGGGCACCGGCGACGGGTGCGACTTGCCGGCCACCAACCCGATGAAGTGGGCGGCGTCGACCATGAAGATGGCGCCGATCTCGTCGGCTATGGAGCGAAAGCCCTCGTAGTCGAGCACCCGGGAGTAGGCCGAGTAACCGGCGAGCACGATCTTCGGCTCGTACTCGAGGGCGAGGGCATGCACCTGGTCCATGTCGATCAGCTCGGTCTCCGGATCGACCCCGTAGGCCACGAAGTCGTAGTAGAGACCGGAGAAGTTGACCGGGGAGCCGTGGGTCAGATGCCCACCCTGGTCGAGACGCATCCCGAGCACGCGGTCACCCGGCTCGAGCAGCGAGAAATAGACGCCCATGTTGGCCTGGGCCCCCGAATGTGCCTGCACATTGGCGTGCTCGGCACCGAAGAGCTCCTTGGCCCGGTCGATGGCGAGCTGCTCCATCTCGTCCACCACCTGACAGCCCTCGTAGTAACGGCGTCCCGGATAGCCCTCGGCGTATTTGTTGGTGAACACCGATCCCGAGGCGGCCATCACCGCCGGCGAGGCGAAGTTCTCCGAGGCGATGAGATGGATGTGGGTGTTCTGTCGTTCCAGGTCCTTGCGAATGAGACCCGCTATCGCCGGGTCGACCTGCTCCAGTGGCTCGATCGAGATCATGACCCCGAGGGTAACTACACGAACACAGGTCCCTGCCGCAGCACCATGACCTCTCTCCCGGTGACGTCGACCACCGTCGAGGCCTCCCCACCGGGTGCCCTCCCCTCGACGTACACCGCCACCTGCTCGCCGAACACGGCCCGTGCCTCCTCGTCGCTCATCGACTCACCACCTCCACTGAGATTGGCCGAGGTCACGGCGAGCGGGCCGACGGCGGTCAGCAGCTCGATGGCTACGGCGTGATCGGGCACCCTGAGGCCGACGGTCTGCGGCTGGGCATCGCCCACCCAATCGGCCAGGATCACCTTCGGTGTGACCACCAGCGTGAGCGCTCCCGGCCAATGCGCGGCGGCGAGCTCGGCGGCCACCCCCTCGATCTCGCCGATGACCATTGCCTGCTCCAGCGAGGCGGCCAACAATCCGATCGGCTTGTGCCCGGGCCGGCCCTTCAGCTCGAACAACCTGGCTACCGCCACCTCGCTCATCGGATCGACCCCTATCCCGTAGACGGTGTCGGTGGGGAGGCCGATCACCTGCCCGGACCTGATCGCCGCCACCGCTTCGTCGATGCTCAAGGTTTGACGGCGACGATGTAGCGGTCACGGCCGGTGAGGTCCTGACGGACGATCGCCGGCAGGTCCATGAAGGAGCTAGTGGCAGACACACCCTGCTTTTCCCCGATCTCACAGATCACGACGCCCCCGGGGCGCAGCCATGCCGCCGCCGAGGCGCCGATCCTCTGGATGACCTCGAGCCCGGTCGGCCCCGCCACCAGCGCCACCTTCGGCTCACGCTGGACGTCGACGGGCAGCCGGTCGAAGTCGACTTCGGCCACATAGGGTGGGTTGGCGACGATGAGATCGACGGATCCGAGTATCGCGGTGGGCAGTGGGTCGAAGAGATTGCCTTCGGCCAGATAGATCTGCAGCCCTGTGCGATAGCGATTGTCGGTGGCGACCTCGATCGCATCCGCGGAGATGTCGGTGGCGAACACCGCCGCCGCCGGGAAGCGACTCTTGAGGGCCAGCGCCAGAGCACCTGACCCGGTACACAGGTCGACGATGATCTCCGGGCTGCGCACCATGCGAGACGACAGCTCGAATATCCCTTCGGTCTCCGGTCTGGGAATCAGAACCCGGTCGTCGATCATGAGATCCAGCGGGCCAAACGCCGCCGTTCCCTCGATGTATTGCAGTGGCTCGCCCCCGAGCCGGCGGGCGATCAGTGCTTCGAGAGGAGTGTCGGGCCCGGCCAGCGCTTCGAGTCTGACCCTCTCATGTTCGGGAATCGTGGCCATGCACGCACCAGGGTCTCAATATGGACAGCCGTCAGAAGATACTTCACTTTCGCGATCTGGCCGGGCACTTCCACGCCGCCATCCGGGGAGCGGCGTCCGTTTCTGCCATGATCAGGGCATATAACCTGCGGGTGGGAGAATTGGAGAGAGCTCTTGAAGAGCGAGATCAAGCGCGTTCTCGTCGCGGATGACTCGGAAACGGTCACCACCGTCCTGGTCACCGCGCTCCAGTTGGAGGGATATGAGGTGGACACCGCGGTCAACGGGGTCGAGGCGTACGAGAAGGGGTGCACCGGGGAATACGACCTGGTCATCCTCGACCAGCTCATGCCTGGCCTTCTCGGGCTGGAGATCATCGAGCGCTGGCAGCAGGAAGGCCACGAGATCCAAACCATCATGCTCTCCGGGGTCGATGACGAGCGCACGGTGGTGAGCAGCCTCGAATCGGGCGCCGTCGATTTCATAAGAAAGCCGTTCCGGCTCCCCGAGCTGCTGGCCCGGGTCCGCCAGCGTTTGCCTGCCTGAATAACCCACCTTCTCAATACGGTCCCGTAATGAGCCGATGATTCAGCTGAGATCTCATGAACGGGACAACGATCGGTCTGATCGCGGTCGGGATCGTGTTCATCGTGGACATCGCGCTCCTCTTGGGGCTGGTCGCGCTGAAGACTGTCCACCGCCGGCGCGCTGAGCGTCATGGGCTGCGCCGCGCCGCCTATGTGGCCGCCCTGAGCCGCCATCTCGCCTCCAACGCCCCCACCGAACCGATTGGACAGAGCGCCGCCGAGGACGATGCCTTCCTGGACGCCGTGATCGACCTGCGCAACCTCATGTCGGGTCACGAGATCGAGACTCTCTCCGGCATCGTCGACGGTCTGGGGCTGGCGGAGAGACAGGTGGCGAGGCTACGCAGTCGCTTTCCGTTGGGAAAACGGCTTCGCGCTGCCGTCTCACTGGCCGAGATGGGTGACGAGAGCACCGCCGGCGTCCTCATCGAACATCTGTCGGACCGGGAGCCGGAGATCCGGATCCAATGTGCCCGGGGCCTGGGGCGTATGCAGCACACGGCTGCGATCGACGCCATCCTGGAGAGACTCGGTCTCGAGGCCCCCTGGGTACGGGCCCGATTCGCCGACACCCTGGTCGGGTTCGGGGCCAAGGCAACCTGGCCGTTGGTGGCCTACATCAGGGTCAATCTGCGTCACAACGAGAACCAGGGCGTCATCGAGGCGATTCGGGTGTTGGGGACGATCGGAGATCGCGACGTCGGCCCGACCCTGGCCGGAGTGCTCCGAGTGGCCAGTGATCCCGAGATCCAGCTCGCGGCAATCGAGGCCCTGGGGGCGGTGGGAGGCCCCCTGGCGATAAGACCCATCAAGCACACCTTCCGATCCTCCGACTGGAGGCTGAGGGCGAAGTCGGCCACGTCCCTCGGCCAGATCGGCGACCCCTCGATCAATGTCGTGCTCGCCGGCGGTCTCGAGGACGCCAACTGGTGGGTCCGTCGCAACAGCGCAGCAGCCCTTGCCTCGCTCCCCGGTGGCGAGGAGCACCTGTTCAAGGCCGTCGGATCAGATGACCCGTTCGCCCGCGACGCCGCCGCCGAAGCCCTCGCCGACTCGGGCGCCCTGGCCGCGGCCCGGGAACGCGAAGATCACGGGCAGGCGACGGAAAACGATCGCTTGCTCCTCGACCACGTGGAGGCCGGGGATTCGGTGTTGGCATGATCCATGACATCCTCCTCTGGGCCGGCTACGCGACGCTGATCTACTTCATTCTCATGCAGGCCTACATGATCGGTCTCGGGCTGCGATCGGCGACGGTCATGCGACGTCACCACCATCTCGATCGGTTCGGCCGGGTCTCCGAGATGCTCTCCAGCCAGACCTCGCCACCGGTCTCGATCGTCATCCCTGCCTACAACGAAGCGGCGGGGATCGTCGACTCGGTCCGGTCGATGTCGATTGTCGGCTATCCCAGGTTCGAGATCGTGATCGTCAACGACGGGTCGAGCGACGAGACCCTGAAGGCACTCATCGAGGCGTTCAACCTGGAGCGGGTCCGCATCCCCTATCGGCCTGACATCCCCACGGCATCGATCAAGGGCATCTACCGGGGGCACGGGACAGTGGACTTGACCGTGATCGACAAGGAGAACGGGGGGCGGGCCGATGCTCTCAATGCCGGGATCAACGCTGCCCGTTACCCCTATGCCCTGTGCACCGACGCCGACGTCATCCTCGACGCCAACTGCTTGGTGGGGGCGATGCGCCGTGTCGTCGAGGACCGCCAGCGGACCGTTGCGGTCGGGGGCAACATCCGACCGCTGAATGGGAGCCAGGTCCGACTCGGCCATCTGATCAGGGCCGAGGTGCCGAAGAAGTTCGTTCCTCGCATGCAGGTGCTGGAGTATCTCCGCACTTTCCTGGCCAGCCGCCCCGCCTGGTCCCAGATGGAGGCGCTCCCTCTGGTGTCGGGCGCCTTCGGGGTCTGGAGGCGTTCGGCGGTCATAGCCGTCGGCGGCTTCAGCAGCGGGCACATGGGCGAAGACATGGACCTGACCATGCGTCTCCACCGATATCACATGGACCACGGCATCCCTTATCGGATCGTCTACGAGCCTTCTGCGGTGATCTGGACCGAGGTCCCGGAGACACTCCGTGTCCTCAAACGCCAGCGTATTCGCTGGCATCGGGGCTTGATGACCGCGGTGAAGGACTTCATGCCCATGACCTTCAACCCCAGGTACGGGAAGGTGGGGATGGTCACCTGGGCGGCAATGTTCCTCTTCGAGTACCTGGCGCCGATCATCGAGTTCGTCGGCTGGATCACCATCCCGACGGCCCTGCTGCTCGGGGCTCTGAACACGACGTCGTTGCTCATGCTCCTCGCCCTCGCCCTTGGGGTGGGGCTGCTCAACTCGTTGGTGGCCCTCCTGCTCGACGAGTCGTACGGCTATTTCAACTCCAAGGCCGACACCGCCCGGCTCATCGTCATGGTCCTCATCGAGAATTTCGGCATGCGCCAGCTCACCGTCGCCTGGCGCATCCGCGCCATCATCGGAGGCAAGGCGACCCGGGCCTGGGGCAACATGGAGCGCAAGGGCGTCGCCAACCTCGGTGTGGGCGCCTGAGGGGGCCCGCGACATCGAACCTCAGCTTCCACGGCCCAAATATGGGCCGAATCGTCTCAGATTCAGCTCGAGCGGTTCACGCTCCCGAAGCTGAGACAGTTTGACCCAAATACGGGCCGAGGAAGCTGAGGTTCAGGTACCGGTCAGGTACCGGTCGGATACCGGTCGACCGGTGCCTGGACCTCGGGTGGCGGGGTCAGACCCCTTCTGCCAGTCGGGAGGCCTGCTCGTCGGCGGTGAGCGCGGTGACGATCTCGTCGAGATCGCCTTCGAGGACCTGGTCGAGACGCTTCAGGGTGAGACCGATGCGATGGTCGGTCACACGGTTCTCCTTGAAGTTGTAGGTGCGGATCTTCTCGGACCGCCCACCCGATCCCACCTGGGAGCGCCGGGCGCCGGCCAGCTCGGCCTGCTGACGCTCCATCTCCATCTGGTGAAGTCTTGCCCGCAGGATGCGCATTGCCTTCTCCTTGTTCTGGAGCTGGCTCTTCTCGTCCTGGCAGGTGACGACGAGACCACTGGGGAGATGGGTCAGTCGGACCGCCGAGTCGGTTGTGTTGACCGACTGGCCGCCGGGTCCGGTCGAGCGATAGACGTCGATCTTGACGTCATTGGGATCGATCTGGACCTCGACCTCCTCGACCTCGGGGAGGACGGCGACGGTGGCCGTGGAGGTGTGTATCCGGCCCTGGGACTCCGTCTTTGGCACCCGCTGCACCCGGTGGACGCCCGCCTCGTACTTCATCTTGGAGTAGGCGCCCCGTCCCTTGATGGCAAAGGTGACCTTGTCGTGGCCGCCGGCCTCTGAGGGTGAGCTGTCCAAAGGCTCCACCTTGAACCCGCTCCGGTCGGCATAGCGCTCGTACATCCGGAGCAGGTCTCCGGCCCAGATGGCAGCCTCGTCACCGCCGGCGGCGGAACGGATCTCGACGATCACGTCCTTGGCGTCGGACGGGTCGGTCGGGACCAGGGCCAGCCTGACCCGACTCTCGAGCTCCTCTATCTCGGCCAACAGCTCCCGGGCGAGACCCGCCATGTCCGGGTCGTCGGCCATGTCCCGGGCGACGTCGAGATCGTCCTGGGCCTTACGGAGACGTCGGACGTCGGCTACGACGTCGCGGAGATCGGCGTGACGCTTGCCCAACTCGGCGAGAAGGGACGGGTCGGCAAGGGTCTCGGGGTCGGCCAGCGCCGCCTCGGTATCCTCGAACACGGCCTCGATCTCGGCGAGCTTCGCCGAGAGTGTCTCGTCCATCACTCCTCCCGGGCGGGAGGTGTCACTCCCAGGACGGTATCGCGCACTGCCAGCGCCGACGCGGGCAGGCCCCCTCGCCCGATCACATCGTCCACCATCTCTTCGTCGAGAGCCACGACAAGACTCGAGATCGCCACCTCGATCTGCGACTCGTCGGGCACCCGTGTCGTCAACTTCTGCAGCCAGATCCCGGGTGCGGCCAGCACACGCGCCAGCCACCCTGTGCCCCGTGTGCCCGACCATCTCAAGAGCTCGTAGGCGAATCCGGCGATGATCGGTATGCCGAGGAGACGAGAGACGACGAGGAAGGCCCAGCCGGGCCGCCCGAAGAAAGAGAACAAGATGATCGAGCCGAGGACCACGATCAACAGGAAGCTGGTGCCGCAACGGGGGTGCTCGGGCGGGTAACGACGGACCGACTCGATGCTGAGCGGCTCCCCCGCCTCGTAGGCATGAATCGACATGTGCTCGGCGCCGTGATACTCGAACACCCTCGCGATCTCGGAGGAGCGTCCGATCGCCCATATGTACCCGATGAAAAGGACGAGGCGGGTGATCCCCTCGATCACATTGAAGGCAATCCCCGACTCACCGGACAACAGACCGGCGGCCAGCGCCGGGAGCAGGATGAAGATCCCGGCGAACACGACGAAGGCGAGACCCATGGTCCACCCGATCTGGGCCTTGCTCAATGGCTCTTCCTCCTCACCGGTGGCCATCTCGGCCGACCAGGAGAGGGCGCGGAACCCGAGACTCAGTGACTCCCAGAGCACGACGACGCCACGAACTAAGGGGATGCGGGCGGCTCGGTTCCGGTCGGCGAGACGGCCCAGGATGTCGCGTCGGGCCACGATCGTCTGGTCGGGGCGACGGACCGCCACCGCCCAGGCCCCAGGGGCGCGCATCATCACACCCTCCATGACCGCCTGGCCCCCGACCGTCTTGGCCGGGTCGACCGGACCGCTCAGCCGGTGAGCGCCTGACTCATTCCGCGTCAGCGGTTTCCGCCTCCGCGCTCGCATCGGCCGGGTCGCCGGCCTTGGTGAAGACGGTCTTCCCGTAGCGCTTCTGGAAACGCTCGACCCGCCCCCCGCTGTCCACCAGCTTCTGCTTGCCGGTGAAGAATGGATGGCACTCGTTGCACAACTCGATGTGCATCTCGCCGGGCTTGGTGCTCCTCGTGGTGAAGACGTTGCCACACGAGCACGTGACGTGCGTCTCGGCGTATGCAGGATGAATGTCGGTCTTCACCATGACTCCTATCTCAGTTGCCGCTCTTCGCCACCTCGGCGAGGAACTCGGCGTTGGACTTGGTGGTCTTCAAACGGTCGATGAGCAGTTCCAGGGCGGCACCCGGATCCAACGCCAGCAGCACCCTGCGCAGCTTCCAGACCTGCGTGAGCTCTTTCTGGTCGAACAAGAGCTCTTCCTTTCTTGTTCCCGAGGCCTCGATGTCGATCGCCGGGTAGATCCGCTTGTCGGCCAGCTTGCGATCGAGGCGGAGCTCCATGTTCCCGGTGCCCTTGAACTCCTCGAAGATGACCTCGTCCATCTTGGACCCGGTCTCGACGAGGGCAGTCCCGAGGATGGTCAGCGAGCCGCCCTCCTCGATGTTTCGGGCGGCGCCGAAGAACCGCTTCGGCGGGTACAGGGCCTGAGAGTCCACACCTCCGGAGAGGATTCGGCCCGACGCGGGCGTGGCCAGGTTGTGAGCCCGGGCCAGACGGGTGATCGAGTCGAGGAGGATGACCACATCGGTGCCCATCTCCACCAGGCGCTTGGCCCGCTCCAGCGCCAGCTCCGAGACCTGGGTGTGCTCCTCGGCGGGACGGTCGAAGGTGGAGTAGATGACCTCGCCCTTGACCGAGCGCTGCATGTCGGTGACCTCTTCCGGTCGCTCGTCGACCAGGACCACCATCAGATAGCACTCCGGGTTGTTGGTCGTGATCGCCTGGGCGATCTCCTGGAGCACGGTCGTCTTGCCCGCCTTGGGCGGGGAGACGATGAGGCCACGCTGTCCCTTCCCGATGGGAGCGATTAGGTCGACGATCCGGGTGAGGATGCCGTTGGCCTTCCCGTCCACCTCGAGACGGAGCCTCTCATCGGGGAACAACGGGGTGAGGGACTCGAACTTGGGCCGTCTCATCGCCTCTTCGGATGACATCCCGTTGACCTTGTCGATGCGGACGACGGCGGGGAACTTCTCCTTGGAGCGAGGGGGGCGGATCGGCCCGGAGACGATGTCGCCCTTCCTGAGACGGAACTTGCGCACCTGGTTGGCCGAGACGTAGACGTCTTTGTCGCCGGGCAGATACCCGGTGACTCTCAAGAAGCCATAGCCCTCGGGCAGGATGTCGAGCAGGCCTTCGCGGATCTCCAAGTCCTCCTCGGGGATGAACTCGTCGTCGCGACCCCCGCCCCGACGGCGGCGGTTGCGATTCCGATTGCCGCCCTGACGGTGATCCTCGTAGTCGACACGTCCCCCCGGACGCTGCTCGAGGCGCGTGTCATCGGAGTCGTCTGACTCGGGCTCGCCTTCGCCGTCCTGTGCCACTCTCTCGATTCGAGGTGTTGCCTGGGGCAGCTCGACGTCCTCGGTCGGGGACGCCGCTGCAACCTGACCGGCGTCCACGAGGGCGGTGATCAGCTTTGATTTCTGGAGACCGTCGGTCTCGATCCCTACGGCATCGGCGATCTGTCTCAGTTCGTCGATGGACTTGCTCTGGAGTTGAGCTCGTGTGGTCATTGGATCCTTCGCGATTCTTCGCTGGCAGGCTCAATTGGACCGGGATACGCACCATTGCCATGCAACGGGGCATGCCTCTGATGAGGACTGTGGGTGGATCGCCGCGGCGTCCCTTGGCGTCGTCGGCACCCCGTATGGTAGCTGGTCGCCGCGTTTGCGCAAAGCAGCTACGAGGTTGGTTATCGGAGCAGACGATCCAGGTCTGAAGGATCGGCGTCGATGAGCACGGAGCGCTCGGGTCTCCGGAGGAGGTCCTCGAACCCCGTCGGCAGCTCGGGCCGGCGGCCGACCGACTGCTCGACGGCATCGGGGAACTTGGCCGGATGAGCGGTGCCCACCACCACCTGGGGCCTCTCACCCAGGACCGAGCTGCCCACGAACCATGCCGTGGCGGTGTGCGGGTCGAGCAGATAACCATGACGTCGGTCGACATCGGCCATCGTCTCCCTGATCTGTTGGTCCTCCGCATACCCGGCGTTGAATGCCCGGGTCGGGTCGCCGGTGAATCGCTCCAGGTTCGAGGGGACCTTCACGTCCATCGCCGGGGCCAGGGTCGGGACCACCTCCATGGTGGCCATCGAGCCCGTGTTGACCAGGGTGGCGACACCCCGGTTGGCATTGTTGGCGATGGTGATCTGTTCGATGGGGGCTCCCATCTGCTTGGCGACCCAGCAGGAGAGGACGTTGCCGAAATTGCCCGTGGGGACAATGACGTCGAAGGACTGTGCCATCCGGCCCGCCAGATACACGTAATAGCCGCTCTGGGCCGCCACCCGGGCCCAGTTGATCGAGTTGAGGGCGAGAAGGCCTTCGTGGCGTCGGAAGGCATCCTTGACCATCGCCTGGCAATCGTCGAAGGTGCCTCTTACCGCCACCGCCACGACGTTCTCGTCCTCGACCGTGGTCATCTGGCGGCGTTGGAAGTGGGTCACCATCCCGTGGGGAAAGAGGACCACGATCCTCAGGTGGGGACGGCCCCGGCACGCCTCGATCGCCGCCGAGCCGGTATCGCCCGAGGTGGCTACGAGGACTGTGGCCGGAGCGGTGACCTCGCGGTCGAGCAGTCCTCCCAGCACCTGGAGGGCGTGGTCCTTGAAGGAGAGGGTCGGGCCCCAGAACAGCTCGAACACGGATCGATCACCGACCTCGACCAGGGGCGCCACCTCGGGAGGAGCGAATCGGGACGCCGCTTGCAGCACCAATGGCCCGACCTGCTCGGCGCCGAAGAGGGTCAGCGTGGCGGTCACGGCCTGCTGATAGGACCATTCCCGCCATCCCTCGGGCAGGAGCGGGATCCGATCGGGCACGTACAGCCCGCCATCGGCGGCCAGACCGGCGAGCAAGGTACCCCGAAACCCCAGCTCGGGAGCGTTACCCCTGGTCGAGACGTACATCACAGGCCGGAGGGTAGGGGTTGCGGCGTCGGTACAATCCGCGCCATCGAGCTCCCGTAGCTCAGGGGATAGAGCGCCGGCCTCCGGAGCCGGGTGCGCAGGTTCGAATCCTGCCGGGAGCGCCGCTCTCATTGCCGGCCGACTTCGCCCGAGGCCCACCCTCAGCCATCGACATGGAACGGCCCCGCGTCCACACAGCCTCGGGCGAACAGACGCCGGTCGGCCGGAGCTACCGCCGCGCCACCATGCTGAACCGCCACCCACCACCCACCACCAATTAACCGTTACCCGGTACCATTCAGCCCATGCCAAGAGCCATATGGAAGGGTGCAATCAACTTCGGGCTGGTGACCATCCCGGTTGGTCTCTACACCGCTACCGACAACAAGACGCCCAAGTTCAAGCAGCTCCGCAAGACCGATCACTCCCCCATCCGCTACAAGCGGGTCGCCGAGGCCGACGGCAAGGAAGTGGAGTGGGACGACATCGTCAAGGGCTACGAGTTCGAGAAGGATCGCTACGTCGTCTTCACCGACGAGGAGCTCGACTCGGCCCATCAGGACGGCAACAAACTGGTCGACGTGGTCCAGTTCGTGGACGAGTCGGAGATCGACCCGATGTACTACAAGTCGTCCTACTACCTGGCCCCGGAGAAGACTGGCATCAAGGCCTATAAGATCTTGGAGGAGGCGCTGGAGGACAAGGGACGCGTGGCCATCGCCAAGGTCTCGATCCGGGAGAAGCAGCAGCTCGCCACACTTCGGGCCAGAGACGGTGTGATCGTCATGGAGACCATGTATTGGCCCGACGAGCTGCGCGACGCCGAGTTCGAAGAGTTGGATTCGGAGGTCGAGATCCGACCCGAAGAGGTGAAGATGGCTGCCTCGCTCATCGCCAACCTGACCCGCCCCTTCGACGCCGCCGAGTACGTCGACCGCACCCGGGAGGCGATCGAGGAGCTGGCTGCCAAGAAGGTGGCGGGCGAGGAGATCGTCGCCACCGTCTCGCCGGAGCCAACCAAGGTCGTCGACCTGCTCGAGGCGCTCAAGGCGTCGGTGGAGGCAACCAAGTCGAAGGAGACCAAGACCGCAAAGGCCGGTTAGACAGGCCCCTCCTCGGCCCAAGTCACCGTCTCCGGGTCTGCCATCTCTATCCCCTTGTACACCGGTGCCCTGAGGTGCTGGTCGTGGGTCCATTCCTTGTACTCCACGTCGACCACGATCCCTGGCTCCACCCAGACTGGTCTGGTCGGCTTGGGGAGGATCACCTGGTTGTGGAAGGGTGAAGTCGGACGTTCGATCTGGCGGAGATGGCCGGCAAATGCCCGAAGGGAGGCCTCGTCGAAACCCGAACCGACGGCGGCGATCCAGCGCAGCCCCTTCTCGTCGTGGAGCCCCACCAGGATCGAACCGAACGTAGAGGCCCTTCCCCCCTCGCCGGGCAGGTAGCCGCCCACCACCGCCCGCAGACGCCGTCTCACCGAGACTTTCCGCCAATCGGGCGACCGCCTCCCGGGGAGATAGGGGGAGCCGAGTCTCTTCCCGACTATGCCCTCCAGACCACGGGCCCGAGCCACATCGAACAGGTTGGTCCCGCGCTCCGGCGTCGGCTCGGGGACCACGATCGGCGATGACAGGCTCAATGCGCCCAGTCGCTCGACCCGCTCTTCGTACGGTCGGGCAAGGAGGCTCTCCCCGTTGTAGAGAAGGTCGAAAGCGACGAAGTTGACCCCCACATCGGCACCTGTGCCCCGGCCACCGAATCCCGTGCGTCTCTGCAAGTTGGAGAAGGAGGGGCGGCCCTGATCATCGAAGGCCACCACCTCCCCATCGATTGCCACCCCATCGGGTATGGGAAGGGCGGACAGCTCGGGGAACGATCCGGTCAGATCCAGCCCACGTCTGGAGCGAGCCCGTATCCGCCCTCCCTCGGAGGCGACGACCGCCCGGTACCCGTCCCATTTGACCTCGAACCACCAGCCGGGATCGTCGAAGGCAGCCGTCCAGCGTGCGGCCAGCATCGGCTCGTAGTCGGGCACGCTCAACCGGCGGAGAGCTCCTCGCGGACCAGACGATTGACCAGGCCCCCGTCGAGGTCCTTGCCGCGACTCTTCATCAATTGTCCGGTCACCCGGCCGGCAGCCTTCTCGTCACCGCCGACACCCAGCTCGACGATCGCCGCCCGGACCAAGGCGCGGGTGGCTTCCTCGTCCAGCTTCTGGGGCAGCCAACGGGACAGGTACTCCACCTCGAACCCGAGCTTGGCCGCCATGGCCTCGCCCCGAGCCCCGAGGTCGAGATACTCCTGACGCGACTTGTCCATCTTCTTGACGTAGGAGGCGATGACCTGGCGGTACAAGTCGTCGTCGACCTCTCCGGCGAACCCGGGCTGGCTCCGGGCCAGGGAGACCTCGGTCTCGATCTGCCGGATGACGTCGCGTCTGGGGCCATCTTTGGACCTCATCGCGTGCCTGAGCTCTACTACCAGCTCCTCCTTGATGCTCATCGGTCTCTCCCAAGGGCCGAGCTCACGACGCCCGGGTCGTCGGTAATGATGCCCCACACCCCGAGACCGGCCAACTCGCCGGCGCGCCCCGAGTCGTTCACCACCCAGGGAAACACCTGCAGACCGGTCTCGAGTGAGCGCACCAGATCGGTTATGGACAGTTGAATCGAGGGAACCAAAGCGGGGTGGCCGACGTCAAAACACTCGTTGATGGCCTGGTCTATGTCGCCCGAGTCACCAACCAGCACGCCGGTCGTCACCTCGGGGAACACCCGACGAAGAGCGGCCAACGTGTCCCAATTGAACGAGGTGACCATGTCCCCGGGCCGAGCCCGCGCCGCCGTCTCCAAGGCGAGTCGGTGATCGGGCTCGAAACCCGGCTCGTGTGGCTGGTTCTTGACCTCGAACTGAAACGACGTGCCCGGGATGGCTGCTATCGCCTCGTCGAGAAGCGCCGGACGATGACCGTCACCCAGATCGAGCTCACCGAGGACGGACCATGGGTGGTCGGCGACATCGAGCCCGCCGAGGACCGGGTCGTGGGACAGAACCAGCTTCCCGTCGGCACTGCGCCGGATGTCGGTCTCCACGGCATCGGCGACCGTGGCGGCGGCGAGGAAGCCGGCCAAGGTGTTGTCGGGGAAACGGGCGGGCCATCCCCTGTGACCGACCACGACGGGAGGGTCCTTCACTTCGCTCCTAGAAAACCGTTTACAGGCTGGAATCCGGACTGTATCGTTCGGGCTGGAAATCCATCGTTCCCAGCATTTCCCTGCTGGGAACGCTTGTGAAAAAGATCACAAAGTTAGGAAATGGTCTTGCTTACCACCATCACCACAGATTGGCGGGATCTGGCAGCCTGCCGGGACTCCGAGCCGACTCTGTTCTTCCCGGTCGGGACCACCGGTCCGGCGATCGAGCAGATCGAGGCCGCCGTCGCCATCTGCTCGACCTGCCCGGTCCAGGAGTCGTGTCTCCAATATGCCCTGGAGACGAATCAGGAGTCCGGGGTCTGGGGCGGTTACGCCGAGGACGATCGTCGTCGTCTCCGCAAGCGCTGGCTCGCCGAGCGCCGCCGGCGGGCGGTCTGACCGCGGATAGCCGCGCTGACCGACGCGTCGGTGGACGTAGTCCCCGATGCGAGAGGCTCTTACGTCACGGAGCCAACCGGACAAAGTCGGCCGGCAATCAAACAGCCGGGGCGAAGCCGACCGAGGGACCGCTGTCCGCGGCTTCTATCTCGACGAAGGCGACGGAGCGGGTGGGGATGCCCACGGTGCGTCCCTTGGTGTCGGTGAACCAAGCGAGGCCACCATCGGTCACTCCACGCTCCATCTCCTTCTGAAAAGTCTTGACGTCGTCGATGTCGACCTCGACGACCTTGTTGGTATCGGCGATTCCGATACGGACTTTCATTCCGGCTCCTGATCGGCTTCCCGGCACTGTAACCCCCTTCCCCTCGCTCCCCTCTTGTCGTATTGATGGGGCATGGCGTGGGGAAGACGACTCGGACTCGCCACAGCGGTGTGTCTGATCGGCTCGATGGCCGTGGCCGAGCCGGCGGGGCCCAACGTCTTCGTGCCGGTGTCGATCGGTGAGGGTGCCGCCCCGGGTGACTCTGTCGTGGTGAAGCCCGGAGACCATTTGTGGAAGATCAGCGATGCCCGCCTCGATCAGGCCCTGGGACGCCCGGCGGGGCCTGAGGAAGTGGCTCCCTATTGGCGCTCGGTCATCGAGGTCAACCGGGAACGTCTCCTTTCCGGCGACCCCGACCTCATCTACCCGGGCGAGGTGATCTCGCTCCCGCCATCGGATAACGGCGGCTGAACCCGCTGGAAGGACCGAACCCAGGCTAACGGTCGGCCACGAAGCGGGCGATGGTGCCCTCCTCGTGGGTGCCCAGGTACAGCTCGCCGGCATCGTCCAGGCCGAAGGTGTTGATGAACCCGAGCTGGCCCAGGTCGGCCGACCAGTCCCGCTCCTCGGTGACCTGGCCTCCGACGTACTTGAACGACCGGATCCACTCGGAGCACCAATCGCTGTAGAAGTAGGTGCCGGCGAGCTCGGGAATCGCGCTGCCCCGATAGACGTAGCCGCCGGTCACGGAGCACCCTTCTTCGTGGGTGTAGGTGAGCACGGGCGAGGTGTAGTTGGCGAGATCGCAGTCCTGGACGTGAAAGCATCGCGTCCCCTCGACGTCCGACCATCCGAGGTTGAAACCACCCTCGTCGATGGGAAGGACATTTATCTCCTCCTGGTCGGCGTGACCGACGTCGGCGATGTAGATGAGCCGGTCCACCGGGTCGATTGAGAAGCGCCACGGGTTCCTCAGACCGAAGGCCCACACCTCCTCGGCCCCGCCACCGTCGACGAAGGGGTTCTCGGCCGGGACCCCGTAGGGGTCTCCGCCGTCGACGTCGATCCTGGACACCGTGCCGAACAGGGTGTTCGGGTCCTGTCCCTGGTCTCTGGAGTCGGCGCCATCTCCCATCGACATCCACAGGTACCCGTCGGGCCCGAAGGCGAGCTGGCCGCCGTAGTGACGGATGTCGGTGGCGTCCGGCGGCTGCTCCAGCTCGATCAGCACCCGCTCGGTGTCGGGCGACGCGATGTTGGGGTCGGACACCGACACCTGGAACTCGGAGAGTTGGCGTCGTCCCCCTTGGTCGGTGTAGTAGACGTAGAAGCGGCCGTTGTTGGCGTAGTCGGGGTGGAAGGCGAGACCGAGCAGCCCCTGTTCGATCCCGTTGGCCAGGACCCTGTCCGTGAGATCGAGGAAGGTCGTGTCGAGCAGCTCACGATTGGCATCGAGGACCCGGATCACACCGAATCGCTCCACCACGAAGAGACGCTCGTCACCCGGTGGGGTGGTTATCGATGTGGGCTGCCTGAGGTCCTGGGCGACCGTCTCCAATCTCACCCCCTGCAGGGCGGGCAGATTGCCGCTGGTGCTGGTCTGTCCCCCGGGGAGGGTGGTGGAACCTCCGGGCGAGGTGGTCACCGAGCCGGACGGCGTCGAAGTGGTGGTGGACCCGGCGGCCGCAGGGGGATTCGTCCCCTGGGGGCCATCCCCTTCGCCCGAGCCGCGCAGGAAGAAGAAGGCGATGATGAAGATGGCCACGAGTGCGATGACGAGGGAGCGCAGCCGAGCCTGGGCCGTGGAGACAGGTTGGCGATGGCGCGCACTCACGAGGCGAGGAGTGTAGGAACCACGGCGCCGGACGTTGCCGAGCTAGGCGTTCTCGCCGAGGAAGATCTCCGAAACAGAGGAATCCATGAAGATCGCCTGGAGGGTCTCGGCCAGGATCGGGGCGATCGAAAGCACATGCACCTTGTCGAGCTCTAGGACCTCAGCCGAAACCGGCAGGGTGTTGGTCACGATCACCTCCTCCACCGGTGCGTTCTTGAGCAGGTCCAGCGCAGGCTCGGAGAACACGCCGTGGGTGGCTGCGATCCGGACGCTGGCCGCCCCTTGGTCTTGCACCATCTCCGCGGCGTTGGCGACCGTGCCCGCGGTGTCGATTATGTCGTCGACGATGACGACGTGCCGGCCCGCCACCGATCCGGCCATCTCCAGGGCCTCGGAGACGTTGTGATGCATTGGGTCGCGTCTCTTGTAGACGAAGGCCACGGAGGCGTCGAGGAAGCGGGCATAGCGCTCGGCCCGCTTCACGCCGCCGGCATCGGGCGAGACCACAGTGGTCGGCCCGTCGAGCCGCTCCGACAGATACTCGGTGATGATGGGCAATGCGGTGAGAGAGTCGAACGGCTTGGTGATGAATCCCTGGAGCTGTCCGGTGTGGAGGTCGACCGAAACCAGGCGGTCGGCGCCTGCGGTCATGAAGAGATCACCCACCAATCGGGCTGTGATCGGCTCCCGCGGCCGCACCTTCTTGTCCTGTCTCGAGTAGCCGAAGAACGGCATCACCGCGGTGATCCGGCGGGCGGACGCCCGATTGAGGGCGTCGATGGTGATCAACTGCTCCATGATGTGGTCGTTGATCGGACGGCAGTGGCTCTGGATCACGTAGCAGTCGGCGCCACGGACGCTTTCCCCGGGCCGGACATAGATCTCGCCGTTGGCGAACCGGGAGCGCTCGAGCTCACCCAGGGAGATGCCCATCACCTCCGCCACCTCTTCGGCCAGGGGGATGTTGGCACTCCCGGTGAAGAGCATCATTCGGTTGCGGGAGACAATGTCCAACTCAGTCCTCGGTTTCCTTGGCGGCCTGTCTCTCTGCTCGACGTTGAGAGTAGCCGGGGATCACCACCTGCTTGTTGCGCTCTATGGCGAGGGCTCCTTCCTCGACGTCATCGGTGATCGCCGAGCCGGCTCCCGTGACTGCGCGGTCGCCGACGGTGAGGGGGGCGACGAGCATTGTGTCCGACCCGATGAAGGCGTCCTCTCCGATCACAGTGTGGTGCTTTTCATAGCCGTCGTAGTTGCAGGTGATCGACCCGGCCCCGATGTTGGACCTGGCTCCGACGGTCGCATCGCCCAGATAGCTGAGGTGGGGCGCCTTGGCCCGCTCCCCGAGGGTGGTGTTCTTGGTCTCAACGAAAGTGCCCACCTTGGCCCCCTTACCCAGCACCGTCCCCGGTCGAAGCGAGGCGTAGGGACCGACCTCACAGTCTTCGCCCACCACCGCCCCGCGCAGCACGGCGTACCAGACCGTCGAGCCGGCCCCGATGGCGGAGTCCAGGGCGAAGACGTCGGGCCCGATCTGAGCCCCCGCCGCCACGGTGGTGTCGCCTTCGAGATGCACCCCCGGGTAGATCCGCGCCCCCGGCTCGACCGTCACCGTGTCGTCGATGTAGACGCGGTCCGGGTCGAGCATCCACACCCCCGACTCCATCAGGGCCTGGTTGATCCGGGTCTGCAAAAGTCTTCGGGCTTCCGATAGTTGATCCTGGGAGTTGATTCCGACCACCTCCTCGGGTGTCGCCTCGACCGGTTCCAAACGCTCACCTCGCCCGACGAGGATCCCGATGACATCGGTCAGGTAGTACTCGCCCTGTGCATTCTGGTTGGTGACGCCACCCAGCGCGTCGATCAGGTCGTTGGCCCGGAAGGCATAGGCCCCGGCGTTGATCTCGTGTATCGCACGTTGGGCGTCGTCACAGTCCTTCTCCTCGACGATCCCGACCACCAGACCATGGTCGTCCCTGATCACACGCCCGTACCCCGTGGGGTCGTCGAACACTGCGGTCACCAGCCGGGCCGCCACGTCGTCTGAGCGCGCGGCGAGACGGGTCACCAGTTCCGAGGTGAGGAGGGGCATGTCCCCGTAGAGCACCATGATCGTGTCATCGGGGGCGACGTCCCCCAGGACATCGAGACCGACCTTGGTGGCATGACCGGTCCCGAGCTGCTCCTCCTGAACCGCCGGTACCACCCCGGACGGGAGGTGGGGGCCCACCTGATCGGCGCCATGACCAACCACCACGACGACGCTCACGGGTTGCAACGGCCGCACCGCCTCCAGCACCCAGGCGACCATCGGTCTCCCCGCCGCGATGTGGGCCACTTTCGGCAGGTCGGACATCATTCTCTTCCCCTGGCCGGCGGCGAGGACGACGACATGAATGGACAAGCAGGTACCTCTCGGTTTGTGACGCTGGGGGGGCAGGACTCGAACCCGCTCCGGCAGGACCAAAACCTGCTGTGCTACCGGTTACACCACCCCCCAAAGGGGTTCTACGCGCGCCGACACAGGTTAACGGTGGTCGCGGCGGCAACCCGCTCCGGCAGGACCCCGCACCCGACGGTGCTACCGGTTACACCACCCCCCAAAGGGGATCTACGCGCGCCGACAGATCAACGGTCGACCAGGTAGAACCCGCTCCGGCAGGACCCGGCACCCGACGGTGCTACCGGTTACACCACCCCCCAAAGGGGATCTACGCGCGCCGACACAGGTTAAC
>JBOGET010000121.1:0-7631 GCA_050741975.1 Acidimicrobiia bacterium
GCCGTGGCCAGCGTCGTTGATGATTCGAGGTTGTCGACACCGGCGACGAGGCCGAGGAGAAACGCCCCGCTGAGATTGACGGTGAGCGTGCCCACGGGGAATCCGGAGCGAGTGAGCTGTTGAACGATCCCGGACACGATGTAGCGGAGGACGGCTCCGGCGGCTCCCGCCAAGGTGGCGACCAGCAACGTCAACGGATCACCATTCCTACCCGCTCACCGGCCAGCGCGAGACCGAGACCGGCGACAAGCGACACACACGTAGAGGACAGCCGTGAGCGGCCGCTGGTCTTGGACAAGGTGGACGACGTCGAGGCTGAAAGCGGAGAAGGTGGTGAACGAACCCAGCACTCCGATGCCCCAGAATTGGAGCGACCATCTCGCCGAGACACCTTGCTCCCGCCGGGCCAGATAGAAGCCGAGCAGGAACGAGCCGATCAGGTTTGTGGCCAGAATCGCGAATGGGAATCCACCCGGTGAGGTGGGGAGCCAATAACCGATCCCGGTCCGTGCTGCCGAACCGAACAGGCCTCCGGCGAACACGGCAGCGGCAGGCCCGAGGCGAGTGCCGAACGTCAAAGCGATGCGAGACGATCGGCCGCCGGGAGGTGGTGTTGGTGGTGACATGGCCCAAACTTGAAGGAGCCATCAGCCCGACCGGGCGGGCGGTTAGCGGCGAGCCCCATCACCGTCTAATCATCCTAACCAGCCACGAATCCACACCCGGCTGATCGAAGATCACAGGACTTCGAACCGTAAAGGCGAGCCTCGTCCAGACCGTTCCACCGCAAGGTTTACGATCGGCGATCCATGCGCTGGAGAAACACCCTGGGCTTCAAACGGACCGTCGTCCTGGTGGCGGTTCTCAACCTCTCCTACTTCGCCATCGAGTTCATCACGGCACGCCGGATCGGTTCGGTGTCGCTGCTCGCCGACAGCATCGACTTCCTGGAGGACGCATCGGTCAACCTGCTCATCGTCGCCGCTCTCGGCATGACCCTGGTATGGCGGGCCAGAGTGGGAATGACTCTCGCCGGGATCCTGCTGATCCCGGCAGGGGTGACCCTATGGACCGCATGGGAGAAGCTCCGAGACCCAGTAGCCCCCGACCCACTCCAACTATCGCTGGTTGGACTCGGCGCCCTGGTAGTCAACCTGACCTGCGCCCTGCTGCTAGTCCGGTTCCGCGCCAAGCAAGGCAGCCTGGCCCGAGCCGCATTCCTCTCGGCCCGCAACGACGCCATCGCCAACATCGCGATCATCGCAGCTGGCCTGGTCACCGCCTTTCTCATCCGATCCGCATGGCCCGATCTCATCGTTGGACTCGGGATCGCTGCACTAAACGCCGATGCGGCACGCGAGGTGTTCACCGCGGCTAAAGAAGAACGGGTAGAAGCCCAAGCCTGACATCGGCTGAGACGGCCGATCCCGACGAACCAGCGGGAGCGGTCACATCGGTTTGCGCACCAAGCCGATGCCCAACGACCCTCTCCGCAGCGGACAGTCGCGGATACTCCGTAGTCAGACGCTCTATCCAATTGAGCTACGGGCGCAAGAATTCTCAATTGTCACACGGATTTTCGGGAAACCCAACCTGGCGGAAAGCATGTTAGGCGGCCCACTCGGGCATGGCTGATGGCACCGCCCGAATCCCGCCTCAACAGCCATACAGCGTCAGATTCTGCAGTGACCTTCCCAACCTCTAATGATCGTCGATGCCGCGAGCGTCTTGGACGTGCACCAGGATCAAGCCGAAGAACCCACCGCACCGTGGACCAAGCAGAATGCACCGAGCGCCATTACAACCGAAGCGCTGGCTGCCACCAGAGCCGGCGACCCCAAACCGGGCGATCTGACCGGCCGCTTCGGCTTAGGCATGGAGGATGGTCATACGTCTGACTCCGTAACCTCCGCGGTATCCGGGCTTCCCATCGCCAGGCTGGCTCGCATGTCAGGTCCCACCTGTGGTCCAGGGTCGTCTCTAGACGGTCGACCTCCAAGGCCCTACGCCCCGAGTATGCTCGTTCGATCGACACCACGAGCGCCCCGCTTGTCGAAAGAGACGAGCATCTTGCCGCTCTCATGGAGGCGGTGGATCGGTCAGCTCAAGCGGGGAGGGTCGTGCTTCTTCTCGGCGAGGCCGGTCATGGAAAGACTTCCCTCGTCGATCATCTTCTCGCCAGTCTGGACCATCGTTTCCTATTGCTGGCCGCAGCCTGTGAGCCGGTCGGGATCCCCGCCGCCTTTGCCCCCCTCTTCGAGCTACTCGACGAGCTTCCCGAAGAGCTGCGAGCCGACATCCGATCCGGGGCAGGACGACCGAGCGTGTACATCGGGATGCTCGACCTCATCAAGAACGATCGCGTCATCTTGGTGATCGAAGACGTCCATTGGGCCGACGAGGCCACCCTGGGTCTGATCCGATACCTGGGACGGCGAATCGGAGCCACCAACAGCACCCTGATCGTCACCTTCAGGTCCGAGGAGCTGGCACTCAATCCCCCACTCCGTCTGGTGGTCGCCGATCTCGGTCCGGCGGCGCTGAGGATCGACCTTCCTCCCCTCAGTCTCGCCGGAGTCGAAGAGATGACCTGGGGTCGGGGAGTCGACCCACTAAGAATCTTTGAGTTGACCGAGGGCAACCCCTTCTACGTCGAGGAGCTACTCCGTCACCCCGATCGAGACCTCCCCCCGACGATCCAGAACGTCATCCTGTCTAGTGCCCAACGTCTCCCGAAGGGCGGTTTGGAGCTGCTGTATGTCGTATCCCTCAGCCCGGACGGCCTGCTCCTCGGATCGATCTCGGATTTCGCCCTCTCTGCCGCCGCCCTCATCGATGAGGCAGTAGAGCGGCGTCTCCTCCAGATCGAGGGTGGTCGGGTGGTCTGTCGTCACGAGCTGATCCGCAAGAGCCTGATTGAGGGCATGCCAGCGGGGACTCGGGCTCGACTCCATCGTCGTCTTCTCGACCATCACGAGCAGACCGTGGCCGACGCACCGGACATCGCCCGCCTGGCCTATCACAGCCTCGGGGCCGGGGAGACTGACAAGGCGGTGGCCTACTCGCTGAGGGCCGCTGCCGACGCTGCCAGGGCCGGGGCCCATCGCCAGGCCGCGTTCCATTACGCCAATGCAATGGAGCTTGGATCTTCGTTGGACGACCAGACCCTTCTCGAAGGCTTGCTCGAGGCGGCCAAGGAACACAACGCGATCAACGACTTCGAGACGGCGACCGAGTACAGCAGACGGCGGCTCGACCTGACCAAGTCGAGGGAGGAGACTGCCCGGGCAAGGGCCTGGGTCGCTTTCTTCGAGGCACGGCAGAACGATCTGGTAGCGACACGCACCGAGGCGGAGGCGGCGATTTCCGTGCTGCGCGGTATCCCCCCAATCGAGGAGATGGCCCTTGCGCTGTCCGTGCTGGCTTGGGTCGAGCTGGTCGAGGGGCATCTGAATCAGGCCACAGCCGCGGGAGAGGAGGCGGCAGCACTGGCCGCGACACTGGGCTCCACGCAGGTGGACGTATACGCCACCACCCATCTGGGCACGGCCCGCTGGATGCTCGGAGAGCAGGAGGGTTTCGCCCTCGTGGAGAGCGCAGCCCGCCTGGGGATCGCCACCGACGCAGGGGAGTTCGCGGCCAAGGCACTCAACAACCTGGGTGTGATGTCGCTGTGGGCGGGGCATCTCGAAGAAGCCCGAGGATGGTTCCGGGAGTGTCAGCGCTACTCCATGACCCACGAGCTGGACGCCTGGTATATCGCCGCCACCACCACGCTCTCCCACATCGACGTCATCACGGGGAGATGGGACGACGCCGATCGCGAGCTCGAGATCGTGGCCGATCAGAAGACCTGCCTTCAGACCGAGATCGAGGCGCATCAGATATCGGCAACGCTGAGGATGCGCCGCGGCGACCCGGGTGCGGTGGACAAGGCCGAGGAGGTGCTGAGAAGGCTCGAAGGATTCGACGATGTCGAAGCCCAGGTCGCCGGTTGTGCCATGGCGATGGAGGGCGCCTGGATCGGGCTACTCCCCCTGAAAGACGTGATCAGACGCTACGAGAGCATCCGTCTCTCACCGGGACTCCGCAACCATCAGGGCGGTCGCGTTCAACTTGCGTTCTGGGCTCATCGCCTTGGTTTCGAGCCACCGGAGGGTCCGATCGGCGGCGGCGCCGGACAGGAGCTCGAGGGTCGTGTCGAGGAGGCGACAAAGAGATGGGAGAAGCGCGGCTTTCCCATCGAAGCCGCCATCACTCGTGCCATGGAGCCCGGAGCCGATCTGGACGAGGTCTTCGCAGAGTTGGCCGCGATGGGAGCGGAAGGGGTGGCTCGCGGCCTGCGGCGCGAGTTGCAGCGACGAGGCGTCGCTCACATCCCACGTGGTGAGCGAGCATCGACCATGAAGAATCCGGCCGGACTCACGGCCCGAGAGATGGAGGTATTGGGATTGATCGTCTCTGGTCTGTCCAACGCCGCCATCGCTGAGGCGTTGTTCATCTCCGAGAAGACCGCCAGCCACCACGTGTCCTCCATCCTGTCAAAGCTGAACGTGGTCAGTCGCACCCAGGCCGCAGCGATGGCCATCGCCAACGGCTGGGCTGATCTCACCCCCTCCCCAACATAGGCAGAACGCCCGATGTGGGCATAGTGCCAGATCCATAACTTTGGACTCGTGAAGGAGCCGGCCTGCCTCGTTATCTAGTGGAGCGAAGCTTCCCCGAGGGTCTCGAGGTCCCGCCCGGCCCTGAAGGGCGCAGGCTCCTTCTCTCCATCATCGCCTGCAACAGCGACCGCGACGTCACTTGGATCCACTCCTACGTATCGATCGAGCGGGGCAAGACCTTCTGTGTATATGACGCCCCCAATCCGGAGGCGGTGCGGCTCAGCGCCCGGAGCAATGGGCTGCCGGTGGATCGGATCACCGAGGTCTCTGTCCTCGACCCCTTTGCCTACCACGTGACGGATCGTCCGAAATAGGTAACACCCGGCGCCTCGTTTCTGGACTTTCTCGCCGCAACTCCGACCCAGATATCAGTCATCAACTCAATCGTCACCGGGGTCATAGCGTTTATTGCAGGTTCAATCATGGAACTCGGAAGACTCGCGGGGCGTGGCGGCTGGGATCGGGTTCCTGCTGATGTTCGGGCTCCAACAGTGGTGGGCTTGCGCCAGATCGCCCGAGCCGCCCAGGGACATGTACCCCTCTTCCCGAGCTCCGAGCATGACGGTGACGACGACCCGCCGAGACCCACGGCGCCTGATCCTGGGGATCACGCTCGCCAGTGATCTTGGCTTTTCCCGGTTAGCACAGCGGTGACAAGCTCACCGAGGAAGACATCAAGTCCATCCTCGAGTTCTTCAAGGCCAACTGGGGATCCCAGGGGAGAGAGCACACCAGGAGTGGGTGACGAAGCAGTATCAGAGTCAGTCCCCGGATTCCCAGGGAGATTTCGCCCAACCAATCAGGACCTTCGGCCCTGAACACCGCCGCAGCCTGTTCCTACGTTGAAGGGTGAGGTGATCACAATGTGGTGTAACTGGAACACGATGGGTTTCTTCGGCTGGACCATGATGATCCTGTTCTGGGGGGCCGTGGTCGTCCTGCTCATCTGGGCCATCCGCTCCGCCGGAGCCACCCGCAGCAAGCCAAAGACCGACGCCATCGCCCTCCTCGAGCGGCGATTCGTAGCCGGCGAGATCGACCGCGACGAGTTCGAAGACAGGAAGCGCCTCCTGGAATGAGTCGGGGGCGGCTCCACGGTTACGGCCGGGGGTCAAACGGGTGGCTGCAGGCCGGCCAGAATGACCATGACCAGGCGACGCACCGCGGCCTCTGATGGCAGGCTGCTCGCCGCGCTAATGGCGTGTAGGCAGTAGCTGGCGAGCTCTTCGGGAGCTATATCGTCCCGAACCACATCCATTTTCGCCGCCTCCCCCAGCAGGTCTCGGAGCATATCGCGGAGGTGCTGTTGTGCTTCTGCGACCCGGTCGTCTCGATGCAGGAACGCCGCCAGGCCGCTGTCATGGTGGCCGCGGGACCGGCGCGAAATGCCTGCATAGGCCTCCAACACTGCTTCCAGTCGGTCGCCTGGGTCGGCGGTGGCGTCACGGACTTTTGCCAGATCCTCGAGGTGGCCGCTGATCTGACGTTCGTGCCAGGTGAACAGGATCGTGTCGACGTCCGGAAAGTACTTGTAGAGCGTCGCACGTCCGATCCCGGCCTCTTCGGCTATCTGCGACATCGTCACCGACCGCAACCCGTGCTCTGCCACCAACGCTGCCGTGGTGTCGAGAATGGCGTCGTGCACCTCGCGACGGTGCTCCTCGATCGTCTCGGTCCACAGTCTCGGCACCACCAAAGTATACATGGCGACGAGGCGGCGACAACATGGTTTGACACGGACATTCTGTCTCGTAAACTCGGATAGTTCCAGATCAGTGACTTTCACCCCGAGCAGAGGACGCGCACATGGCTGATCCGAATCCGCCCCCCGACACCGGAAACGACATCGACGCGGCGCCCGGCCCTACACAGACCAGCGCCACATCACGCTGGATGAAGGCGGTCGGCATCGGCATCATCGTCCTGGTCGTGCTAGTCGTCATCTTGTTGCTCACCGGCGGAGGGCTCGGCGGCCACGTGCCCGGTATGCACGCACCATGAGCACCCCGACACCGCGGCTCCGAGCCGTGGGCAGGGACAAGCTTCGTCCGTGGTTCTCGGAGGTTCGCAGGCAAGGCCTTGGGTTCACACTTGTCGTGCTGGTCATCCTGGGCCTGTTCGGGTTCATCGGCGCAGTCCTTTTTCTGCCCGACCTGGCCGGTGGGCTGGTCGGGCCGACCGCAGCCGCCCACACCGGCCAGCATTTCAGGATCCGCAGCCATCGCGTCCACGACTTGACGTTCTCGTTTCTCTTCGCGACGGCGATTGTGGGGCTGCTTGCCCAGCTCCGAGCTCCGTCGAAGAACGTCGCCGGTCAGTTGATGGCGCTGATCCCATGGGTCGGACTGGCGTTGGTCATTCCCCTCACCGACTATTGGATTCCGCCGGGGACCGGGTTTCAGATAATTGCGACCGTCATATTCGGCGGTCTGACCCTCGGCGCAACGATGCTTCACCCGGCTGGGCGCCATCTGTTCGGCTCCTTTCGGATGTCGCGAGCGAATCGAGTGATGCTCGCACTCGTCGTCATCGCCGCCGTGCCGCTCCTCGCATACGCCTCGACCAACATCGGGTTGCAGAGGACCGCGGCCAGCGGCAACGAGCATTTCGACCTTGGTCACTACGGATTCATGGCCGCCTTCTCGCTCACTGTCCTCGGAGTGGGCCTCTTGGCGAGCCTGCGGCCCGACGGTTGGAGGCTCACCGCGTGGGTTGCCGGCCTCCTTCCGGCTCTCCTCGGCGTTACCTCGTTGGTGTACACCGACATCGGCTCGAGCCTCAGCCCGGGCTGGGCGGTGGCGGCCATTGCCTGGGGCATCGTGTTCGTCACCGCGGCCCAACTCACCCGCGACACCGAGCGCCCCCCGCCGCTCAGCAACGTCGTGCGACGTCAAGATCGGCACGGCGTCTGATTCCCCGAGCTGGTGGGCAAGCGCGACGTGGGGCCGGTGCTCAGAGCCGGCC
>JBOGET010000122.1:0-12556 GCA_050741975.1 Acidimicrobiia bacterium
GCGATGAGAAAGGCGGCTCCGATCAGCCCGCCGATCAGACCCATCGCCACCTGACCGGTGAACAGGGTCGGCATCTGGGACCAGGGCTCGAGGTTGTCCCTCCCGAACACCGTCTTCACCGCATACCGGACCAAGGTCGTCTGCACCGTGGCATAGGCCAGAGCCGCCGCCGCCGAGACCAGTAGCACGCGAGGCAGGGAGTTGGTGGTGGCGCCCACTCCCTCCAGGTTGAGGTCCAGGATCAGTCCGGCGACGGCCGCTGCGACCACCATCTGTCCGAGATTGGCGAGGGGTTGAAACCAGCGTTTCTCCTTGAAGTCGGCCGGGGTCAATGGGCCCAATGCAGCCATGAGGGTCATGCCGAACATGGCATCGGAATCGGGACGGATGGCGAGGATGACCCCGGCGGTCATGGCCACCATGACCGCAGATGACTGGAGCATGCGGTCGTTGACCTCGACGGCGAAGAACTCGAGCAGGACGAAGAGGACGGCGAAGGGAAGCCAGTAACCCCAGTCCGGTGCGTCGGAGAGGGTAAACGAGGCGACCAGTGCGAACAGCCCCATCAACGAGTAGGGCACAGCGATCCGCAATCGACGCTGCACCGTGGGTCGGAGACGTCCCAACCATCCCCGCAACACTCTCTTCCTACCTAGCCTCATGGGCCCCCAAACGACATGTCTGCCCGACTTAGTGGGTGAGCCGGCGCCGTATATCAGCCGATCCTTGAGCCGGCGAGCACTGACTCCAGGCTCGCGACAAACTCGAGATTGCGGGCCAGAAATGCCTTCATCTGGGAACGCTCACCTGATTCGTGCCGTATTCCACCGGCTCTGTGCGCCGGTGTTTATGATCCGCTCCGCTGGGTTGATGGGCGTCCAGTCACAAGGCCGACGTTCTGACGCCGGTCTCACCTATTCCCCGGCAAATGCTGACGGGGAAACTTCACATGTCAAAGGCCCCTGACCTCGCCCGCCACGGCCCGTGGCAGACCGGTCAAAGACCTCGCTGCCCCACGTTTCCCATGAATTGCCTTCCAGCACCATGCAATCTAGAGCCTGAGGCAGGCGGGAACAAGAGAGAACGGCGCACGTTATGCCGGTGAACCACCCCGGTCAAGGGTACGCTTCGTGGCATGGACGTCATCGCCCTCCAGGACAAGATCAGCCGCATCGAAGGGGTAGAGGCGGCGAGGATCGTCACCGGCAACGGCCAGATCGAGGAGATCCATGTCCTGGCCCGTCGCAACAAGCCGCCAAAACAGCTGGTCCGTGATGTCCAGTCATTGAGCCAGGCCCTGTTCGGAGAGGAGATCGACCGGCGAGTGGTGTCCGTGGTCCAGCTGGCGGACGCCGATCTCGAGGGGGGCTTCCGCCCCGCCCTGGTCGATGTCGGCGAGGTCCTCGACGGCTCCCGTGCCGAGGTGACGGTGACCTTGCGCTGGCAGAACGACCTGTTCACCGGCACCGCCAAGGGGGCGGCGGCCACGTCGACAAGGCCCCGCCAGATCGCCGACGCGACCCTGGAGGCGATCCGCCAGGCCATCCATCGTGAGGCCGCCCTGGCCGTGTCCTCGATGGACATCCCGGTTCTGGGGAGCCGCAAGGTTGCCGTGGCCCAGGTGGTGGTGGTGACCGAGGCCTCGGAACGCAACCTGATCGGGTGCGCATATGTCGAGGACGAGGAGTCGAGGGCGGTGGTCCGTGCCGTGCTCGACGCCCTCAATCGCATGCTCCCCGACCTCAAATCATCCTGACACACGCGGTATCGAGCCCGCACCACCTCTCCACCGAGACAGCACGACGCGTCCTCAGGGCAGGCGGAAACGCAGTGGACGCCGCCATCGCCGCCACCGCCTCCCAGGGAGTGGTCGCCCCCGAGACCTGTGGCATCGGAGGCGATCTGTTCGCGCTCATCCACCGACCGGGCTGGGACCGCCCGCGTGCCCTCAACTCCTCGGGTCGGGCGGGGTCGGCTGCCGATCCCGGCGTCCTTCGGGACCTCGGGCGGGCGGAGATCCCCCGCGACCATCCCCTTTCGGTCACCGTGCCCGGCTGTGTCGACGGCTGGGCCGCCCTCTCTGCCGAGCTCGGGTCTCTCCCCTTGGCCGATTGCCTCCTCCCTGCCATCGGGCACGCCACCGATGGATTCGAGGTGTCGACCGAGCAGGCACGCTCCTTCCGCGAGACGGCCGACCTCTACGCCCGTCACCCGGCTGTGCAAGATTTCTATCCGGAGGGGAGGCCGGTGGAGCGGGGCGACCTCGTGCGCCGGCCGATGCTGGCATCGACTCTCCAGGCCATTGCCGAGGGAGGCCGTGACGCCTTCTACCGGGGAGTCCCGGCCGATGACATCGTCGACGAGCTGGGTGGGATCATCAGCCATCAGGACCTGGCCCAGGACCATGCCGACTGGGTCGATCCGATCTCGTGCCCGGTGGCCGGCTCGGTGGCTTGGACCATCCCCCCCAACTCACAGGGGTATCTGGGACCGGCGACGCTCGCCGTCTTCGAGATGCTGGGACCGCCTTCCGAGCCCCAAGATCCCACCTGGTGGCATCTCCTGATCGAAGCCTTCCGCTCGGTGGCGTGGGAGCGGGACGATCTGATCGCAGATCCCGCTCACGCTCCCCTGCCGGCCCATCTCCTCCTCGACCGGGGCCGTCTGACCCGGGCCGCCGCAACCGTTGACCCGGAGAGAGCGGGGATCTGGCCACGCAAGATGGGCTCGGAGTCGGGGACTGCATACCTCTGCGTGGTGGACGAAGAGGGACTGGCCGTCTCCATCATCCAGTCCAACTTCTACGGGACCGGATCCGCCTTCGGGGCGCCCAGGAGCGGGTTCCTCCTCCACAACCGTGGCAGCGGTTTCACCCTGACCCCAGGACATCCCAACGAGCTGCGGCCAGGCAAACGCCCGCTGCACACCCTTTCCCCGACGCTGTGGACCTCGGGTCGAGAGACGAGATGGGTGATCGGGACAAGGGGAGGCTCGGTGCAGCCCCAACTCGTGGCCCAGGTAGCGGCGCGGGTGGTGCTGTCCGGTCAGACCCTGGAGACCGCACAGAACGCACCGAGATGGACGGTTCAGGAGTTCGGACCCTATTCGGCGGCCCGATTCCAGGTCGAACCTGGCGTCCCCGCCTCGACCCTGGCCGATCTGAGGGGGCGGGGCCACACGGTCGAAGAGGCAGGGGGGGCCCAACCCGGCTGGGGCCCGGTCTCGATCATCGAAGTCGACGGCGACGACCGTGACACCTATCCCGACCCCCGGGTCGACACCACCAGCGCGGTGGTGTTCTGAGACGTGGCGTAGGCCGCCTCACCCCTTGATCTGGCGGATCACCTCTCTCACGGCGTCGGGGTCGAGAGAGGGGCCGACCATGTAGAACCCGACCCGTTGCACCCGATTGCCGTAGCGCTCCTTGATAGCACGGCCGAGCTTGTCGATGGTGGCGGCCACCCCCACCGTGAGCACGGCCTCGTCGGGAACGACCCTTGACATCTCGGCCCATTGCCCTCGCTTCGACATGGCGTGGAGCGCGGCACCGAAGTCCCATCCCTCAGACTCCAGGACGGGCAGGTACGTCGGGGTGGAGGCGTAGAACGAGATCTGTTGCCGAACCGGCTCCATGGCCAGCTCGACCTCGGCCTCGGTCTCGCCGGTCATGACGAAGACCGTAGTGACCCGGTCTACGTCGTCGAGCGACCGGCCCGACTTCTCTGCGCCGGTTCGGATCCCGGGGAGGACGATCGCGTCGAGATAGCGGACGGTGTGAAAGGGGTGGATGTGGAACCCCTGGCACAGCTCACCGGCGAGACGGCTGAGGTGAGGACCCACGCCGGCGATGTAGACCGGCACCTCCGGGTCAGGTATCGGTCCCGGATCGAAGAAAGGCGTCATCAGCGAGAACTGGTAGAAGTCGCCCTCGAAGTTGAGCGGCACCGAGTTCTGCCACGTGTCCCAGATCGCCCGGAGGGCCAGGATGTACTCCCGCAGCCGGGGGACCGGTTTGTCCCAGGGCGTCGAGAAGCGGCGGACGATATGGCCCCTGACCTGGGTGCCCAAACCGAGCATGAACCTGCCCCGCGACATGCGGGCGAGGTCCCACGCGGTCATGGCTACCACCATCGGTGAACGGGGGAAGGCGACGGCGATCGCTGTGCCCAGCTCGAGACTCGGTTCCGCCTTCGCGGCCAGGGCCAGAGGCAGGAACGGGTCGTATTGGGTCTCCGCGCTGAAGAACCCGTCGTAGCCGAGTTGGATCGCCAGCCAGGCAGCCTCGGGGGCGCCGTCAGGAGGGCTCGGCGGATAGTAGAAGTCGACCTTCATCGTATCCGCCAGAGTAGAGCCCGCCCGGAATGGGTACTCTCACGCCCCATGAAGAGGCTGGCCAAGATCGTCGGCATAATCGGGGCGTCGGCCGCCCTGATCTGGGCGATGCGTGACCGATTCATCTCGGTGGCCGCCTCACGCGAGCCTGAGCCACCGGTGCTCCGGGCCGCTGTTCCCACCCCGGTGCCCTCCCCCGGCATCGATGCCATCGACGGGATCGGCCCTGTGTTCGCGGGCCGGCTCAAGAGTGCCGGAATCGACGACGTATCCAAACTGGCATCCTCGACCGTCGACACCATCGCCGAGGCTGCGGGGGTCAGCGGGGCCAGGGCCCGGACCTGGATCGAACAGGCTCGCTCCCTCGGCTGAACCCCATAGCTGGAAATTTCGCGATCTGCGGGTAGGCTCGAACACGCGGACGGAACAGGGGCCTGAAGGAGTTGGACCTTCATGCCGGTCAGACGACGCGCCCGCGCCCTCGCCGTGGGATCGGTTCTCGCCGTGACTATTGCTCTTTTCTCGGTGGAGTACACCGTGCGGCGTGGCGATACCCTGAGCGAGATCGCAGATGACCACGATGTCTCGTTGTCGGAATTGGTCGAATTCAACGAAATCCCGAATCCCGACCTGATCCTCCCCGGCCAGGTGATCCTCATCCCCGGCGTGGACGGCAATCCCGAACAACTACATGTCGTGGCAAGGGGTGAGACGCTGACCCGCATCGCCTCTGCCTACGGCTCCAGCGCGGCCTCCATCGCCCGAGCCAACAGCCTGGCCAATCCCAATATCATCCTCCCCGGCCAGCAATTGCTCATCCCGGCCACGGGGAAGGCAGCTTCCGGTAAGGCCACAGAGACGTCGGACGGGGAAAGCGAAGGCTCGACGGACTCGAGCCCCGCCACCCGCTCCGGGCGCTTTCACATCGTGAAGCGGGGCGAGAACCTGGACGTGATCGCCGGCCAGTACCAGGGTGTTTCACCGGACGACATCGTCAGGGCCAACGGGATAACCAACGGGAAGGTCTACACCGGCACTCGGCTGTTCCTCGACGGCCCGTCGTATGTGAGCAGCAGTGGTGGATCGGGGACCTACACGGTGAAGAAGGGAGACCGCCTCGGCGACATCGCGGCTCGTCACGGCACCAGCATCTCCAAGCTGGCAGAGCTGAACGGCATCTCCGACGTGAACCTGATCCGGTCCGGCCAGACCCTCGAGGTGCCCGGAGGGTCAGGGTGGGTCTGCCCACTCGAGAGCTCCAGGTACTTCAACGACTGGGGCTTCCCCCGCGGTGGTTCCAGATATCACGAAGGCAACGACCTGTTCGCCGGCCGGGGGTCCCCGGTCAGGGCGCCGGTCTCCGGCACTCTCGAGCTGATACAGGGACCCGTCGGCGGGCTCCAGTTCAACCTCTTCGGGAGCGACGGCATCGAGTACCTCGGATCTCACCTCGACGCGGCGGGCAAGACGGGAAAGGTGAGCGCTGGTGACATCATCGGGCATGTGGGCACGTCGGGTAACGCCCAGGGGACCAACCCCCACCTCCATTTCGGTATGTACAAGAACGGGCTGGCGATCAACCCCCACCCGACTCTCGTAGCCAACGGCTGCTGACCTCCCGGCGCATCGGCTACCACCCGGGTGAGAGCTCAGGTCATGGTCTCCCGCAGCTGATCGAGCCGGATTGCGCCCGCCTCCAACAATCGGCGGTGGAAACCCTTGAGGTCGAAGCCGGCTCCGGCGTCTTGCATCGCCTCTCTGCGCACATCGAGGATCTCCCGCTCCCCGACCTTGTAGGAGATGGCCTGACCCGGCCATCCCAGATACCTCAAGACCTCGGACTCGGCCACGTCCCTCGGTTGCAGGGCGATCTTCTCCATGTAATCGACCGCACGGTCGTGGTCCCAGACCTCTCCCGCATGAAGCGGTGCGTCGGCCGTGATCCGCTTCTCCAAATGAGCCCCGATATCGACGACGATCCTGGTCGACCTGAACAACTGGTTGGCGAGCAGGCCAAGCCGGTATTCCGGGTTCTCGAAGTAGCCGAGCTCGTCCATCAACTGCTCCGCGTAGAGCGCCCAACCCTCCCCCGACCCCGAGTACCAGATGAACATGCGATGGAACCGGGAGAGCATCTCCCGCTGAAGCACGGCAAGCCCGACCTGGAGATGATGACCGGGGAAGCCCTCGTGGTAGGCGGTTGACACCTCCTGCCAGTAGGGGATCCGAGTCCGACTCCCAGGGGCGTACCAGATCGACCCGGGACGGGTGAAATCCTCCGAAGGGGCGTGGTACCAGGCACCGAGACTGCCACCCGGCGGTGCGATGTTGACCGTCACCTCCTTGATCTCGGCCGGGACATCGAAAGCGCTCCCGTCGAGTTGTCTGACGGCCTCGGTCTGGATCCCCTGGACGAAGCGGGCGAAAGCCTCGTGATCGGGAGCCGAGCGATCGGGGTCGGTCTCGAGGAGCTCGATGACCTCCTCGATGCTTCGATCGGGAGCTATCTCGGCCGCAGTGGACTTCATCTCGCCGAGCAGCCGGTGCACCTCCGACCAACCCCACTCGTAGGTCTCGTCCGGGTCCAGGTCCATGCCCAGGAAATACTCGGCCCCCTCCAGGTAGCGGTCCGCACCAACGGCGTCGGCGGGATCGGCAAGGGGCAGGTACCCGGTCTCGAGCCAATCGGCGAACTGGGCCGAGGCGAACCGGGCACTCTGCACCGCCTTGGCGACCCGATCCTCGTCGCCCCCGCGAGCAGACGCAATCGACGGGAACTCGGCGAATCGCGACTCCACGCCGGCCACAGAGCGCACCTGTTCGATCACACTCAGCACCTGGCGCCGTGCCGCCGTCAAGCCCTCGTCCAGCCCGACCTGGAGACTGGACCGATAGCCGTCGAGCATCTCGCCGAAGGTGGAGAGGCGCATGGTCAGGTTGTCCCATGCCTCCGGACCGTCCTTGGACACCACGTCGAAGGTGTCACGGGCCCTCTGGAACGGGCTGTAGACGTGGTTGAGGTCCCGCTTCCAGTGCCCGCTCTCGTAGCGACGGTTCGCGGTTTCCAGGTAGGCAACAACGATCCTGGCCGCTCTTGCCTGCACCGCGTCTACGTGGTCGAGGTGAGCCGACATCTCGGACCGGGCCCGGGCCCGGAGCCCGGCTCTCGCCGCTTCGCCGTCTGGTGTCAGGTCGTCCCAGAGATGATCACGGCCGGGGATCCCCGACGTCGTGGCCAGCATTGGGGACAGGTCGGAATAAGACTCGGTGAGACGATCGGATATCTCGAAAAGCGTGGTCATCAACCCTCCTCCAGCATCCAGGTGGAGGGTAGACCGATGGCCCGGCCCAGTACCCCCGATACCCTACGAACGGTGGAAGACGTGATCGAGGTCCGGGGGGATGAGCGCTTCGATGTCGAGCGTCTCGCCATCTGGATCGCCAGGAACGACTCGCTGCCCCAGGGCAGACCGAAGACGAGACAGTTCGCAGGTGGCAAGGCCAACCTCACGTATCTGCTCGAGTTCACCGACGGGACCGAGTTGGTCCTGCGCAGACCGCCGTTGGGGCCGGTCGCCGAGAGCGCCCATGACATGACGAGGGAGTACACGGTGCTGTCGCGTCTCTGGCGGGGTTTCGACAAAGCCCCCCGAGCCCTGGCTCTCTGCGAGGACACCTCTGTGATCGGGGCGCCTTTCTTCTTGATGGAGCGCAAGCCCGGTGTTGTGATCCGTGACGTTGTGCCGGAGGGCTTTGGAGGCGGGAATGACCCGGAGGCCAACTGCAAGCTGTCGACTGTCGTGGTCGATACCCTGGTCGAGCTTCACTCCGTCGAGCCTGCCGGGTGCGGTCTGGGTGACCTCGGGCGTCCACAAGGTTTCCTGGAGCGGCAGGTCGAGGGTTGGTGGCGGCGATGGGACCACGCAAAACACGAGGACAATCCTGTGGCCGAAGAACTGGGGGTCTGGCTCCGTGCCCATCTGCCCCGCTCGGGGCCGCCCACACTGATCCACAACGACTGGCGTCTGGACAACATGGCAGTCTCGCCGGACGACCCGGGGAGATGCGTGGCGGTGTACGACTGGGACATGGCGACCAGGGGCGACCCGCTCGCCGACCTGGGGACGCTTATGGCATCTTGGTACGACGACGGCGAAGAACGGTCGACCTTGAGCCCGATGCCGACCACGGCTCCGGGCTGGCTGGACCGGGCAGCTGCGCTGGAGCGCTACGGGGACCGATCCGGGCGCCAACTTTCGGATGTGGATTGGTACGTCGTGTTCGGGACCTGGAAGCTGGGTGTCGTCCTGCAACAGATCTACATCAGATGGCTCCGAGGCCAGACCCAGGACCACCGTTTTGAGCCGCTGGGAGAAGGGGCCCGAGCCCTGTTCCGGGTGGCCGCGGAGCGGCGGACTTGATGGGCGTTCCCTGTTGTTGGGACACACAGGGGTCATATACGGACCTGCGCAACCCGATTACGCCAACACGGCCGACCGCTGCGTCGTATCACCGATCGTCTGGAGCAGACCTATGTCTTGGCGGCCCGGGCCCAGGGGTGGACATGGCAACAGATCGGAGACGCCCTGGGTGTGTCACGCCAGGCTGTTCACAAGAAGTACGGGAGATAGGGATGTTCGAGCGATTCACCAAAGACGGCCGCAAGGTGGTGACCGTGGCGATAGAGGAGGCGCGCCGGCGGGGCGACGCCCGGGTCGGCACCGAGCATCTCCTCCTCGGGGTCTTCGACTCCGAGGTGTTGGAGAGTCTGGGTTTGAGCCCGGACACGTTGCGCAGGGAGCTGGACAGGTTGGACGGCGAGGCATTGGAGTCGGTGGGCGTGGATCCGAGCCGCTTCGAGTTGGAGGCCCCCGACTCCCGGTCCGAAAACGCACGTCGTCGTCACATACCGTTCACCGGGGCCGCCAAGACGACCTTGAAGAATGCCCTCCAGGAAGCGATGAACCTGAAGCACCGATCTATCGGCGCCGGGGCACGTCGCCCTCGCCTTGACCATTCTCCCCGGACCCGACCGGGCCACGGGGGCTCTCAACGGCATGGGCCTCGACCCGGCGGACCTGCGAGCTTCACTGTTGAGCATCCTGCATCGAGCGTCCTGAACCACGCCTCGAGCCAGTCACGCGAGGCGCGGCGAATCCGGAGATGAGCCGACTCCCCCGTTGTTAATTTGGAGCCCGCGATGACAATCAGGGAACTACCGGTAGGGACGGTCAGCTTTCTCTTCTCCGACATCGAGGGCTCTACCCGGATGCTCCAGGAGCTCGGCGATGCATGGCGCCCGCTCCTCGAGCGACACAATGACATCCTGAAACAGGCCTCCCTCGATCATCGGGGTCGGATCGTGAAGACCGAGGGGGATGGTTTCTTCGTCGCATTCCAGTCGGCCCTCGATGCGGTGTCCTGTGCGGTGGATATCCAGCGTCGATTGGCCAGAGAATCTTGGGCGGCATCACAGACGGTACGGGTCAGGATCGGGATCCACACCGGTGAGGGCCGGCTCGGTGGATCCGACTACGTAGGCATCGACGTCCACCGGGCAGCGCGGATCGGGGACAGCGGGCATGGGGGACAGATCCTCGTCTCGGAGGCCACGGCCCGTCTCACCGAGTACAACCTCCCCGAGGGCACCCGGCTCGAAGACCTGGGCACCCACAGGCTGCGTGACCTGACACATGAGGAGCACATCTATCAGCTCGACGTCGATGATCTCCCCACCGAGTTCCCGCCGCTGAGGACCCTCACCGCCTCCAAGGGCAATCTCCCGATGCGCGACCTGACGCTGGTCGGCCGTCAGCTCGAGAAGGAGACCGTGATCGAGGCATTGAAGGATTCCCGCCTCGTGACCCTCACCGGGCCAGGCGGTGTCGGCAAGACCACTCTGGCATTGAAGGTCGCCGAGGAGCTCTCGCCCACGTTCGAGGACGGTGTTTGGTTCGTCGAGGTGTCCCGCGTCCCCGAGGAGGGTCTTCTCCCTGCGGCGGTGGCTCGCCAGCTGCAAATAACCGAGAGCCCGCTTCAGTCTCTCGCCGACACGCTCGTCTCCCGGTTGGCCAACGCACGCTCGCTTCTGATCCTGGACGGTTGTGAGCATTTTATCGACGCCGTGGCCAAGTTGACCGACCAGCTACTCCAAGGGACGGTTGAGCTGAAGATCCTGGCCACGACCCGGGAGTGGATGTCGATAAGGGAGGAGCAGCTGATCCAGCTCTCCCCTCTGGCCGTTCCCGGCCCCGAGGTCCGTTCGGTGGACGGGATTGCCGCATTCGACTCCGTCGCCCTGTTCGTGAACCGAGCGCGACTGGTCCAACCCAACTTCGAGTTGGCGGAGGCCAACGCCCAGCTCGTGGCCGAGGTTTGCCGACGTCTCGACGGCATCCCCCTGGCCATCGAGCTCGCTGCAGCCCGCCTCAAGGTCCTCTCGGTCGGTCAGCTCGTGGAGCGGCTCGATCAACAGTTCGCCCTCCTCGCCGGCACCGCTCGGGACCTGCCGCCCCATCAGCAGACACTCGAGACCACCTTGGATTGGAGCTATGACTTCCTCGGTGAGGCGGAGCGGGCGTTGTTCACCCGTCTCTCGGTCTTCAATGGTGGTTTCACCCTCGAGGCAGCCGAGAGTGTCTGCTCCGGGGGTCTCGTCGTCGAGGAGCATGTGATGAACCTGCTGGCGCGTCTAGTCGAGACGTCGCTGGTGATGGCAGCCGATACCGACCCGGTCAGGTATCGGCTTCTCGAGCCGATCAGTCACTATGCCCGGATGAGACTCGACGAGGGGGAGGAGATCGGGTCCTTGCGCGACCGGCACGCCGACTTCTTCCTGGCCATGGCCGAAGAGGGCGACACCCGGATCCTCGACACCGAGCAGAACGTCTGGGCCGATCGCCTGGAGCTCGACCGATACAACCTGCGCGCCGCACTGGAGTGGCTTCACGAGTCGGGCCGGGCCGAGGAGGCGATGGCGATGGCCGGCGCCCTCAGGTGGTTCTGGGTGATCAAACGGGAGGTCAGCGATGGCACCAAGTGGCTGGAGAAGACCCTGTCCCGTCGTGAAGGAGTGGATCCGGCCATCGTGGCCCGCGCCCTCCACGGCGCCGGGCTCCTCGCCGGCAGACGCCTGGCCTTCGACGAGGCGCACACCGCCGTCACCGAGGCCCTGGAGATCTACCGACAACTCGGGGATCGTCAGGGTGAGGCCCGCCAGACCTATCAGCTCATGGCCACCGCCTGGCTTCGTGACGACCTGGAAGAGGCAACTCGTCTCGCCCCGGAGGCAGAGCGTCTCACCCGTGAGGTGGGTGACGCCTGGATGCTGGCCTGGACCCTCGCCGTCTGGGGGACCATGGCCCGTCTCCAGGGGAACCTCGAGGAGGCCCAGGCCCGGATGATGGAGAGCCATCAGATATTCCTCGACTCTGCCGGGGTGCTCGACATCGGCTGGTCGGCGCTGCGCCTGGCCGCCCTGGCCCGGGACGAGGGGGATTACAACGAGGCCACCGACCGCTACACCGAGGGCCGCTCTCTCCTGGTGATAGCCGGCGACTCGCTCGGGCTGGCCCATGCCGACGCCGGCCTCGGGGCCATGGCATGGCTCGCCGGCGACCAGGACTATGCCCTGGAGTTGTATCGGTCGGCGCTCGAGGGGTTCAGCCTCTACGGGGAAGCCGCCAACAACCTCTTCGAGTTGAAGACGATGATCCAATCCAACCCGACCACCGAGGAGCTGCAAAGGGTGGTGGAGATGAACCGGGACCGGGCGGCGTTGACCGAGGGCAAGGCCGGCCCCCGGGCCGCCCTGGGCGAGTTCCTCTATCACATGGGCAAGACCGCCTTTCGCCACGATCAGCTCGAACGGGCGCAAGACGCCCTGATTCAGAGTCTCATCCTCTGCAACGACGCCAAGGACATGAGAGGCGTGGCCATCGCCGTCGCCGGTCTCGCCGTCTGTGCCCATGCCCGGGGCCGCGACACACTCGCCGCCCGTCTCTTCGGCCTGGCCGATTGGGTGGCAAGCAACCACCGGGTGCCGACCTGGCCCCCACCGGAGGAGCACGACTACCTCGCCCAGATGGAGAAGACGAGAGAAGCGCTAGGGACCGCCGAGTTCGCTCGGGCCACCATCGAAGGCGAGGCCATGACCATCGACGAAACAGTGGAGCTGGTCAGGACGGGCTGAACCCGTTTTGGCGCGGAGATATCGACCTATAGG
>JBOGET010000123.1:0-9583 GCA_050741975.1 Acidimicrobiia bacterium
GACGAGCACCGGGTCGGATCCGGACAGATCCACGACGTAGATCTCCGAGATCTCCTCGGCATTGTCACGGACGATGGCCAGGCTGGAACCGTCCGGTGACCAGGTCGGCTCGTCGCCGTCGGTGACCGTGGTGACGGTCGAACTCTCCAGGTCGATCAGGTTGACGGTGGAGGCACCGTCGGCATCGGTGATGTCGAAGGCAAGCGTGGAGCCGTCCGGCGACCAGGCCGGGTGGTTCCCCTCGGTGAGGAGGGTCGCCTCCGAGGTCGCGGTGTTGACCAGGTAGATCTCAGAGACCCCGGCCTCGTTCTCGGCGGCGACGGCGAGCATCGCACCATCAGGTGACCATGCGGGGCCGCCGCCCGGGGCCATCGTGTCCACCGCGCCATCGGAGAGACCGAAGGTGAAGACGGTCTCCACGTCGTCCTCGCCCTGGGAGGTGAAGGCGATCGTGCTGCCGTCGGGCGACCACGCCGGATCGCGTCCCTCGACCCGGAACTCGTCATCGCCGCCTCCGATCGGGATCGTGAACACCGCCGACTCCAGCACCGAGGGCCGGGTCAGGGTATAGGCGAAGTAGACCCCCAACGCGACGATCAGCACCAATAGAAACTGTTGCCAACGGGTACGACGTCCCCACCACTTTTTCACCCATCCCACGCCGCAGATACTAGATGCTCCCGGGGAGGCATCCAACATCGGATATGGAAGATCATCGGCGGCATCGGTAGATTTCCGCGGTGAGTCGACAGTCGGGTATGCATCCAGATTCTGCGGGGAGGGAAGAGGCATGACTACGGAAGGACCCGAGCCGGGGCGAAAGCAGACCACGGCTCTGGTCGTCCTGGGGGTGGCCGGATTGCTCTTGCTGGGGACGGTTGTCGGGTTCCTACTGGGAGGTCGTGACGGGGACAGCAGCGACACGATCCCCGCCGTTTCGGTGACCACGACCATCTCGACCGTCCCCTCGACCACTACGGCTCCGACCTCGACGACGACCACCGGGCCCGTCTCCACCACCACTACCGAGCCTGGCGGGGAGCAGTTCGTGTTCGCCGCCAGCGAGGACACGGTGATCGACAGTGACGAGCCCAACACCGTCCTCGGGATCATCGAGGTCCTCGACATCGAGCAGGACGGGCCCAACGACGAGCGCAGGGCCCTGCTCAGGTTCGAGGTGAGTGGGCTCCCCCCCGGCGTTCCAATCGTGGAGGCGACACTCCGACTGACCCTGGTGGGGTCATCGTCACAGGTCGGTCTGGTCAACCTGGTGGGAGGCCCATGGACGGAGTTGGAGACCACCTGGGAGACCGCTCCTCCGATCGGGGATCCCATCGCCCCGCTCCCCGGGGGTGAAGAGGGCACCCAGGTCGACGTCGACGTCACACCGGTGGTCACCGGAGACGGACAGTTCGACTTCTACCTCACGCTCTCCTCGGCCGACGGCCTCGACTTCGCCTCGCGGGAGAGCGCGTCCGGCGCCCCGGCCCTGGTGATCACCGTAGGCGAGGGGGGACCTGCCGGGCAGACGGGAACGGTCCTCGTCGGGGCGGGCGACATAGCCAGTTGTTCCAGCGAGGGCGATGAGACAACGGCGGCCCTGCTCGATCAGGCGGTGGACCGGGCCGCCGAGGCGGTGGTCTTCACCGCCGGTGACAACGCCTACGAGGACGGGTCGGCGCAGAGCTTCACCGACTGTTACGACCCATCCTGGGGTCGGCACAAGGAGATCACCCGTCCCACTCCCGGCTCGAGGGAGTACCGGACCCCGGGCGCCTCGGGTTACTTTGGCTACTTCGGCGAGGCCGCCGGAGACCCGGCCCAGGGTTACTACAGCTACGACTTCGCCGGATGGCACGTCGTTTCCGTCAACTCCAACTGCACCGAGATCGGCGGGTGTGAGGCCGGGTCCCTCCAGGAGCAATGGCTGCGTCAGGACCTGGCTGGAACCAATGCGGTCTGCACCGCCGCCTACTGGCATCAACCCCTGTTCAGCTCCCGATCGGGAGGGACAAACCCCGAGATGCTTCCCATCTTCCAGGCACTCTCCGACGCCGACGCCGACGTGGTCATCAATGGCAACGACCATTTCTACGAGCGTTTCCTGCCCCAGGACCCGTCCGGGGAGGAGGAGAACGATGGGATCACTCAATTCACAGTCGGAACCGGCGGACGGTCCCTCGACCAGTTCGAGGGACCATCGCGTAACAGCGGAGTGCGCTACAACGAGTCGTTCGGCGTGCTGGCACTCACCCTCCTCTCGGCCGGATTCGAGTGGGAGTTCCTGACCCCGCCGGAGTCTGCCTTCTCCGACACCGGGAGTGGTGTCTGCAATTGACGGGCGAGGCGGTGCACGAGGCCCGGGTCTTATCGGACCTCGTGCCCGCGGTTGTGACGGCCCGTCCCCTCGTTAGCCTCATCGACGACGCATGAGCCGGATCTATCTATCACCACCCGACACCGGGCTGGCCGATCAGGCCGCCATCAACCGTGCCTTCGAAGGGGGCTGGATCGCCCCGCTCGGGCCCGAGGTAGACGCCTTCGAGGCCGAGTTGGCCACGGTGACCGACCGCGCCCACGGCGTCGCCCTGTCCAGCGGGACTGCGGCGCTGCATCTGGCCCTGCTCCTCCTCGGGGTGGGCGAAGGGGACCGGGTCCTGGTCTCCTCTCTCACCTTCTCCGCCACCCTCAACGCCATTCGCTATGTCGGGGGCGTCCCGGTCCTCATCGACAGCGAGCCCGGGAGCTGGAACATGGACCCCGACCTGCTCGGCGAGGCCCTCCAGTCCGGCGAATACGGGGCTTGCATCCCGGTGGACATCTACGGCCAGTGCGCCGACTACACCCGGATCGTGCCCCTGCTCGCCGACCACGGCGTCCCCCTCCTTCCCGACGCCGCCGAGGCGCTGGGTGCCACCCATGACGGGGAGCCGGCCGGAAGCTTCGGGGCCATGGCCGCCCTGTCCTTCAACGGGAACAAGATCATCACCACCAGCGGGGGCGGGGCGCTGGTCACCGACGATGCCGAGTGGGCGGCCAAGGCTCGCTGGCTCTCCACCCAGGCCCGGGACCCGGCGCCTCACTACGAGCACACGACCATCGGATACAACTACCGGCTCTCCAATCTCCTCGCCGCCCTGGGCCGGTCCCAGCTCTCCGACCTGAAGCGTCGGGTGGACATCCGGCGGGCACACAACGTCTTCTACCAGGCGGCGCTGGGTGATCTGCACGGTGTCGAGCTCATGCCCGAGGCACCGAGAAACCGCTCCACCTTCTGGCTCACCGTCCTCACCATCGACCCCTCCGTGGCCGGGGTCGACCGTGAGAAGGTACGGCTCCATCTCGAGTCGCTCGACATCGAGGCCCGGCCGGTGTGGAAGCCGATGCATCTCCAACCCGTGTTCGCCGACTGCGAGGTGTATGGGGGCTCGGTGTCGGCGCGGCTGTTCGACCACGGTCTCTGCATCCCGAGCGGCTCGTCGCTGACCGACGCCCAGCGGGACCAGGTCGTGGCCGGGATCAGAGCAGTCTTCGGAAGAAGTTGAGATGCAGATCATCGGCCTCGGTGTCGACCTGGCCGATGTCGAACGTGTCCAGCGAGTCCTCGGCAAGTACCCCCGTTTCGCCGAACGGTGCTTCACCGACCACGAGCGGGAGTATGCCTTCCGCTACGCCCAACCCGCCCGACGTTTCGCCGCCCGCTTCGCCGGCAAGGAGGCGGTGATGAAGTCGATGGGCGTCGGGTGGCGTCGCATCGGGTGGAAGGAGATCGAGATCACCGGTGGGGGGAAGCCCACCGTGCGCATGACCGGCAACGCATTGCGAAGGGCCGAGCTGCTCGGGGTGACCGAGGTCCTGGTCACCATCACCCACACCGACACCAGCGCCCTTGTGATGGCGATCGCGGTGGGGGAGCACGTCTGACCGGATTCCTAATGCAGGGCGTCACGGATACGTGACGCCCTGCATTCGGTTTGCGGTCGACGACTTAGATTCTCAAAGGTGAGCTTCGCTGAGCCCCGGGCATACGACCGCTTCATGGGGAGGTACTCGGTGCTGCTCGCCCCCCAGCTGGCCGAGCTCGCCGGGGTGAGCGCCGGTCAGCGGGTGCTCGACGTCGGCTGTGGCCCAGGCGCCCTGACCGGTGAGTTGGTCAAACGCCTCGGACCCGACGCGGTGAAGGCGGTCGATCCGTCGCAGCCTTTCGTCGATGCGGTCCGGGAGCGGTATCCGGGCGTGGAGGCGCAACAGGCCACCGCCGAGGAGCTGCCTTTCCCCGACCAGTACTTCGACGTGACCCTCGCCCAATTGGTGGTCCATTTCATGAGCGACCCGGTCGCCGGGCTCGGCGAGATGCGCCGGGTCACACGTCCCGGGGGGGTGGTGGCCGCGTGTGTCTGGGATTTCGGCGGGGGCCGAGGACCGCTGGGCCCGTTCTGGAAGGTTGCCCGCCAACTCGATCCGGAGGCGGCGGGGGAGGCTCATCTGCCTGGGGCGAGCCAGGGCCACCTCGTCGACCTGTGCCGTCGGGCGGGGATCCGCCAGATCGAGGAGACCACCCTCGCCGTGTCGGTGAAGCATGAGAGCTTCGAGAACTGGTGGGAACTTTTCACACTGGGCGTCGGTCCGGCGGGCAGCTACCTGGTCTCACTGGAGCCAGACCGTGAAGCCCGGATGCGTGATGCCGCCCGGGAGAGTCTTCCCGATGGACCGTTTGTCATCTCCGGCGTGGCCTGGGCGGCGAGGGGCATCGTCTAGCCGGGATGTAGCCTCGTCTCCCATGAAGCCGATCCTCACCGCCGAGGAGTACCAGAGGGTCGACAAGGAATACACCGGCGACCTCGACCAGGCGATGGATCGGGCCGGTTTCGCCGTCGCCCTGGCCGCGGCGCGTCAAGGGGCCGGATACGGGAAACGGGTCGTGGTCCTGACCGGCCCGGGCAACAACGGCGGTGACGGGTACGTGGCTGCCCGCTACCTGAAGCGGCGGGGTGCGAGCGTCGAGGTGCATGCCCTGGCCGAACCACGGGCGGCCGAGGCGATCCGCGCCTTCCAGTTGGCCCGGATGCAGAGAGTCCCGATCCGGGAGCTGGGAGCGGTCACCGACGCCGACTTGGTCATCGATGCCCTGTTCGGGGGTGGGGTGAGGGGCGGGATGCCCCCTCAGATCCTGGCCTGGATGGACGCCGCCACCCCCGTCCTCGCGGTCGACTACCCCACCGGGCTCGACCCCAACACAGGCAAGGTGGAGGAGCGGGCGTTCAAGGCGGTGGAGACCGTCACCTTCGGCACCCTCAAGACCGGCCACGTGAGAGGAGCTGGACCCGATTACTGCGGAACGGTCACCGTTGTCGACATCGGGATCGAGGGAGGGCAGCCCTCGATGTGGCTCGCCGAGGAAGAAGACGCCCCCCGCCCGGCCCGGGCCCGGACGGCCCACAAATGGTCTGCGGGTGCGGTGCTGGTACTCGGCGGCTCCACCGGGCTGGTCGGCGCCTCGGTGTTCGCCGCCAGGTCCGCTCTCCATTTCGGCGCCGGGTCGGTGGCGGTGGGCTCGCCCCGGGCCGACCTGGTCACTGCCGCCGCCCCCGAGTTGCTGACTGTCTCCTTCGAGGAAGCCGAGGAGGGTCTGGACCGATTCGACGTGGTCATCGCCGGGCCCGGGCTGGCCGAGACCGATCGGGATGCGGTCCTGCCCATCGTGGGCAAGGCATCCCGGGTGGTCCTCGACGCCGGTGGTCTGGAGCAGGCCGTGGTCGACGCCGCCGGCGAGGGCGGGGCCGAGGTGGTGATCACGCCCCATGCCCGGGAGTTCGAGCGGGTGGCCGGGGTGGAGGGCGGGGCCTTCGCGGCCCGGGCCTACGCCGAGAAGAAGCGGCTCACCGTCTTGCTCAAGGGCAACCCGACTCTGGTCACCGACGGCGCCGAGCCGGTGCTCGTCGCCACCGGGGGGCCCGAGCTGGCCAGCATCGGGACCGGCGACGTCCTGGCCGGGATGATCGGCGCCCTATGGGCCCGTGGCCTCGAGGCACGCACCGCGACGGTGTCAGCCGCCTACTGGCATGGGGTGGCTGCGGCAGATCTGGCCCGAACCACCACCCTCACCGCCGATGCCCTGGCCCGCCACGTCGGCAGGTTCGCCTTTTCTCCCCCAAGCGAGCGAAGCGAGCGTTGGGGGGAGTACCCCGAAGGGGGGAGGGGGGTATGAGACCCACCTACGCCGAGATCGACCTGGGGGCCATCCGTCACAACGTGACGACCTTCAAGGAGCTCCTGGCGCCGTCCGAGGTGTGCGTCGTGGTCAAGGCCGACGCCTACGGCCATGGCGACGCCCCTGTGGCCGAGGCGGCGATGGAGGCCGGCGCCTCCCTGCTGGCAGTGGCGTTGGTGGAGGAGGGGATCCGTCTGCGCGAGGCCGGGATCGAGACTCCGATCATGGTCCTCTCCGAGCCCGATCCCCGCGATGCGATGGAGGTGGCCAAGTGGGGCCTCACCCCGACGGTGTACTCCCTGGGGTTCGCCGAGGCCCTGGCCGACATCGGGACCGGGTTCGACGTGCACGTCAAGGTCGACACCGGGATGCACCGGGTAGGGATCGCCCCCAGGATGCTCCACGACCTGATGACCGTCATCGCCTCGAAGCCCTCACTCCAGGTGGCAGCAGTCTGGACCCATTTTCCGGTCGCCGACGAGGACCCTGTCTACACCCGGCGCCAGATCGAGCACTTCGAGGAGGTGGTCAGCCATTACGAGGTGCCGATGGTGCATATGGCCAACACTGCCGGCGCCACCCTCTTCCCCGAGGCCCGGGGCTCCTTGTCCCGCATCGGGCTCGGGACCTACGGTCTGCATCCCTGTGACGAGACCCGGGACCTGCTCGAGCTGCGGCCGGCGATGCGCATCGTCAGCCACGTCTCCCATGTCCAACGTCTCGAGGCGGGGGCCCGTCCCAGCTACGGGCGGATCAGACCTCTGGCCGGCGAGGCGCTGGTGGCGACCGTGCCCATCGGCTACGCCGACGGCTATCCCCGCCGTCTCTCCGACGGCGGCGTCGCCCTGATCGGTGGCGAGCGTCACCCGCTGGCCGGCACCGTGACCATGGACCAGATCGTGGTCGACGTGGGCGATGCCGACGTCGGGGTCGGGGACGAGGTGGTGCTGCTGGGTGGGCAGGGTGACGAAGAGGTCAGCGCCGACGAGTGGGCCCGCCGGCTCGGCACCATCTCCTACGAGATCGTCTGCGGGATCGGGCCCCGGGTGCCGAGGAGGTACGTGGAGTGAACGACACCATCACCGCGGTGGCCGGGGTGGAGGTGGGTCATTGGTCCGACCAGGCGGCCGAAACCGGATGCACCGTCGTCGTCTTCCCCGAGCCCAACGTCGCCGCTGCCGAGGTGAGAGGGGCCGCCCCCGGGTCACGGGAGACGGCCCTCCTCGAGCACGGGATGCGGATCGAGCAGATCCAGGCCATCCTCCTCACCGGGGGCAGCGCCTTCGGTCTCGCTGCCGCCGACGGTGTCGTCCGTGGGCTGGAGGCAGACGGGAGAGGCCACGAGACCGGCGTGGCCCGGGTGCCCATCGTGCCCGCCGCCGTCGTCTTCGATCTCAACCCCGGGGGAGGGGTGCGTCCCGGGCCGGACCAGGGTGAGGCGGCCTACCGGGCCGCCAGCACCGACCCGGTGCCATCCGGTCGGATCGGGGCCGGGACCGGCACCACCGTCGCCAAATGGCGCGGCTTCGAGCACATACAGCCGGGGGGTCTCGGGTCTGCGATCCGTCCCGCCGGTGAGGCTACGGTCGGGGCCCTGGTGGTGCTGAACGCCGTCGGTGATGTGTTCAGCATCGAGGGCGAGTCGCTCACCGGGGGGGACCACGAGCCCGGCCCGCCCGCCCTGTTCCCGGATGCTCTAGCCAACACCACGCTGGTCGTGCTCGCCACCGACGCCATGATGACCCGCTCCTCTCTGAGCCGGTTGGCGGTTCGGTCCCACGACGCACTCGCCGTCTGCATCCGGCCGGTCCACACCCGGTTCGACGGCGACATCGTGTTCGCCGTCTCCTGTGGCCCCGTCGTCGGCGACGTGGAGACCCTGGCCGAGGCGGCGTTCGGCGCCACCGCCGCCGCGGTAGAGAGGGCGGTAAGGGCCGCCGCCGGGTGATCGACCCCATTCCTAATGCAGGGCGTCACGGATGCGTGGGCGGCTTCAACTGGTGATCGCGACATCCCGACCTTGAAGGAGGGTTTATGGGACGTCCGAGAACCCCGTGGTTTCAGGCTCGTGTTGCTCTGAGGGCTTACGCTCGAGGAGCGTCGATGGTTGAGGCTGGGAGGCTTGCCGGGGTCTCGGATGCCACGGTGTGGCATCTGGTCCAGGAGCATGGGGTGATCATGCTCACTGAACGTAAACCCCGTGCTGATGCCCTGACCCTCGACGAACGCGAGGAGATCATGTTGGGGGTCGCTGCTGAAGAGTCGGACGTGGTGATCGCCCGTCGTCTGGGTCGGCATCGGGGGACGGTGGGCAGTGAAATCGCTGCGAATGGCGGCCGGAAGGCTTATCGAGGGTTTCGGGCTCAGGACCGGGCGGACCGGGCGGCCCGCCGCTTCCGGGATCCGTGGTGGGTGACCCGCTCCTGGCTGTGGGATATCGTCATCGAACTGCTCGTTTCTGAGAAGTGGTCGCCACAGCAGGTGGCGGCAACCCTGAAACGGGACCATCCCGACGATCCGGAGTGGTGGGTGTCACACGAATCGATCTACCAGGCGCTCTACGTCCAAGCCAAAGGAGAGCTGAAAGCCCAGGTGATGAAGGCTTTACGGTCGGGTCGGACCCGCCGTCGTAATCAGTCTCGGGCGGTGGGTAACGGGAACAAGGGTCGGATCGCCGGGATGGTCAACATCTCGGAGCGACCCCCAGAGGTCGAGGATCGGGCGGTTCCCGGACATTGGGAAGGAGACCTCATCATCGGTAAGGAGAACAGATCGGCGGTGGCCACTCTGGTGGAACGATCCACCCGTTATGGGATGCTGATCAAAATCGACGATCAGACCGCCGAACACGTCGCAGCTCGGCTATCGGAGAACATCAGCCGGCTTCCCGACCATCTGATCCGCTCCCTCACTTGGGATCAAGGCAAAGAACTCGCCGGCCACGTCGGATTCACCGTCAAAACCGGCATCCCCGTCTACTTCTGCGACCCCCACTCACCATGGCAGCGAGGTACCAACGAAAACTGGAACGGGCTCGTCCGCCAGTTCCTCCCCAAAGGAGAAGACCTCAGCGGATACAGCCAAGACGACCTCGACCTCATCGCACGCAAACTCAACGGAAGACCACGCAAAACACTCGACTGGGACACCCCAGCCGAACGATTCGACCAACTCGTCGCGGCCAGCGCTTGAAACCGCCGTGACGGGTTGCATAAGGCTCCGGCGGTGCCCTGTCTACTGACGCTATGCAACGGTGTCGCAGCAACTAAGCAACACTGGACATATCTGCTCGAACCCGGGTGAAACCTGATGCGTAGTGTGTAGTGTCACTGTTCATTGGCGCATGATCAGCGGAGAACTTGGGAGTAGGGC
>JBOGET010000124.1:0-4687 GCA_050741975.1 Acidimicrobiia bacterium
TATCGTCGGGGGCGGGCACCCAGTTCGACCCCGAAGTCGCCGAAGTGTTTCTTCGTTACCTAGAGGGCGAGGAGGCCCAATGGAAAACCGCAAGTCCAACCTGACCGAAGCCGAGGCGGCGGGGATCGCCGACCTGATCGAGATCTCCCGTTCCCACCGCAAGGAGCTGATGGCCCATCGTCGACAGATGGTCGAGCGATTCCACCCCAGTCTCCTGAGATCAGACCAGGAGATGGAGGCCGAGAGCGAAGAGGGCCTCCAGATGCTGGAGGCAGCCGTGGCCTCGGGCGATCTCTCCTCGTATTTGGCCTCCATGAGGGAGCAGACGGTCCTGATGGCCGATGAGGGTCTCGAGTTCAAGGTGATCGGCGAGGCTCTGGTCGATCTGATCACCCCGGTTGCCGATCTGATCGAAACCGACTACTCCGACGACCTTCCCCGGGCCCTGAGGACTCTCCGGGCCCTCCATCTCCTCGAGAGCGAGTTCCTGCTCGCCGCCGGCGGCGCTTACGCCACGGTCCGCGAGGACAGCGTCGAGTCGGAGTATCAGCAGGTGATCCGCCGTCTCTCGACACCCGTCATCGATGTGTGGGACGAGGTGCTCGTCATGCCCTTGATCGGCGTGCTCGACTCAACGCGGGCCCAGCAGATGATGGAGCAACTCCTGGAGCGAATCGCCGCCCAGGAGGCGAGGTTCGTCATCATCGACATAACCGGGGTGCCCACTGTGGACACTGCGGTGGCCGAACATCTGCTCAAGACCACCAAGGCCAGTCGTCTGGTGGGCGCCCAAACCCTGCTCGCGGGCATCAGCCCCCGGGTCGCCCAAACCCTGGTCCGGCTTGGTGTCTCCCTGGGCGACGTCTCGACCTTCCCCAACCTGCGCTCCGGTCTGGAGCACGCTTTGCGCGCCTTGGGCTACAGCCTGCAGCGGGGCGACTGAGCATGGCCCAGGTTCCCATCCTCTCCCTGGAGGGCTTCCTCGTGGTCTCGATCCAGGAGGATCTCTCCGACCATGAGGCCGAGAATCTCCAGCAGCGCCTGCTGGAGAGGGTCGAGGGCAGTCGAGCCCGAGGGGTCCTGATCGATGTCAGCGGGCTGGATGTCGTCGACTCCTATTTCTGCCGGATCCTTCGGGACACCGGGGCGATGGCTCAGCTCATGGGGGTCACCACCTGCGTCGTCGGTCTGGCTCCGGCAGTGGCCGTCACCCTGACCGAGCTCGGGCTCGACCTGAGCATGGTCCACACCGACGCCAATCTGGAGAGAGGGCTGGCCTGGCTGCGCACCGTGAGGGCGAATGCCTGAGATAATCATCGCCGCAAATGACGAAGCGGCCATCGTCACCACACGAGGAGCGGTCCGCGAGCTTGCACGCTCAGTGGGCTTCGGCACCGTCGATCAGACCAAGCTCGCTACGGCGGTCTCCGAGATCGTTCGCAACGTGGTCTTATACGCCAAGCGTGGCCAGGTGGTGTTTGTGATCTGCGAGTCGAGTTACGGCGGGAGGGGCCTCGAGGTCGTCATCGAAGACGAGGGCCCGGGGATCGAAAACCTGGAAGTCGTCCTCGACGGCGGATACTCGACATCGGGAGGCTTTGGACGCGGCATCTCGGGGGCGCGTGCCCTTGTCGATGAGTTCAGACTCGAATCTGAGCCCGGCTCGGGGACCCGTGTCGAGATGCGCAAGTGGCTCTGATCCGAGAGCATCAACTCGTCCGTCTGCTGCGCGAGGTCGATGTCTTCATTGCACGAGAGTTGGCCGGGCAGATGGCCGAGGGCGGCGGCTTCGACAGCTACCAGAGCGCCGACATCGAGACCGCGGTGTCCGAGCTGTGCTCCAACGCCCTCAGGTACGGCAGACGGGGATGGGCCATCCTGAGGATCAGCCCTATTGCGTTCGAAGCCGTGATCACCGACGAGGGACCTGGCTTCGAATCGGCGCCCGAGACGAAGAGCGGCTTGGGTGTCGGGTTGGCAGGAGCCGGGCGTCTCATGGATCATCTCAGCATCCAGCCCATGCCGGTCGGAAGCCGGGTGACGATAAAGAAGCAGCGCCCCGAGGCCGATTCATCCCTTGGATCCTCCTACGAGTGGGAGATGAGCGTGGTCAACAGGCGTCGCACCGGCAGGTCGGTCAGCGGTGACAAATGGCACGCGCTGCCCCACGAAGACACGCTGACGGTTGTTGTGGTGGATGGCCTGGGCTCGGGAGAGCGCGCCGCCGAGGCATCCACCGTCGTCGTCGACAACTTCATCGCCCAGGAACAGGCCTCTCCCCTCGACGAGATGGTCGTGTCCTTCCATGATGCGGCGAGGGAGACCCGGGGCGTGGTCGGGATGATCACCAGGATCAACGGGCCCGAACTGGAGTACTGCGGCTTCGGCGATGTCGGAGGCAGGGTCGAGCCCGCCGGGGAGACACTCATCCTCCAACACGGGATCCTGGGCGTGGAGATCACCGAGCCAGTGGTGAGACGTCTGCCTTGGGCCAAAGGGTCCCGGCTCGCCCTTTGGACCGACGGGCTGAGGCCACCGGTCGACGTTCTCTCCCACGTGCCCGACGGCCCCGAGCTCGACGACTGGATCGACGATCTCGCCCTGGGGCACGGCACCGAGCTGGATGACGGCCTCCTCCTTCTGGCGACGCAGACAAAACCGGTGGACAAGTCATGAACGAACCATGGCTGGCATCGAACGGACCGGCCGGCGAGTTCGAGATGGGCGGGTCGAGCGGGATGAACAGCGGCGATCCCGATCGGGTGGCCCGTGATCTGTTCGATTGGAGCCGTCGCCTCGTCGGCATCGATGGCGGAATCCTCTTCGTCCACGACGACAACGGCCTGGTGCCGAGTCACACCTTCGAGGTCCCGCCACGTATCCTCGATGGGCTCGAGCTGGATCCCGACATCGACGGCCCGGTCCAGAGGACCCTGCGTCACGGGGTGACCGAGGTCATCTCGGGGGCCATCCACCTCTCACCCGGTCAGTCGACGAGAACACCTTGGGCGACGACGGTCTGCGTTCCTCTCACGATCGAAGACAGCAGGATCGGTGTCTTCCTCGCCGGATGGTCCGCGCCCTACGACATCGGTCGGGAGACGACCCTGGTCCTGGAAGGGGCGGCGGCAATGGCGGCATCGGCCATCTACGGCGCCCGACTCCTACATGAGGTAAAGCGAGAGCAGCAGCGGCTTCGCCTCCTCGTCGATCGGCTGCCGATTCCCGCCCTGCAGTTCTCGGAACCCGACTTCGTTCTCACCCATCTCAACGCCCAGGCGAGGGATCTGTTCTCCTACGTCGACGGGCAGACGATGTCGGCACTCCTGGGCCGGATCGACATTCAGCCCGTGGACGGCCCCCCGATCACCGGCGAGACCGCACAACGGAACCTGCTCTCAGCCACACCGGCGAGACGGATCCGGGTCACCACCGAGGATGGCGTCACCAGGACGATCCATCCCCACATCGCCCGGTTCGGCACCGGAGGCGGGGTCATCATGTTGGTCGACATGACCATCGAGGCGAGCCTCGAAGCCCAGCGTCAGCGATTCGTGAGGATGTTCAGCCATCATCTGCGCACCCCCCTCACCCCACTGGTCGGCTACGCCGAGCTCCTTCAGAACGGCAACGGAGGGAAAAAGGCCCAGCGTCAGGCCGCGCTCGAGATGGGTCGCGCCGCGGCCGAGATCCTGAGTCATGTAAACCGCCTCGAGCAGATCTCGAATCTGCAGCTCGTGGACCAGGGCAGTCTCGAGACCGTCCCCGTGAGCAAGCTCATCGCCGCCGCCTGGGACAGTGCCTCCGGGGATCCCGACGACCTGGAGACAACGGGTGACGACACCAGCCTGGTCCGATGTGCACCCGATCACATCGTCACCGCCATGGCCGAGATCATCACCAACGCCTACGCGCACGGTCAGCCGCCGGTTCGGGTGTGCACTGTCCCGTCCAAGGACACGGTCCAGATCGAATTCGAGGACGCCGGAGCGGGGATACCCGACGATTGGGCGTCGGCGGTCTTCACCCCGTACGTGGACGCGAACGCCGGGTATGTCGCCCCAGCCGGAGGCCGACTCGGGTTGGGGCTCTCGCTGGCCCGGGGTCTCACCGAAGCATCCCACGGAGAGCTGACCTACGAGGCGGGCCGTTTTGTCTTCCGACTGCTGGCGGTCACCGGCCCGGATTGAGCGCCTGACGGGCTCTGTCGGGAGGGTGTCGAAAAAGACGGACCGCTATCGTCTGGATGGAGGACAGAGGAGGTCGAGGACGGGAAACGACTCCGAGATGGAGCGCCTCTGGCGCGGGTTGTTCACCGATCCCGGTCACCCGGCTCATCGACAGACGCGACGAGCCAGGATGCTCTGGAAACACGTCCCGGGCGACCCACGCTGCAAGGTGTGCAACGTGCCATTGGGCGGGGTGGTGGCGCCGATGCTCAAGCTGACGGGGAAGGCGCCGGCTTCCGGCAATCCACTGTTCTGCAACAGTTGCGAGATCTGGATCAGCAAGCATCCCGGCGGCGCAGAGATCGAGATGACCTTGCTATTCGCCGATGTGAGAGGCTCAACTCATTTGGCGGAGGACCTCGGGCCTGGGCCGTTCGCCGAACTGATGCAGACATTCTACAGGGCCGCGAACAAGGTGTTGATCGAGAGCGACGCTTGGATCGACAAGCCGGTCGGTG
>JBOGET010000125.1:0-4196 GCA_050741975.1 Acidimicrobiia bacterium
CCGAGCCGACCGATGGGGATTCGACAGTGTCCCGTAGGAGAACCTCTTCACGGGTGTCACAGCCGTCGCCATCTTCGTCGGACCACACCTCGAAGAAGTCCCGGTCATATCCGGCGGGTGTTTCCAAATTCGCCGCGGCGTGGATCGTGGCCGACCCGCAGCGTGCCGCCCAGCTCGGGGATCAATCAGTGGAGAAGGTCCAGCGTCTGGCTCAGACCCTGACGGACCTTGCCCCGGACATGGCAGAATGGGAGGCGTATGACCCGCCGGTACGATCACGGTGGGATGAGCCGGTTGACTTCGACTATCCGGGGGCTGGGTACAGCGATCTTGCTGGGCGGACGGTGATGAAGGTGGCCAGGGCCGCGGTCGACATTATGCGGATCCTGCAGAAGGTGTGGAACTTCCCGCCTGAACCTCCGATTGGACTCCGACCCTACTGACGGGGTATTTGATCCAGAGAAGCGACAGTCGCGAGTTCTCTGAGTGCCAGCTCCTGATCTTTCTGAGGGTCGTCGGTGTTGGGCCGGACCCACGCAGACATGCCAACCGCCAATGAGGAAACCATGACACTGAGTATCGGCACGTACCCGCCGAATCTTGATCCGCTGGTCCCGCTCAAGTTTGGAATCCGTCCCTGCCGATAAGGGACTGGTTGGAGTGGGTTTGATGGGGGAGGGCGTTGGACCCCTTCGACGCCACCGACGCATTAGAGCCCTCCGGAGCGCCGATCACCTGGAGGGCTCTGTGCTACAGGCACGGTGGAGTAGGTTCGCAAGCATGACCATCAGGAAGATCCATCGGGATGCCAAGACGGGCCGCTTCATTCCTGAGAAGGTGGCGAAGCGGAGACCGAGCACCACGGTTACCGAGACGGTGAAAGTGCCGGCCCCCAAGCCGAAGAAGAAAAGGTCTTAGGCGCGGCTAGTCAGCGGGACTCGGATGGGTGCCAGTATTACACGCATGTGATTTGCCACGCAAGGACCTAATGGAATTGGCACGCTCGCCAATGCGTGTGTGCCCACCCCTATTCGACGATCCCGTGGGCGACGAGGGTAGAGAAAATCTTGGCGACAGTCGGGTCGTCAACAGCCCCCTCTCGCTCGATCTGATCCTCAGCCTGGAAGAACAATCGCGACATCTCGATATCGCCGTTGGCGGCGAATGCCTCGCCGACCTTGCGCCACATAGGAAGTCGACGTCGGTTCATGGTCTTCATCGCCTGTTGCTTCTGGAGATCGCCAGTGAGCACGTGGACGTACATTCGGCCGTCAATATCGACCCCTTCGCCAAGGAGGGTCATCCCGCCGGTGTTCGGGGCGTAGGCGACGACATAGCCGCCCAGCGTGTCTTGGATCCCGTACTCCTCCGGGAAGGTGTCCTGGTCTCGGGTTAGGTTGCAGGCTCGTTCCACGCGGAGGCGATCGGGCTTCTCTTCTCGGCCGGTGCCCTTGGTCCAACCCATTCTGAGCGCGAACTCGTCCTTGGTGCACGAGACAAACCCATCGTGATCGATCAGATACTCGATCTCTTTTCGCGCGTCTGCAAGATCAGTAATTGTGGGAAGGTGCCGCATGGCCCGCTCTCGAGACGATTCGATCCGATGCTGTTTTGCGTCCGAGTGCAGCCCCACTTAGTGGACCTCCTGGCTTTCAAGGAGAGCTCTAATCTCCGCGTCTAGGTGCTTCTCAGTGATGAGCCGATAGGCGTACAACGCCACTTGGGGGATCAGACCGGGGTCGATGTTTTCCCGCTCCATCCGGTCTGCGAGACGGGCACCCTTGAGGAGCACAGTGTTGAGCTCATTGAGCCAACGGGTCCACGCCTCATCGATGCTGTCGCCGGGCGTGGCAACACGCTGGCGCTCTGCCTTCTGGGCTCGCTCCACCTTCCTCAGGAGTTCCGGATCGGAGGCGATACGGTCGGCTACTTGAGCCGCGACGTGTTCGTCCTCGAGAGCATCGACGACAACGGCCGCCTTGCGCTCGTCCACCACCTTGGGGTCGCTGAAGAATTGGCGAGCCGTCCCATCGTCACCCGCGATCTCACTCTGAACGGCTGACCTGACCTCTGGATCAGAGAGGATTTGGGCTGCTTTCGCAGGGTCCAGCAAGGTCTCCCTGGCGTGACGCTCCTTCCGGGTCTCCCAGGTTGTGGTGCGCATCACGCCCGAATTGGGCTCTGACCTGCGTTTCTCCTGGAGACGCCTGACGCGGCCCTCGAGAGCATCCCAGTGGTCCGGATCGATCTCCTTGCAGAGGGTCGCCCTGGGTTCGTCCGGGTGGCGCTCGAGATAGGCGACGACCATCTCGGTCGCGTCCTGGTATGCCTCCTCGATGAGGCGTTTGCACCGATCCACCAACTCACTTCGATTCATCTTGCGTGTCCTCTCTCTCGGGGCTTGTGCACTTGTGAAAGCACTGTACGACTCGAGGGTGACAAAATCCACGGCGTCAGGCGAGCGGTATTGGATCCGCACGCTTGGACTAGTTACAGGCGTGAAATTTCACTGTTGTCATGCTTGAAACATACGACGTGGTCTCTCTATTTGCACCCCGACTTTTCGCGATCTCCCATGCTTCTTAGATGGAGTGCTCGCATTGCCTGACCTTCCCTCGCATCGGACAGTCCCGGATCCAGCACCGCTTCGACTTGGGACCGATTTTGGTGAGGTCGGTGGGTTTGTGGCGGCCGAATGGTCGGTCGCAGGTGCCGCATTTGGTGGCGTCGAAGGTTTGTGGCCATCCTCGAGAGGGGCAGTCGGGCTGCCAGCATTGGGGGCCTTTGTCGAGGGGGTTGTCACCTCGGGGTTCGAGCCTGGTCTTGATCTGGTCTCGGAGTGTTTCGAGCTTCTCGTCGATCTGAGGCGTTTCTGACTCTTTGATAGAGGTCGCTGTTTTCCTAACCCAATTCATGGGGCGGCCTCGGGCGGGTGGTTTCTGTTGTAGTCGATTCGTGCCCGTCGTGCATTCTTCATCCCGGCGGCGCGTTTGCGGCGGATGGCCACGCCGCGGCCGTGATGCTCATCTGAGGGAGTGACATAGCCGATTCCTTCGTGGAGCCGAACGTTGTTGTATTGACGCTGAATGCGTCCGAGTTCGGCGTCGAGGACTGCCGGATCGTCGATTCTGAGCAGGTGGGGCCATTCCCGTTTCAGGTGACCGAAGAAGCTCTCGATGTGGGCCTGGTCGGTGGGGGTGTGGGGCCGCCCGTGGTGTTGAAGGATGGCCATCAGCGCCATGAACGTCTTGGTGTCCCCCGCCTTCATCTCCGGGCCGTTGTCCGACCACGCCACCAGCACCGGCTCACCATCGCTTCCCCGGCGAAGGGGTCGGCCGTCGGGTCCCAACAGACCCTCCGATTCCAGCGCCTGGCTGAATAACAGCTGCACCTGGGTGGCGGTCTGTTCGCTGGTCGACAGCCATCTGATCCAGTAGCGGGACACGACGTCGACGATGGCGTAGACGTGGCGTCGGCACCGGGTGAAATGGGTGGCGTCCCAGATCCAGATCCGGTTCGGTTCCCAGGGGATCTCCGGCAGCTGAGGAGCCGGCCGGGAGGTGAACCGGGCCGGTTCCCCGGGGAGGGTGACGTCGGCGGATTCGGCCACACGCAGCACCGTTGAGGGAGATACGAACACTTTCCCCTCATACGAGCCGCGGTGGGCGAGCTTGCGGTGGGTGGGGGTGTCTAATGGATTGTGTAAGTGGTCGGGTCATGACCTGATTGGAGGACTGTGTGATCATGGCTACGCCTGATCCAGAACGTGAGGAGCGTCGCCGGCAGCAGGCCGAGATCGCTGATTCGTTGAAGGAGTCCGGCGCGTTGGATGAGATCTTCGCCCGGATCGACGCGGGTGAGCCGTTGACGGGCCATGAGGGCCTGTTGAGGGGGATGTTGAAGGCGTCGCTGGAACGGGGCTTGGAAGCTGAACTGTCGGATCATGTCGGTTACGACCGTGGCGACCCGGACGCGGCCATGTTCTCGAACTCCCGCAACGGCACGTTCCCCAAGACGGTGGCGAGCGAGATCGGCGACGTCGAGCTGGCGGTTCCGCGTGACCGGAACGGCACATTCACCCCGATGGTGGTCCCCAAAGGCACCCGCCGTCTCGATGGGCTCGACGCCATGATCGTGTCGCTGTACGCGGGCGGGATGACGATCCGTGATATCGGCCATCACCTTGCCTCGACGAT
>JBOGET010000126.1:0-20656 GCA_050741975.1 Acidimicrobiia bacterium
ATCAGGATCAGATCGCCGGGGCCGGAGGCATCGACCGCCGACTGGATCGTCGGGTAGTCCTGGGGGACGCGCAGGGTCGCCTGCGACCATTCGGAGGGGGAATCGGTGGCGGGGTCGCCGAGTGCTGCCGGCGAGGGCTCGCCCGACGGTGGCCCGGCGCAGCCGGAGAGCGTTAGTACCGTTCCCGCCAGGAGGAGGAGCCAGCCCTTGCTCATTCGTCCGACGACCCCACGATCAGGGTGCCCGCCATGCCATCGCCCTCGGCGTTGCCGTGGAAGGTGCAGAAGAAGACATACTCGCCTGGTGCGTCGAAGGTGAGGACCGCCTGATCGCCCTCGAGTTGCTCGAGACTGCCGAACACGTCTTCGGTCGACCAGGAGCCGTCGGCGGCCACAGCATTGTGCGGGTTGCGGCCGGCGCCGACGAATTCGACCGTTCCCCCGACCGGGATCCGGATCTCGGTGAACTCGAAACGGTTGTCGAACATGCGAACAACGACATCGTCACCCGACACGGTCTCACCACCACCCTCACCCCCACAGGCCGCGATCAGCAGAAGACCCATCAGGCCGAGGAGGACCCTGCGCCTACCTGAGGTACGTAGCGCCATATGAGGCGTTAGCCGGTCATGGAATGTTGCAGGCGAATCCGCAACGCCATCTTTGCTCGGTTTGCGCCATATTTGGCGTCACGTACCTCAGGTACCGAGTTGCGCATCACTGCTGTCGCCGGCCGAACAACCCGGTCAGCCAGCTCCACAACGAGGCGAAGAACAGGGAGATGCCCCGCACCTCGCCCGCCTTGATGCTCGAGGCCTGGGCCGGGGTCTCTGCGGCGAGCTTGGCCTCGAGGCACTCGACGAACTCACCGATCAGCCGCTTCGACATCTCGTTGATGAGCCCGGTCCGGCCGAATTGGGCAATGGGGCCGGACAGGGTGACATCGGCGTCGATGCCCACCCTCGAGCCCGTGTCTTCGGGCGCGATCTGGTAGCTGACCTTCACCTGGCCCCTCGAGCCTCCGCTCCGATCCACACCTTTTCCCTCGATGGTGGCTTTCTTGGCCTGCGCATCGGGCATCACGGTTGCCTTGCCCTCGAAGGAGGCGACCATCGGGCCCAGCTTCACCGAGAGCTTCCCGTCGTACGAGCCGTCGGCGGCCTGCCCCGCCAGCTCCGCCCCGGGGAGGCACTGGGCCACGGATGGGATGTCCTGGAAGAACTCCCAGACCCGGTCCGGGGGCCGGGCCACGGTGAATTCGTGTTCGATCTTCATGGTCATCCTGGTGCGGGCAGCAGAAGCGAACGGTAGCTACCCGCCTGCCGAAATCCCTAACGATGCTCGGTGTCCCCGACCAGGAGGTCGAGGGCGTGAGGGATGAGGCCGATGATGGCCTCCAGGCTCTCCGTCGCACCCCGAGCCGATCCCGGCAGGTTGACGACCAGGGTCGAGCCGACGGCTCCCGCCCGGGCCCGGGACAAGGCCGCTTGCGGGGTCGATTCGAGACCTTTCGACATCATCAGATGGGTCAATCCGGGGGCCTCACGGTCAAGCACCAGGGCCGTGGCCTCGGGAGTCACATCCCGGGGCCCCAGACCGGTGCCGCCGGTGGTGAGCACCAGCCGGGCCGATGCGGCCGCCTCGTGGAGGGCTGAGACGATCGACTTCTCCTCGTCCGGGACCACGCTTCGCCTCACGTCGTAGCCGGACTCGGACAGGATGCGGGCCAAGGCGTCTCCGGAGAGATCCTCCCTGGCCCCGACGCTGACACCGTCGCTGACGGTGATGACGTGGGCCGTGACTGCCATCAACCCCAGCGGGTGGGATCGACGGAGATACCACCGCGCAGGACGACCTGCTGGAAGATCAGGATCACGATCAGTGTCGCCCCCAACCCCCAAGGCCACTGTGTCTCCCGATGGTCTTCGGGGCCGTGGACGGTAGTGGTCCCGGGGGCGGCGGCGACCGTGGCCAGGAAGATGACCGCGGTCAAGGGCAGGGACGGGATGACCCCGCTCGCGGCGTCAGGGACGAAGAAGGGGATGGCGAGGAACATCGACGCAGCGGCGGGGACGAGTGCGATCCAGAAAGCGAACGTGAACCGCTTGCGACCGGTGGATATCAGCTTGTAATGCGGGGTGAAGGCGAGGAAGGCCGCGGCGGAGGAGAGGGCGACCAGGAGCAGGCCGACGGCCCCACCCGCGGCGATGACGATGTCGAGACCGGGCGGTACGTCCAGGGTCTCATAGGCAAGGGCAAGTTCGCTCCCACGGTCGAGTGGCAACAGCGCCGCCTGGAAGAAGGCCTGGCGAAGGAGGTGCAAGACCATCCACAGCAAGGTGAGACGGGCAACACCATGTCCCCGCGCCGTGGGGTAGGAGAAGAGGGCGAGAAATCCGACTATCAGACACAGGAGGAGGCCACCGGCCCAGGCGATGTCGGAGACGCCGCCGAACACGACCCGGTTGTTGTGGAGGACTGCGTTCCCGCCGAGGATCTCGGCAAGTATCCCGTCACCGAGATCGTCCATGAACTGGGCGATGACGATCCCCAAGGTCGACCCCAGGGCCGAAGCCACGACGAGGGAAGGGCCGATCTTCTTGATCGTCTCGGTTGCAGAGGTCTCCGAAACGGACACTTCGCTTGTCACAGAAGATGATGCTAAACGGTGAGTGCCCGCGGGAACAGGTATCAAATGGAGCGAGGGGCGCCCGTCATCCGGCCAGGATCAGGGTCCCCATCGCCCAAAACAGGAAGAGGCCGATGGCGGCCGACAGCACGACCGCCGTCCTTCGCCAGCTAAAGGCCGACCAGAAGGCGAGGAGCATCACTCCCGCCCCTGTGGCCGCCGTCCACCATGCCGGCACCAGACCGGCGACCGCAGCCCCGATGACGAGAATGCCTACCACGAGGAGGAACCCGCCCGCCACCAAGGCGTAGAGGACCTGGCGGGGGCTCGGCTCGCTCACAACAGCCCGGCCGCCTCCCCGACGCGCCGATACCAGACGCCCAGCGAGTCGATCGTCTCATGGGCATTGAGGCCACTGGGGTTGGGGACGACCCAGAGCTCGGCGCCATCCATCGGCTCCGGTTGTCGCCCCAACACCGCACCGGGCCGTTCGAAAGCGGTGCGGTATGCGGTGAGGCCGGCGACCGCAACCACCAACGGCGCCACATCGGCCACCACACGCCGGAGCCGCATCACCCCCTCCCGGAGCTCCCCAGCCGACAGCTCCGATGCTCGGACCGTCGCCCTGGGCACCAGATTGGTGATCCCGATGCCGGTCAGGGCAAGCCGCTCCTTCTCCTCAGGGGTCGTCCCCGTCGAGGTGTCTATCCCCCAGTCGATGAGACCGGCCGCCCGTAGCGCCGGGTAGAACCGGTTCGAAGGGTGGCAGAAGTGGGTGTTGGTGGCGGCGGTCCAGAGTCCGGGGTTGATCCCGACGAACAGCAGCCGGACATCGGGGCCGAGCAAGTCGTCGACGGCCTTGCCTTCGAATGCGGCCAGCTGCTCCCTGGTGAAGCCCACGAGGTGCTCGAGGCCCTCAGCCTGCCGTGAGCCAAGGAGGAGGCGGTGCGTCGATCCGGGCCAGCTTCGACGACACCGGGCCGAAGCGGTCGAGGTCGTGGGCCTGCCAGGATCTCCATGCCTGGACGATCTCGTCTTTGCTCCTGGCAACGAAGTTCCACCACATCTCGATCGGCTCACCTAGGGGCTCGCCGCCCAAGACGAGGAACCTCGCCTCATCGGACGAACTCTCGATGGGCAAGGTCCCGGCTCCGCTGGGGACCAGAGCCAGCCAACCCGGTTCGACGATGGCCTCGTCGACCTTGACTTTGTGATCGATCGGGATCACGGCGTACTCATAGGCGGGATCGGCGGGGATCTCGATCCGCCGGCCATTCAGACTCACATCGAACCCCACGGTGCCCCAATCGACGGCAGCCGGTGACCGGTTCCCTTCGAGCGCGCCGATCATCACCCTTGCTTCCCCGGTGTGGAGCCCGACCACCGGGAGGTCGGGGATGTGCTCGAACCGGGCGGAGCCGTGTCGGGTACTCTCGGGTTGGGCCAACCACATCTGCACCCCGTGTATCCCCTGGGTCGTACCCAGCTCGGCATGGGCGATGCCGTTCCCGGCCGACATGAGGTTGAGCTGACCAGGTCTGATGACCTGCTCGCTGCCCAGCGAGTCGGTGTGAAGCGCCTCGCCCTCGAGCAACCAGGTGACGGTGGAGAGACCGATGTGGGGGTGGGGGCCGACCTCCAGAGGATGGGGGTCGTCGAAGTCCGGCGGCAGGATATGGTCGACGAAGCACCACGGGCCCACAGTCCTCCGGCCCTTGGTGGGGAGGACCCGGCTGATGGGCACACCACCCACAGTGGCGGAGCGACCTTCCCTCACCTCGACCCTGGCTAGTGGCCCCTGCTCGACGGCGGCGTCCACCGGTTGCACCGGCCCGCTCAAGATTGCTCCTCGTTCGCCGGCGATCTACTTCTTCTGGCTCTGGTAGTAGGGGTCATCACCCGCCGCATGATCAGTGACGTCGACCACCTGGGTCAGAACGGGGATCGACTCGAGCAGGATGCGCTCGATGCCCTGCTTCAGGGTGACCTGGGCCAGACCACAACCCTGACAGCCGCCGAATAGACGAAGATAGGCGATGGTCCCGTCGACCGAGACCAGCTCGGCGCCTCCGCCATGGGCCGCGATGGCCGGGTTGACCTGCTCGGTGATCACTTGCTGCACCTGCTCGACGAGAGGCCCGGACAAATCGCCGGCCGGGGCCGACATCGGTGGAGGGGCCGGGCTGTTCGGGTTGTTCATCGAGAGCCCTTGGTCGGTCAACTCCAGCGATGCCCCGTCGAGCTTCTCCCGGTCGTCATCGGGGAAGATCAACGCCAGGTCCCCGTGTCTCTCCTCGACCCAGCCCTCCTTCTTGTCGGCGAGGGCGACGAAGGCGAGCTCGTAGGTGAATTGGGGGCCGCGGAAACCCGTCACCTCGATGGACAGGGCGAATTCGCCGGCGCCGGGCTCTTGGTCCTTCAATTGGACGATCATGTCCAGGGCGTCGGGGGCGATGCTGAGAACGGTGTCTTCTGACATCTGTCAAGATGGTAACTGGTCGCCTGAGACAAGCCATGCCCACCGCCGTCGTCCTCCTCCCCAGCACCACCTACCGGGCCGCCGATTTCGTCCGGGCGGCCGAGGCGCTGGACATCGACCTGATCGTCGCCTCGGAGCAGCCGCCCCCCTTCGACATGGGCGACCGTTACCTTCAGATCGACTGCTCCGACCCCGATCGGGCCGCCGAGACCATCCTCGGGCTCGGCGACAAAGCCCCTATCGACGGCGTGGTGGCCGCCGACGACGCCGGGGTGGTGGTGGCGGCGCTCGCGGGACGGAAGCTGGGTCTGCGGGCCAACGATCCCGAGGCGGCCGTGGCGACACGGGACAAGGCCCTCCAACGGGTGGCGATGAGGGACGCCGAGTTGCCCCAGCCCCTTTTCGCACTGGTACCCGCCCACGACATGGGAGCGGAGGCCGCAGCCATGGTCGGCTACCCGTTGGTGGTGAAACCGCTCGACCGTGCCGCGGGCCAGGGTGTCATCAGAGTCGACAGGCCCGGCGACTTGCCGGCGGCGGTCAAACGGGTGAGATCGATCGTCGGGGCATCGGCATCGCTGCTCGTGGAGGAGCTCATGAGAGGCGAGGAGGTGGCCTTGGAGGGCATCGTCCGGGACGGAGAGCTGACACCGCTCGCCCTCTTCGACAAGCCTGACGCCGTGGACGGTCCCTATTTCCCCGAGACGATCCTCGTCACGCCGACCCGGCTCGACGAGCGGGCCCAGACCGAGTGCCGCAGGGTGGCCTCGGCTGCGCTCGCCGCCATCGGCATCACCCACGGCCCGGTCCACATCGAGATGATGGTCGAAGGGGACACCGTGCGTGTCATCGAGGTGGCGGCCCGGTCGATCGGCGGTCTCTGCTCCCGGAGCCTCAACTTCGGGCTCTTGGGCACCACCCTGGAAACGCTGATCCTCCGCAACGCCATCGGCATGGAGAAACCCGAGCTGCGGCGGGAGCACACCGCCAGCGGGGTGCTCATGATCCCCATCCCGCGCCCGGGACATTTCGTCGCGATCGAGGGTCTGGACCGGGTGCGTGAGCTGGAGCACATCTCGGCGATCGACATCACGACCCCGCCGGGTAGCCTCCTCCTCCCACCGCCCGAGGGTGACCGTTATCTGGGGTTCATCTTCGCCCGGGCCGGGGAACGGGAGCCGGTGGAGGCCGCCCTGCGCCAGGCGATGAAGATCATCCAGGTCGTACTCGAATGAGCCACTCCCGGTGTGGGCCGATTCGTCAATGACCACGGGACCTGCAGCCCTAAACCTCTACTGGAAGGTTAGCTCTTACCCGTCACGGCGCGCGTAAGACGATTTTGTCATTATGGACACCATCCTGATCTTCGCCGGCGGGGACCTGCCCGAGGCGGACCTGGCGGACGAGGTCCCCACGGCGGACTTGGTCCTGGCCGCCGACAGTGGCTACGACGCCGCAGTCCATCTCGGGTTCCGGGTCGACGTGCTCGTCGGGGACATGGACTCGATAACGACCTCGCCCATTCCCAACCACGTGGTCGTCGAGCGTTATCCGGTCGACAAGGACCAGACCGATCTCGATCTCGCCCTCGAGCTGGCGATGCGTGAGGATCCATCTCGGGTGGTGGTGATCGGGGGAACCGGTGGCCGATTCGACCATGAGCTCTCCACTGTCGGTCTGATCTGCTCCCAACGATGGGCCACCGTCGAGGAGCTCGATTGGGTCTCGTCGCGGGGACGGGCCCACGTGGTGCGACGACGCCGAATCTTGCATGGCGACGTGGGGGCCACCGTGAGCCTGGTCCCGGTCGGCGGGCCCGTCACCGGGATCACGACCAGCGGGCTGCAATGGGAGTTGGAGGGCGGTGACCTCCAACCGGGCTCCACCATGGGAGTGAGCAACGTGATGCGGGCGCCGGTCGCCGACATCAAGCTGGGCTCGGGCTCTCTCCTCGTCGTCTTCCCCAGCTGACGGCCCGTCACATGCCGGCGGCCACCGCCGGGTCGAGCCGGGAGTAGGCGGCGAGGTACTCGGACCGCTCTTTCCTGAGCCGTGCCACCATCTCCTCGTACTCGGGTCCCCGCCCCTGCCTCTTGTAGAGGCGTTGCGGCTGGAGCAGCTCCATGTCCTCCACCCCGGGGACACCTGTGGCGATGTCGTAGCCGAAGTCGGGGTCGGGCTCCCAGTCGATCGTCCCCTCGACGATCCCCTGCACGATGGCCGAGGAGTCCTGGATCCGGACCTTCTTCGAGCCCTCGCCCTCGCCGCCGATCCGGCCCGTGTTGAGCACGAATGCCTCCAGGTCGGGAATGCTCTCGAGGAGCTCGAGGACACGATTGCCCTGCAGGGCGTCGTCGTCGAAGAAGAAGGGATTGGTGCCGGGGACACGGAGGCTCTTGTCCGCCTCGGCGGCCCCACCCGCCGAAGTGCCCTTGGTCTCCCCGAGCATGAAGAAAGCCGGGATCTGATCGCGCCGGAGCCTGACCACACCGGGGATCACGTGGTCGGACCGGTTGAGCATCAGGAGATGCCGGGCCTGGGGAACGTCCCGTGGATCACGATGCCTGATGTTGGCCAGGGGAAAGGTGCTGCGTCCATTGGCGGTGTGGTCGGTGTCGAAGAAGTCGACCCGGCCGTCGGGCGTGACGGAGACATTCTCCAACCATGCATCCGGTCGGGTGGTCCCACCGTAGATCGTCGGCTCGTCGTCTGGGTCGAGCCCAAAGGTCTTGGCGAAGCAGCCATTCTCGGTGGTGTGGATGACACCGCCGGGCATCAGCGCCACGAAGTCGTCCTGCACGGGGAGGGAGCCCGCCTGCTGACGGAAGGTCGTCGTCGTCTTGCCCGTTCCCGAGAGCCCGATTATCAGCATCGACTCCTCTTGGCCCGACGGCGTCGAATCGACGGGGAAGGTCTTGAGCCCGGCGTGCAGGGCCAGACCGCCCCGGTCGTAGACCAGCTTGCCCCACATTCGCAGGCTCCCCATCTTCGACTCGCCGAAGTAGTCCGACCCGAAGACGCGGGTAACCCAGTTCTCCAGATCGACGATGATCAAACGGTCGTCCGGCTTTCCGGGAGCGGGGAGCGAAGGGGTGTAGATCACCGTGAACTCCGGCGGCCTTCCCGGATCCGGAGGGAAGAAGAGCTGTGCCTGCATCCCGGCGATGTTGGCCTGGCCCGCCTCGATCATCAGCCGGCTGGCGGTGGTGAACTTCGGGTCCGGCCCGACCTGGCCCTCGATCAGCAACATCTCCTGGTCGGCGATGTGAGCGTCCTGACGCGCCGCCCACTCGTCAGCTTCGGCCCGTGGGATCCGGTTCTGGTGGATCTCCTCGTCGGAGACGAAGAAGGTCGAGTCCTTCAACCGGGCCGTGATCTCGGACTGATAGTTGAGGTTGCCGAACTCGGTCAAGGTCACCCGGGAGGTCCGCTCCAGGGTCAGCTCCCGGAGCCGCTCCTGGGTGGGGTTGACCTCAACTGATTTGGCTTTTGGCAGCTCGAACATGGTCAGTTCTCTCTCGATTCAGAGGGGGAACCGGCAGAAGGGTAGTCATGCAGCCGTTGCTCGGCGCTATCCGGCAGCCAGGCAGGCATGGGCTGACCACGCAGTCCGGCCACCAGGTTGTCCACCGCCAGCCGGGCCATGGCCCGCCGAGCCGGGACGGTGGCGCTGCCGATGTGAGGGACCACGAGGCAATTGGGGAAGCCGAGGAGAGGGTGGTCCGGTGGCAGTGGCTCGGGGTCGGTGACATCGAGGGCGGCGCCGCCGATGACCCTGGCGGCCAGGGCATCGACCAAGGCGGCGGTGTCGACCAGAGGCCCGCGGGCGATGTTCACCAGGAAGGCCGTGGGCCGCATCAACCCCAGCTCTGCCCGGCCGATCATGCCCCTGGTCTCCTCGTTCAGGGGAGCGGCAACGACGACGACATCGGAGCCCGCGAGCAGGTCCTCGAGATCGACCCTCACCGCGTCGGGGACCTCCTTGGGGGTCCGGGACGTGAAGAGGACCCGCATGCCGAAGCCCCGGGTGCGGCGAGCGATGGCCATGCCGATGCGGCCCATGCCCACGATGCCGATGGTGCAGCCGTGCAGATCCCCGCTCAAGAAGTGCCATGGGTCCCATGGCCCCCAGGACCCGCTCTTCACGATTGCCTCTCCCTCGGGGAGCCGTCGCACCGCCGCCGCAATCAGGGCAAAGGCGGTGTCGGCGGTGGTCTCCGTCAGCACGTCCGGGGTGTGACCCACCACCACGCCTCGATCCCGGCAGGCCTCGACGTCGATGTTGTCGACACCCACCGACATCTGGGAGATGACCCTGAGCTCGGGGGCGGCATCGAGCAGCCCGGTGTCGATGGTGTCGGACAGCATCGACAACCAACCTTCGCAAGGGGCGATCTTCTCCAGCAGGACGGCCAGGGGCACGTGCCCGCCGCCGCCCCACACCTCTACGTCGGCGACGACGAGAAGGGGCTCGAGGATGTCCCCCGGGATGACATCGCTGACGAACACCCGCGGCATGGTTCGGGGAGGCTAATGGCTCGTCACAACCGCCCCCACAGTTCGGGATCGGCCTGCCGATACCATTCCATGTGATGCGTCGTTTCGTCCTCGCGCTCGTCCTCTGCCTCGGCGGCGTTGCCTGCGGCCGGGACGGAGCCGACCCGGCTCCGGTCGACACGACCACCCCGATATCCACGACAGCCCCCGTCCATGCGCCTACCACGTCGACATCCGCTGCCACGACGACTGCTCCACCGGTGTTCGACGTCGAGTCACTGCCGCCAGGGGCCTCCCTGGTCCTCGGGGCACGAGAATCGGTGCCGGTCTTCACCGATCCGGGCGGTACAGAGCCCTACCGCGTCCTGGAGTCGACGACGCTCCTGGGCACCACGACCGTGCTCATTGTCCTGGAGGGCCCGGCCAACGGGTGGGCGAAGGTGATGCTCCCCGGGCGCCCCAACGGATCCGAGGGATGGGTACGCAGTGACGGGATGGTCCTCTTCGTCGTGGAGGGCAGGTTGGTGGTCGACCTGTCGGATCGCACTCTCGTCTACTTCGAAGGTGAAGAGGAGGTCTTGTCCACCGAGGTTGCGGTCGGGAGCGGACGCAACCCGACACCGGCCGGGTCGTTCTTCGTCACCGACAACGTCACGATGGCCGATCCCGGGAGTCCCTGGGGACCTCATGCCCTCGGTCTCTCCGCCCGGTCCGAGACCATCACCGAGTTCAACGGCGGAGACGGGATCATCGGCATCCACGGGACCAACAATCCGGGATCGATCGGGGAGGCGGCCTCGCTCGGTTGTGTCCGGGTCCCCAACGAGGTGATCACCCTGCTCCACGAGTTGGTCCGGATCGGCACCCCGGTGGAGATACGGGTCTAGGCCGGGCGTCTAGGTTCGGTCGCGGTCTACCAGCTATGACCTGAGAGCCAGGACTCCGTTGGACAACACGGCTGCCGCGCGGTCCTTGGTATCGGCGGTCACGGCGAGATGATCCCTCTCGTCCCAGATCCGTGTCACCAGGGTCTCTCCGGGGTACACCACCCCGCAGAACCGGGCCCGGAACGAGGCGACACCCTGGGGTCCCGCTTCGACGGCGTTGTCGACCACCGCCTTGGTCACGACTCCGTAGGTGCACAGCCCGTGCAGGATGGGCCGCTCGTACCCGGCGAAGGCGGCGAAGCCGGGATCGGCATGGAGCGGGTTCTTGTCACCCGATGCCATCCGGTAGAGCAGGGCCTGTTGGGGGAGGGTGGGCGACTCCACGACATGATCCGGCTCCCGTTCGGGTGTCACGTCGGTCGTGGCCGGCCCGCGGTCACCGCCGAATGCCCCTTCGCCCCGGATGAAGATCGAGGCCCGATTGGTGAAGAGGGGCCGACCTGTCTTCTCCAGGACCGAGACGATCTCCATCACCGCCAGGGCGCCCTTCCCCTTGTCGAAGACATCGGTGACCCGGCCAGTCTGGGTCACCGTGCCACTGGTCGGGATCGGCTCGTGGAGGACGATCTCATGCTCGCCGTGCAGGATCATCGCCGGGTTGATGTCGAACCCGGGAGAGACGCCCATGCTCATCATCATCGAGAACTGGGGGATGGTGGCATAGGTGGGCAGGACGTGCAGATCGCCCTCGTAGGCATAGTGCATCTCACGGGGGTCGGTGGGCGGGTTGCCGGCCCCGATCCCCAGGTGGTAGAGGATGACGTCCTCCTCCGTCCAGCTGAACGTGGTGCCGGCCAACTCCGCGCCGACCGCCTCGGCGAGATCGATCGGCATTGCTCAGCCGCCCGCCAGCCGGGCCAGGATCATCATCTCGTCGTTGTTGTTCCCCGGGACGACATACTCGGAGATGTCACGTACCTCGTCGAGATGCCGGGACAGCTCCTCGACGGTCGGCACCACGCCCTGCTCGGCGAACCACCCGGTGTTGGTGCCGATGAACACCCGGGCGTATCTGCCCCCGCCGACGCTGAAGATCTCATGGGTGAGCCCGTTCTGCTCCGAGCACAGATACAGCACCATCGGCATCACCTGCTTGGGGTCGAACATCTCGGCGAACGGGCCAAGGATGTCCTCCGTCATTCGGGTGCGGGCGGTTGGGGCCACGACGTTCGACTTGATGTTGTACTTTGCCCCCTCGATGGCAAGCACGTTGGACAGACCGACGAGACCGGCCTTGGCCGCCCCGTAGTTGGTCTGCCCGAAGTTGCCGAACAGACCGGAGGCAGAGCTGGTGTGGACGAAGCGGCCATACCCCCGCTCCTTCATCATCCTGAACGCCGGGTGGGAGACGAAGAAGGCGCCCTTGAGATGCACGTCGAGGACCGCCTCCACCTCGTCGAGGGTCATGTTGGCGAATGACTTGTCCCGGAGGATGCCGGCGTTGTTGATCACGATGTCGACGGAGCCGAACGCATCGAGAGCGGTCTGGACGATGGCGGCACCGCCCTCACGGGTGGCCACCGAGTCGTAGCTGGCCACGGCCTCGCCGCCTTCATCCTTGATCTCGTCGACGACCAGGTCGGCGGCGCCCCGGGACGAGCCGCTCCCGTCCACGGCCCCGCCCAGGTCGTTGACCACCACCCTGGCGCCGCGCCGGCCCAGCTCCAAGGCATACTCCTTGCCCAGACCGCCTCCGGCTCCGGTGACAACGGCGACGCGGCCGTCGAAGGTGATTGGCTCACTCAATTGATTTGACTCCCTCCGTTCGGTCTCTCCGCAATTGGGTTCCGCAGGTCCGCAGATGACCCCTGATCGTCCCGATTCATGGAAGGGGGGTTGTGCATCAAAGACCCAGGGAGCGGCCGATGATCTCTTTCATGATCTCGGTCGTCCCCCCGTAGATGGTCTGGACCCGTGCGTCCCTGTACGCCCTGGCTATGGGGAATTCCTCCATGTACCCCCACCCTCCGAAGAGCTGTAGACAGCGGTCGATGACGCGTTTCTCCAGCTCGGTGACCCACCACTTGGCCTTGGCCGCATCGTCCGCGCTCAACTCTCCCCGGCTCAACGCCGTGATCTGGCGGTCGACGTAGCTCTGGGCGACATCGATCTCGGTCCTCATCTCCGCCATCGAGTGCTTCACCGTCTGGAAGCTGCCGATCGGCTGGCCGAACGCCTGACGTTCCTTGACGTAATCGATGGTCCACCCGAAGGCGGCCTCGGCATGGGCCACGGATGCCGTGGCCAGACCGAGACGCTCCTGGGGGAGGTTCTCCATCAGGTAGGTGAAACCCATGCCTTCCTCTCCCAACAGGTTCGAGGCCGGGACCCTGACATCGTCGAAGAACAGCTCGGCAGTGTCCTGGGCGTGGAGACCGATCTTCTCCAGGTTCCTCCCCCTGGTGAAGCCCTCCATGCCGTCTTCGACGACGAGGAGGCTCATCCCGGTGTATCTCTCGTCGGGATCGGTCTTGACCGCCGTGATCACCAGATCGGAGTTGATGCCGTTGGTGATGAACGTCTTGGAGCCGTTCACCACGTAGACGTCGCCATCACGGATGGCGGTGGTCTTGATCCCGGCCAGATCCGACCCCGCCCCCGGCTCGGTCATGGCGATGGCCGACATCAGGTCGCCCGAGGCGAGACCGGGCATCCAGCGCCGGCGCTGCTCGGCGTCGGCGAGTTGGAGGAAGTATGGGATGCAGACGTCGTTGTGCAGCGTGATGCACATGCCCGAGGCCATGGCGTCACCTCGCATCAGCTCCTCGATCAGGACCGCGTTGAACCGGAAGTCGGCCACACCTCCCCCACCATGCTCCTCCGGGATGGCCATGCCCAGGAGCCCGGCCCTGCCCGCCTTGCGGAACATCTCCTTGTCGACCCTGCCCTCGGTCTCCCACTTGGCGACGTTGGGGGTCACCTCTCTTTGGACGAACTCCCGGACCGAGGAGCGGAAGATCTCGTGATCCGCTTCGAACAGGTCTCGCTGCATATCTGCCCGTGCTCGGGGTTCAGACCCCTACGTAGAGGCTCTCGATCTCATCCGCGTACTTGTCGAGCACCACCTTGCGCTTCAGCTTGAGCGACGGTGTGACCTCGCCCGAATCCGGTGTCCACTCGTCGGGGACGACGATCCACTTCCTCACCTGCTCCACCGGGGACACGGCCTCATTGGCCTCTTTGACTGCCCGCTCCACCTCGGCCCTGACCTCGGGCAACATGGAGAAGGCCGCCAGGTCGTGATACTCGAGACCGTTGGCCTCGGCCCAGGCCGGCGCCTCCTCGTGATCGAGGGCGAGGATCATCGAGAGGAACTTCCGACCGTCCCCGACCATGCACGCCTTCGAGATGAGCGGGTGGTTGCCCAGGATCGTCTCCAGCTTGGCCGGGGCGATGTTCTTGCCACCGGCCGTGATGATGATCTCCTTCTTGCGGCCCACGATCCACACAAAGCCGTCGTCGTCGATCCGGGCCAGGTCACCAGAGTGAAGCCAGCCCTCGGGATCGAAGCTCTCGGCAGTGTCGACGGGGAGCTTGTAGTAGCCGTCGGTTATGACGCCGCCTCTCATCAAGAGCTCGTCATCCTCGGCCAAGACCACCTCCACCCCGGGCAACGCCTTGCCCACCGACCCGATCCTGAAAGCACCGGGAAGGTTGGTCGTGGCCGGGCCGGTGGTCTCCGACATCCCGTACAGCTCGAAGAGGGGGATACCGAGTGTCTGGAAGAACAGGACCAGGTCGGGGTTGATCGGGGCGGCTGCGGTGATGGCGATCTCCACCTGGTCCATGCCGAGCTGCTCGCGGACTTTGGACAGCACGATCGAGTCGAGGGCTCCGGCCATCATCGGGCCCGACCTGCCCTCCTGCTCGGCCAGGACGCGCTTTCGGTTCGCGGCCATGGCCCGATCGAGCAACGTCTTCTTGATGCCGTGAGTCTCCTCGAAACGGGCAGTGAGCCTGGCGTGAAACTTCTCGTACACCCGGGGGACCCCGACAAAGACCGTGGGGTGGGCCTCCTGGATGTACTCGAGGACACCGGCGAGGTTGGGGCAGTACCAGACCTGGCCCGCCAGATAGGTCGCCAGATAGTGGGTGGCGAGACGCTCGGCGATGTGGGCCAGAGGGAGATAGGAGACCATGCGGGGGCCGAGATCGATGTTGGCTGCCCTTCTCAGGCACTCGGCGGTCCAGACCACGTTGCGGTGGCTGATCATCACGCCTTTGGGTGTGCCGGTAGTGCCCGAGGTGTAGATGAGGGTGGCCAGTGTGCTCGGCGTGATCGCATCCACCGCCCGCCTCACCGTGTCCGGGTCCGACGACAGCCGCTTCCTGCCCCTTGTCATCAGCTCGTCCCAGCTCAACACCCACTCGGCGGTGTCGTAGTTCTCGGCGCCGGACATCAGGACCACGTAGCGGAGGTTGGGCAGCTCGGAGCGGATCTCCTCCCAGCGCTTCATGAACTCCAGGTTCTCCAGGATGGCGACCGTCGCCCTGCAGTTGTCGGCGATGTACTGGATCTGGCCGGCGGCGAGCGTGGAGTAGATGGTCACCGCGGTGGCCCCGGAATGGATGGCGGCGTAGTCGGCGATGACGTGCTCGGGCCGGTTTCCGGCCATGATGGCGACGAACTCGTCCTCACCCACACCCAGGTCCTGGAGGCCGGCCGCTGCCTCGTGCACCGCCTGGCGGTACTCCCGCCAGCTCAGGCTCTTCCAGTCCCCGTCCTTGAAGTGGATGGCGGCCTGGTCCCCGTGACGTTCCGCATTCCGGTTGAGGTAGTCGACGATCGTCTTGCCTTCCACCTCCGCATCGATCGCGGCTCGCTCCGCCAAGACGGCTTCTGGGGTCATCGTTCCTCCGGGATCAAGCCACTGCTCCGACCTGGCGGAGCTTACTTGTCTCGTTCTGGCTAAAGCCGAGGGACTCCAGCACGCGATCGGTGTCCCGACCCGGGAACGGCGGCCCTTGGGGCGTCGCCGACGGTGTCGCCGAGAACCTGGGCGCCGGCGCGGGCTGGACCACCCCGTCGACCTCGACGAAGGTCCGGCGATGGGCATTGTGCGGATGTGCCTCGGCCTCGTCGAAGGCCAGGACGGGCGCCACGCAGGCATCGAGCCCTTCGAAGACCCCCACCCACTGGTCGCGAGTCCGCTCGCGTAAGCGAGAAGCGAAGATCGCCCTCATCTCCGGCCACCGGCTGCGGTCGGATTGCTCGCCGATCTCGGCCGGATCCAGGTCGAGATGCTCGATCAGGGCGGCCAAGAACTGCGGCTCGAGGGCCCCGACCGCCACGTGGGCCCCGTCGGCAGTCTCGTAGACCGAGTAGAACGGCGCGCCCCCGTCGAGCAGATTCGACGACCTCGCCCTTGTCCAGAAGCCCTCGGCCATGTAGCCGTGGAAGGCCGTCGTCAGCAGTGCCGACCCGTCGACCATGGCGGCGTCGACGACTTGGCCGACACCTGTCTCACGGGAGTGGATGATGGCAGCGAGGATGCCCACGGCGAGGAGCATCCCCCCGCCTCCGTAGTCCCCGACGAGGTTCAAAGGAGGTAGCGGGCTGTCCTCGGGCCCGATGGCGTCGAGGGCGCCGGAGAGGGCGATGTAGTCGATATCGTGGCCGGCCCTCTCCGCCAGCGGGCCGGTTTGGCCCCAACCGGTCATGCGCCCATAGACGAGAGCGGCGTTTCGAGCGAGACACGCCGCCGGGCCGATCCCGAGACGTTCGGCTACTCCCGGGCGGAATCCCTCGATGAGCGTGTCGGCGCTCCCGGCCAGCCGAAGCACGACCTCGACGCCGCCCCGATGCTTGAGGTCGACCCCGACCGACCACTTGCCCCGGTTGTGGAGGTCGTTCCTCGTCGAAGATGTGTGACCGCCCACGACCAGATCGGCCCTGTCCACGCGAATCACCTCTGCGCCGAGATCGGACAGCACCATCGCGCAGAACGGGCCAGGGCCCAACCCGGCCAGCTCGATCACCCTGATTCCCTGCAATGGGCCGGAAGTCACGGGTCTATCCAAACGCAGATGACGTCAATCGGCCTGGATGATGGTCTCCGCGCTCGTCACGAGCTGGGGCTCGTACTCGAAGTCCGGGGTGATCGTGTATGCGCCCTGGAGGATCGCGGAAGTGACCAGTCCGACGACAAACCGGTCGCCATCGGGCTCGAGCACGTTCATGGTGACCACTTGATCGGCGGCGCCGAAGGCGACGTTCTCCTTGCCGGTCCAGTCGGCGATGTTCCAGAACGGCCCGATCTCCGTCGTGTTGTCCTGCGGACCCATGATGACGGGATTCCAGGCGAAGAACGTCGGCTTCTGGTACAGGGGAACCAGCGGTATGTTCGACAGCCAGAGCTCATCGGCCTCGTTGTAGGTGGCGGCGCGCTCTGCCGGATCGATCTGGCTCTCGGTCTGCCGGATCATGGCGTCGACCTGCTCGTTGCAGTACCCCAGGTTGTTGAGGAACCCGAACCCGTTGGGGGCGTCGCCTTCGCAGTAGTAGAGAGTGTTCCCCCCTGCCGGATCATGCGAGCCGATGAAGGCGAAGTTGAACAGCTGCCACTGGTCGGCGCCGCCGTAGAAGAACTGCTGGCTGAACACCTGGGAATTGGGACCGAAATTGGGGGTCACCTCGATGCCGATCTCGGCGAGGTCGGCCTGGACCATCTCGAACTGCTGGTTGCGGCTCGGCATCCCGGCCGTCGTTGCCCACGAGAAGGACAGACGTCTGCCCCCACATTCGTAGATGCCGTCCTCTCCCCTGACGCAGCCGTTGTCCACGAGCAGTGTCTCGGCCGCGGCCGGGTCGTAGGGGAAGCGATCGTTGAAATGGTCCTCGTAGTTGGCGCTGGCGTTCAACCAGATCGTGTTGCCGAGAGGCTCGGCTTCGGGCGCGATCGGTCGAACGACCGCCTCCACGATGGCCTCCCGGTCGATCCCCTGGGCGATGGCCTGACGTACGAAGAGGTCCTGGAGACGGACGTCGTCGAAGTTGAACTCGAAGTGCTCCCAGGTGGCGCCGAGCCCGGCCTCCCACTCCACATCGCCCATGCCCTCCACCTCCTCGACGAGCTCGGCATCGGGCTCGACGTAGAACATGTCTATCTCCTGACTGTCGAGAGCCTCGACGAGGGCATCGCGGGACTCGACATGCACGATGTCCACGCTCTGGACGTCACCTCCGGCATCTTGCCAGTAGTTGGGATTCCGGGTGAGCACGATCCTCTCGTCGGGGGTCCACTCCGAGAACACGAATGGCCCCGAGCCCATCGTGATCGCCTCGTCCCAGACGGTGTTGAATGCCTCGCCCTCCAGGATGTGCCTGGGGAGAACGGGACGGAAGAGGGTCTGCCACGGGGCGTAGACCTCGGAGAAGGCGAAGAGGATCGTCTTGTCGTCCTCCACCTGGTAACCCGAGATCCTGTCGTAGCCCTCGCGGCTGTAGATCGACAGGTCAGGGTCGACGATCGTCTCGTAGGTGAAGGCGAAGTCACCGGCCGTGACCGGGGTCCTGTCCGCCCACGCCGCGTCGGGATGTATGTGATACCTGACACAGAACACGTCAGGGCACCCGGGCGGAGCCGTCGTGGTGGTGGTCTCGACCGTCGGCCGGGTCGTCGTCGACGGTTCCACGGTCGAAGTCGTGGCGGATTCGTCGGTGCAGGCGGCCCCTGTCAGCGACAGAATGGCCAGGAAGCACGTCCATCGGGTCATTCGTGCTCGCGGGGCTCGCGCCATGTCTCCTACCTCGTGGCTTGGTTCAAGGGCCGGTGACGGGCTCTCTTCCGTGGTCGTGCCCGAAGGTAGTCGGGAACTGCCGCGGGGGTCCCGGCCGCCCTAAAAGGTAAATGAGTCAGCGGCAACGCCAAACATCGACCTCGGATCAAGTCACTTCTTCGGGGACTTCCCCGGAACCGTCGAGGATCACCACGTGGTGCTTCCTCGTCTCGGAGATGAGCGCCTGGATGATCCCGGCCATCGGAAGGGCGAGGATCACGCCGATCGGGCCCAGGAGCGCAGATCCGGCGATGATGGCGCCGATCGAGACCGCCGGGTGGATCTCCATCGTCCTCTCGGTTATCCGGGGAGCGATGAGGTAGTTCTCGACCTGCTGGTAGGCCACGAAGAAGAGGAGGACCCAGAGCATGGTGCCGGCGCCACGTGCGGACAGGGCGACGACCGCGGGGAGGATCATCGCCAGATAGGTGCCGATGACCGGGATGAACTGGCTGAGGACACCGACCCAGATCCCGAGTGAGACCGCAAACGGTATCCCGAGCAGCGAGAGAAAGATGGCGGACAGGGTGCCGCTGACGACGGCGAGGATCAGCCGCGAGTAGATGTATCCGCCCATCTTCTCCACGGCCACCTCCCATATGTGCATGGCCTCGCGTTGACGCTTCTCCGGCATCGTCGAGAGGACCGTCCTTTGCAACTGTGGTAGCTCGGCGACCATGTAGAAGGAGAACAGGGCAACGGTCGTCACGAAGAACAGGACGTTGGCGATCCCGGTCGTGATACCGATGACACCGCCGATGATCGTGCCACCGGCACCGGATATGAGCTGGGGCAGCCCCGCAGCTTCCTGTTGAAGCCGTTCGGTCGACAGCACGATCCCAAACGTGTCCTCGATGAAGCTGGACACCGCCTCGATGTAACCCGGCAGGGCCTCGATCAACTCGTTGACCTGATCGACGAACAAGGGGGCGAGGGAGACGAAGAAGACGACGACGAGGACGAATGCCAGCAGGAACACCACTGCCGTGGCCACACCTCTCCTCCAACCACGTTTCTCCAAGATGTGCACAGGGGGCTCGACGGCGACACCGATGAACAACGCCACGAAGACCATGAAAACCAGGGTGCGGAGCCGGAACAGCAGGTAGAGGATGAGGGCGGTGCCGAGCAGCACCCCGATCACGACCAGCGTCCGCCTGCGCAGCAGACGGCTGTCATGAGGCTCGAGTCGGCCCGACATCTTCGCGAAGCCTATCGCCGAGGGGGTCCGGGAACGTGGAGCCGGCCGGAGGACGGCGCCCTACCCTCGGCCACTCAATCGAAGGAGGGAAATGGACAGCTTCGAGGTCGTCTGGCGACCGTCGGCCGAGCGGGCGGCGAGAACCAACACCGCGGCCTTCATGCGTGCCCATGGGATCGGGGACGTCGAAGAGCTGAGAAGGCGGTCTGTGCAGGACCCGGAGTGGTTCTGGGGAGCAGTGGTGGAGTTCCTCGGGCTCCCCTTCGACCGTCCCTGGCGGACGGTGCGCGATACCTCTCGTGGCCATCCCTGGGCCACTTGGTTCGTTGGTGGCTCGTTCAACCTGAGCCGGGCCTGCGTCGACCGTTGGGCCGAGGACGATCCGGGCCGAATCGCCTTGCGCAGCCAGAAGGAATCGGGAGAGACCCGCGAGCTCTCCTTCGGTCGGCTCCAAGACGAGGTGAGCCGGCTGGCCGGGGCGCTGACGTCCCTCGGTGTGGGGCGGGGCGATGCGGTTGCCGTGTACCTGCCCATGGGTGAGGAGGCGGTGGTCTCCCTGCTCGCGGTGGCCCGGATCGGTGGTGTGTTCATCCCGGTCTTCTCCGGTTATGCCGCCGAGGCGGTCGCCACCCGGCTCACCGATCCCAAGCCGAAGGTCTTGATCTGTGCCAACGGTTTCCAGCGGCGAGGGAAGAGGGTGGAGATGAAGGAGGCAGCCGATCGGGCGGCAGAGATGGCGGGCGGCCTGGAGCACGTCATCGTCGTGGACTACGCCCCTCGCCCGGGCACCCCGATGAGCGAGGGGCGCGACCGGTGGTGGCATCATCTGGTCCCCACTTCCGAGCCCGTGCAACCCGCGGCCACCGGCGCCGAGGACCCGGTGCTCATCGCCTATACGTCGGGCACGACCGGGCGCCCCAAGGGGGCGGTCCACGTCCAGGCAGGTCTCACCGTCAAGATTGCCGCCGAAGGTGCCTTTCATGCCGAGTTGACCCGCGACGACGTGCTGATGTGGGCGACCGACATGGGTTGGATAATGGGACCGTGGATGGTCCTCGCCGGCCTGGCCAACGGCGCGGCTCTCGCCACCTACGACGGTGCACCCGACTACCCGGGGCCGGACCG
>JBOGET010000127.1:0-3616 GCA_050741975.1 Acidimicrobiia bacterium
CGGTGACCAAGACCGAAGGTGTGTGGGCGGTCACGGTCGGGACCAGTTCAGAGGGGTTCGTGCCGGTGGGCACCGACTCGACCCCCCTGATACAGGCGGCCTTCTCCAATCGGGGGCTGCTCGGTTCGGCGGATCGGCTGCGGCTCGCCGCCGCATTCGCTCTCGTGGGGATGTCGGGAGGGATCGGGCTGACCCTGGCCCTCAGAAGACGGGCTTGACGCGGCGCAGCTCGCCCAGGACCACGGGATCGAGGGTCTCCATCCCCGTCCATCGCTCCTCCAGGTTGTGCCATCCCAGCCAGGCGTTGAGATTGCCTTCCAACGACTCGGCCGGGTCCCACCAGCCGATCGAGTCGAGGATCTCCTTGACCTCGGTCTGCAGGCTCTCGTCGAACGCGAGCAGGTCCTCCTTCTCCGACCTGCCGAAGTAGAGCGTCTGGAGGTCGAGCAGGCGGCGCAGGTCCTCGATCGGGCTCTCCGAATGGTCGACCCGGAGGTCGAGCCAGCGGTCGTGGTTGCCGCCGTACCCGCCTCCTGGCCTGACCACCAGCAGCGCCGCCGACTCCATGCCCCGCTTCTCACCTCCCGCCGCCTGTCCCGCCGCCAGTGCCTCGAGCAGACGATGGGCCAAGTCGCCCGGCGTGTCGTTGAAAGTGGCGGCCATTTCTGCGGGGACGTCAGGTGAGGTGAGGATGTTCCCTTGAGCGGCGAAATTGTGACCCGAGACCCCGGCGGCGAACTCGAAACAATCCTCTCCGGTGTACGAGGAGCTGGTGCCGTCGGCAGCGACGATCCCAACCTGACGATGACCTCGCAGATCGTCGTCGTAGATGAGCTCTTCGATCGCCTTCTCCGGAGAACGACCCGCCTCCAGCAGCGCGAGACCCCGGCTCCCGAAGGTGATGTCGGCAAAAGCCTGTGTCGCCACCGCTCCGACGCCACCCCGGGCCCAGGGAACCAAGGCACCGACGGCCAGGAACTTCGACTGGACCGCCACCCCACACTCCCCGGCCATGGGGTCGGCGCCGACGATGGAGTAGGTGGACGGCCCCCGTGACCGAGCAGACTGGGCCGATTCCGGGCTCCGACCGAGTGGCATCATTGACGCTCCCTTCTGCTGAGAGCCAATTGAGGCGTCTTTCCCAGTCTCCGTCAAGTGGGGTCCGTGGTGGGGCCCCCGACGTTCACCGAATCGTCCGTTCTGGTCCAACGTCGGATTGGCGTTGGACGCCAGCTCCAGCGCCATCTCCGGGAATCACACCCCGGCCGGCGGGTCGACCATCCCCCGGACCGGGTTCTCGGGGCCGGGCCCCCTCCTGGTTGATGGCTGGGCAGGTCGCTCAGTCGTACACGTCGCTCACTGCCGCAAGCTGGCTCCCGAGCACCTTGCGCCACAGAAAGCCGGCTCCCCAAACGGAGTGGCCGCCTTTTCAACGATTCGGGCCCGGTCGAGCGGATGCGGACATCTGAGACCCGGTCCCGACGGTCGTATCGGCCTCACCCCCGTGGGCGGGAAGAGCAAGCGTGAAGACGCTGCGCTCCTGTCGGTAGTGATAGCTGAGTTCGCCTCCCATGATCTTTGCCAAGGTCTGCGAGATCCACAGACCAAGACCGATCGATGCCGGCTGACCGGCGGCCTGCCCTTCCAGATAGGGCTGGAACAGCCGGCGGTGCTTCTCTTTGCTGATGGGTGGGCCGTCGTTGCCTATTGACAGCTCGACGCGATCCCGCTGGCGATGGACCGTGATCTCCACCGTGTTGTCTGCGTGGCGGAGGGCATTGCCGTATAGGTTGCGGAGAATCTGGCGCACTCGGAGCGGGTCGGCCCATGCGGCGCCCAGGTCGTTGATCTTTCGAACCTGCTTCCCCTCCGGGACCATCATCCGGGACATCACCCGCTCGACCTCGCGGTCCAAGTCGATCTCTTCTAGACGCACAGTAAGCGTCCCCGAGGCGACCCGCTCGATGGTCATGAGGTCGTCGACCAGATCGGCCAGCTCGGTACCCTCCTGTTCGATGAGGTCTAGGTAATCCTGGACCTCTGCGGCGGGCAGTGCACGCCAGTCCTTCGCCAACACCGCCGATAGGCCAAGCACGCTCGCCAGAGGGGTGCGGAGCTCGTGGCTGACTCCGGCCAGGAAGCGGTCCTTGGCCACGGCCAACTCACGCATTCGACCGAGCTCGCGCCGGGCTGCCAGCGACTTTCTCACCACATAGCTGAGGACCGCGGCCAGAGCGGTGGCTACCAGTCCCAGGACCAGGATCGTGCGGTAGCTCGCCACCTCGTGGACCAAGTGGTCCTCCTCCACTGCGATGGACAGCAGCCAAAGCCGATCACCGACCTCGAGAACATCCGTCCACTGGGTCACCCCCCGAACCGATGCGGTGCGGATCTCACGCTCGGTGATGTCGGTCAGGTTCCAGCGGACGGACTGGTCCAGGGCGTCGCGGGCCAGCCCCTCCAGATACTCGTCCACCTGCAACACGGCGAACACCACCCCGACGAGCCGTCCATCGGGTCCCGAAGCCTTGGCAAAGATCTTCACGTCTCCGGACGCCTCATCCCCTGGGACCGTCACGAAACCCGAGACCACCGGCTCGTCTCGCTGGCGAGCGTCGGCGATGGCAGCCGCGCGGATCGGGTCCGATGCCAGGTCGAATCCGAGTCCCGAGGGCAGGTCTCCGAAGCTCCTCGCCGCCCTGACCGGAAAGTAGTGGTCCCTCGGCTGGAGGGTGACCTGACGACCGGAGGCATCCAGCTCGTGGAGCTGATAGTCGGGATGACGCTCCCGCACCTCTGACTGGAAGGCGCTCAGCTCATCGGCATACACCAGGGGAGCGAAGCCGATGGCCGCCATCCCCTCCCCCGGACCGAGCCGATCCACGAAGGCGTGGAACTCATCTTCGGTGACCTCTTGGCTCGCCTCGTAGAGGCCCTGCATGGCCGCCACGCGATCCACGCTGTGGTGGATCTCATCGGTTAGCCGATCGACCAACACCGCAGCGTCGCCGGCGAGATGGGCGGTGGAGCGTTCTCGATGTTGGCTTGATGCGGCGCCGTACACCGCGAGGTTGACCAGCACCCCGCCCACTAGCACCAGGAGAACGGTGCGGGGAGGTCTGCGGAACCTTGGGAGTGCCGTGCCGAAAGGCATGCTTTCCTTATCGGCGGGTTCCACCTAGCGATTGACCGCGATCGGCAGAGGTGCGGCGGGCGACCACCCACAGATGACAAAGCGAATGCAGTTAGTCACCGTATCCTCTCCCCCGGGCCTTCGTTGTCGGCGGTCCTTCTGCGTGCCGAGGCCTCCCACCTGCTTTCTGGATCGATAGGCGCCGGATGGGTCCCTCGACTAACCGGTCTTCATCCGGCGAGCTGGCTGATTCGGTCTTGAAGGTCCTTGTCGACCTCTCGCCATTTCAGGCCCGCATTGAAAGCAGTAATGAACTGTGCTCTCCCAGGATCACCGACAACCTGAGGCTCACCCAGCTTGTCCGCGAACCACACTGCCACCTCTTGCCATCGCCACATGCGCTGGCGACTTCGGAAATGCGTCGCCGGAGCGGGAAAACCGCCAGGCCCGCGATCGCCGCTGATCAGCAATCGCACGCTCTCA
>JBOGET010000128.1:0-14173 GCA_050741975.1 Acidimicrobiia bacterium
ACCTATAGGTCGACATCTCCGCGCCAAAACGGTGGGGAGGCGACCCCGGCTACCCTCCGACCCCATGTCCGCGTTCTGGCACCCGTTTGCAGAGATGAGCAAGGTGCAGCACGCACCCTTCATCGTCGACCGAGGCGACGGGATCTACGTCTTCGACGAGACGGGGCGGCGATACCTCGATGCCGCCGCCTCCCTCTGGTACATGAACGTCGGCTATGGCCGGGCCGAGGTCATCGACGCAATGACCGCCCAATTGCGCAAGCTGGCCGCCTTCCATGCCTTCGTCGACTACGGCACCCGCCCCCCGATCGACCTGGCGGACAGGATCGCCGCGGTGTCCCCCGACCCCGGGTCCAAGGTCTTCTTCGGCTCGGGGGGCTCGGACGCCGTGGACACCGCAGCCAAAATGGCCCGGCGCTACTTCAATGCCATCGGCGAGCCCGAGCGGACGGTCTTCATCTCCCGGGAGTGGGCCTATCACGGGATGCACCCCTACGGCACCTCACTCGGCGGCATGGAGCCAAACCGCATCGGCTATGGGGGCGATCTCGTCGGCGACATCGTGATAGTCCCCTACGACGACCCCGAAGCCGTGGAGAAGGCCATCGATCACGCCGGGGCCGAGCGCATCGCCGGGATCTTCGTCGAGCCGGTGATCGGCGCCGGCGGAATTCGCCCGGTGAGCCGGGACTACCTGGTCGCCGTCCAAGACCTGATCCGGAAGTCGGGCGGGCTCTACGTCTCCGACGAGGTCATCACCGGGTTCGGCCGGGCCGGCGACTGGTTCGCGGCCAACCGGTTCGGTCTCGAGCCCGACCTGATCACCTTCGCCAAGGGGGTGACTTGCGGATATGCGCCCCTGGGTGGGGTGATCGCCTCGCCCCGGATCGCCGCCCCGTTCTTCGAGACTCCCGGCCTCATGTTCCGGCACGGCTACACCTACTCCGGGCACACCACGGCTTGCGTCGCCGGGCTGGTGGTGATGGACATCCTCGAGCGTGATGGGCTCCTGGCCCGGGCCGCCGAGCTCGAGGAAGAGCTCTACCAGGCGCTGCTCCCGTTGGAGGAGCTGCCGGCTGTCGACCACGTCCGTCGCGGCGTCGGCGCCCTGGCCGCGGTGCAACTCGCCGTCGGGGATGACGAGACGTTGCCGGCTCGGGCCGCCACCGCCTGTCGTGAGGCCGGCGTCCTGACCCGGGCCATGGGAGGCGGCGCCCTCCAGGTCTCTCCGCCGTTCATCATGACTACCGATCAGGTCTCCGAAATGGCCACGTTGTTCCGCCGCGGCCTAGAGGGTTTGTGAAGCAGACCCCTTTCTGGGTCGAGGAGCACCCGAGACCCGAGAACCTCACATCCGAGCTCCCCGGGGAAGCCGATGTGCTCGTCGTCGGCTCCGGTCTCACCGGGCTCACCGCCGCCCTGCGTCTGGCCCGGGGTGGAAAATCGGTGGTGGTGGTCGACTCCGGCGAGATCGCCTCGGGGGCATCGAGTGTGAACGGGGGCATGGTCTCGCCCGACATCAAGGCCGGGATCCGGCACATCTTCGACCGGCACGGCCCCGAGCTGGGGCGGGAGATGTGGCAGGCCACGGTCCGGTCGGTCGACATCGTCGCCGATCTCGCCGCGACCGAGTCGATCGACGCCAGAATCGTGCGCGGCGGCATGGCCGCCCTTGGCATCGGCGACGCCGCCAGGCACACCTTCGAGAAGAGCGTCTCGTGGTACCGGGCCAACGTCGGTGTCGACTGGGAGGTCCTGGGCCCGGATCGCATCGGCGAGGTGGTCGGGAACAGCCCGTTCACAGCCGCCCTCTTCGAGCCGGAGGGATTCGGCATACAGCCAGCCCGATTCGTCTTCGGCGTCGCCGATCGGGCAGCCGCAGCCGGGGCCAGGCTGGTCGCCAACTGCGAGGCGACCTCGTTCGAGAGAGAAGGGGCCGGGTTCCAGGTGACGACCTCGGAAGGGACGGTCCGGGCGGGTGACGTCGTCCTCGCCACCAACGGGTACACCACCACCAGGCCCTCGCCCGAGCTGGCCCGGCGCATCGTCCCCGTCGGCTCCTACATCATCGTCACCGAGCCGATCGGCGAGCAGGCCGCAGCGGTGTTCCCGGGCGGGGCGATGACCTACACCAAGAAGCGTCTGCTCAACTACATGAGACGCACTCCCGACGACCGCATCCTGATCGGGGGCCGGCGCAACCTCCACCCCGGTCTCGACCTTCGGGAGTCGGCCGACGCCCTCCGCCGCCAGCTGGTCGCATTCTTCCCTCGGCTCGAGGGGGTTCCCATCAGCCATGTGTGGGGAGGGAAGCTGGCCGTGCCCTTCGACCTCGTCCCCCACATGGGCCACGTAGACGGCGCCTGGTACGCCCTGGGGTACGCCGGGCATGGAGTAGGGTTGTCCACCTTGCTGGGTCACGAGCTGGGAGGGATGCTCCTGGGCGAGGAGCCCCCCAGTGTGTTCACCAAGGTTCCCCATCCCACCCGTTTCTACTATCGGGGCAAACCCTGGTTCCTGACCCCGGCCTCGATCCTCTACCGGGCCCTCGACCGCCTGAACCGATAGGCTCCCGTCATGAGCTTCCCGGAGTCACCCGCATATCTCGAGGCCAGTCAGGCCTCCACCGCACTGGTCCTGTCCATCATCGGGCTCGTCTGCTGCCAGATCCTCGGCATCGTCGCCTGGATCATGGCCAACAACGAGCTGGAGGCCATCAAGGCCGGCAAACGCAATCCGGCGAACGAGGGGACGGCCACCGCCGCCCGGATCATCGGCATCGTCGGCACCGTGGTGCTTGGCATCACGATCGTCGTCGGTCTCCTCGCACTGGCCGGGCTGATGGCCGTCCCGTTCACCGAGGACATCTTCCCTCAATGAGAGTCTGGAAGGACCGTCTGGTCCTGGTCGCCCCGGTGGCGATGATCGGGCTCCTCGCCCTGCTCACCCCGAGCGACGACGGGCCAACCCTGTGCCCCTTTGCGTTGTGCACCGGGATCGCTTGTCCCGGCTGTGGCATGACCCGGGCGGCGTCCCACCTGATCCGGGGGGACTTGACGGCGGCGCTCGGTTATCACCCGCTGGTGCCGCTCATCGCCTCGATGTCGGTGGGAGGCTGGGTCTGGTACGTGCTGCGACGGGCGGGGCGGGCCCGACCCCTTCCGGCGAAGTGGTTGAACACCATCCTCATCGGGACCGGGGTCCTGCTCCTTGGCGTATGGCTGGCTCGGGCCTTGACCGGGACTCTCCCGCCGGTGTGATCCGCCTCCTGAACGGCCAGGCGATTGCGGCCGCGGCCAGGGAGACGAGACCGAAGGTCATAGGCACCATCCATTTCGAGTCGGCGAGAAGGGCGAAGCTCTCCCGAAACGGAGCCCGTCCTCCGGCCGGGTCCACCAGCCAGGCTCCGATTCTCAGCAGGACGGCAAAGGAGAGCGCTCCAAGCGCGAAACGGGTGAGCAATCCCCCGAGGGCACGCATCCGGTCTCGGGACATGGCGACATACGCCGACCCCGAGAGAAGCATGAGCAAGGCCCCCAGCGTGGCCGCGGTGCCCAGGTTGGAGGCAAGGGGAGAGGAGACGCCGACAAACGGGCGGTCGGCGGGGTCGCGGATGACTAGGGGGTCGAGTTGGGCCACAGCCGCTTCCACCTGCCCGGGAGTCACCGGCACCCCGGCTTCGTGGAGACCGGCCGTGATCTGACCGGCGGCCGGCAGCAGGATGGCGGCGACATCGACCGAGGCCCCGGTGGGCCCGGCCGAGGCTGCCGCCTCCACCCCCCGGGCCACGAGTTGCTCGAGGAGCGGGCCCACCGCGGGGTGGACCAGGACCTGGTCGGCAGCCTCGGCGGCGCTGGCTCCCTCGACACCGGAGTCGACCAGCTCGGTCTCGAGCCATGTGGCGAATCGCTCGGCCACCACATCGCTGGCGGCGAGCGGGGTGAGCGTCTCCGCCAGCTCATTGGTGTCGACCACCACTGCACGCCCCCAGATGCCGACCAGCAGCACGGTAGACGCCAGACCGAACACCCATCCGCCTACGCCAACCGCGAATCTCTCACTGCGCGACACGGGGCGGGGACTCAACTGATCACTAGTGCCGGATGGGTCCGGACACGCGGCCGTTTCTCGATCACGACCGTGGCCAGGCTGTCGAAGGCCTCGGACGCCTCCGAGCCCGGCGCCGCCACCGAGACCGGATGGCCCTCGTCGGCCCCCCGGCCCATCGCCGGGAGCAGGGGGATCTGGGCCATGAGGTCCACCCCCAGCTCCGCGGCCAGGGCGGCACCGCCGCCGGTGCCGAACAACTCATACCGCTTGCCGTCGTCGGCAGTGAACCAGGCCATGTTCTCCACCACCCCGATCACCTGCTGATCGACCTCGGCCGCCATCAGGGCCGCCCGTCTCGCCACGCGTTGCGCCGTCGGCTGGGGAGTGGTGACCAGGAGGACCTGGGCCCGGGGCAGGAATTGGGACATCGAGATGGCGATGTCCCCGGTGCCGGGCGGCATGTCGACGATGAGGAAGTCGAGAGTGTCCCAGAAGACATCCTTGAGGAACTGCTCTATGGCCTTGTGCAGCATCGGGCCCCTCCATATGACCGCCTTGTCGTCACCCACGAAGTAGTCCATGGACATCACCTTCACCCCGTATGCCGTCGGAGGGACGATGGCCTGGCCGAACATCAGCGGTGGCTGGCTCACACCCAGCATTCTGGGTATGGAGAAACCCCAGATGTCACCGTCGACGATGCCAACCCGCTTCCCCGAGCGTCGCAACGACACGGCGAGGTTGGCGCTCACAGAGGACTTGCCGACTCCACCCTTCCCCGACGAGATGGCAATGACCCGGGTCGCCGAGCCGGGCTCGCCCAGGCCGGGCCCTGCCTCCTCACGAAGCTTGCCCATCCACTCGGTCGCCATTTCCTCGGTCATGACCTCGACCGTCACGTCGGCGCCGCGGCCATATGGCTCGAGGGCCTTCTGCAGGCGATCATCGAGACTCGACGGCGGGTTGGAGGTCGGGAGGAGCAAATCGACCTTGATCTTGCCCGAGAGCTTCCTCTCCGCCCCCTTGACCAATCCGAGACTTCCCAGGGTGCGCCCGACCAGGAAGGGGGACTCGATGGACGCGACCGCCTCGAAGATCTCGTTGTCGGACGGCATTGATTTCCCCTACGCCGGCAGTGGTTAGAAGGCCCGACGAACTATAGTTTTGGGCGGTTGGTACCCCTCATGGACACCAAGACCCTCGATTCGAGAATCTCCGATCTGACCTCTGCCCTGGGCGATGCGACGCGTCGGGCCATCTACATCGCAGTCCGGGAGTCGGCCGAGCCATTGACCACATCCACTGTGGCCGAGCTGTTCGGGATCCACCCCAATGTGGCGCGGCATCATCTCGACCGGCTCGCCGACGACGGCTATCTGAAGGTCAGTCATCGCCGGCCGTCGGGCAAGGATGGTCCCGGCGCCGGGCGGCCGGCCAAGTGCTACGAGGCCACGAGCAAGGAAGTCACGATTCATTTCGCACCGCGGCGGTTCGAGATGCTGGTCGAGATGCTGATCCGGGTGCTCGACGAGGTGGCGCCGGAGAACGTGGGGCAGGTGGCCGAGTCGGTGGGTCGGGCCTACGGGAAAGAGCTGGCCGCCGAGATCGGTGTCCCCGACCAGCCCGGCTACGACGGCGCGGTCCAAGCCGTGGCCAGAGCGATGACCGGTCTCGGCTTCTCCGTGGACCCGGACGTCGAGGGTCAGAGGCTGCTCACCTCCCACTGCCCCTTCGGGGAGGCGGCGACCAGCCACCCCGAGGTGATCTGCTCGCTCGACCGGGGCATCGTGGCCGGGATGTTCGGCGCCCTGTCCTACGACTGCAACCCGGTCATCATCCCCCACACCGACCTCGCCGACGATTGCGTCACCCAGGTTCCGGTCAGCATCGGGGGTGCCTGAGCAGGCACTCTCTCGATCTCTTGTTGCCCGGTCGAACACCGGTCAGGAAACCCGAAATCACAGCCGCCACTCGCTTGGCGAGGCCACGACCGCCGAATGACTCGCCTTCGCCAGCGTGCGATGCTCCGCAGCGGGCAGCAGGTCGGCCGGCGCACGGGCACCACTTTGGAAGAACTCCTGCTTTGGAAGTTGGAGTGGTGTCCCCCCGGTAACCTTGGGAACAGAGACTTCTCAACTGAAAGGTTCCCATGTCCATTGATCCATTCGGGTCCCGGGCGTTGTTGGACACCCCGCTCGGCAGCCGGGAGATCGCACGTCTCGACTCGATCGAGGGCACCGAACGGCTCCCCTATTCGATAAAGGTCCTCCTCGAGTCGGCATTTCGCAATCTCGACGGGAAGGCGGTCACCGACGACGACGTGAGGCGGATCGCCGCTTACGACGCCACCCGGTCCGAGAGCGGGGAGATCCCGTTCGTCCCGGGGCGGGTGGTGCTCCAGGACTTCACCGGGGTCCCAACCGTGGTCGATCTGGCCGCCATGCGCTCGGCGATCGTGCGGATGACCGGCGACGAGAGTGCAGCCCAGAAGGTCAACCCCCTGATCCCCGTCGACCTGGTGGTCGACCACTCGGTCCAGGTCGACGCCTTCGCCCGACCCGACGCCCTGATGATCAACTCCCGCAAGGAGTTCGAGCGAAATCAGGAGCGATACGAGTTCCTCAAATGGGGGCAGTCCGGCTTCGCCAACTTCCGCGTGGTGCCCCCGGCCACCGGCATCGTGCACCAGGTGAACCTGGAGTACCTGGCCAAGGTGGTCTGGGACGATGGGACCTGGCTGTACCCCGACAGCCTGGTGGGGACCGACAGCCACACGACGATGATCAACGGTCTCGGGGTGGTGGGCTGGGGAGTCGGCGGGATCGAGGCCGAGGCGGCGATGGTGGGCCAGCCGATCTACATGCTGCTCCCCGAAGTGGTGGGCTTCAGGCTAACTGGCAAGCTGGCAGAGGGGGCCACCGCCACCGACCTGGTGCTGAGGGTGACCGAGATGCTGCGGGAGCACGGCGTCGTCGACAAATTCGTCGAATTCCATGGTCCCGGCCTGGCCGACATGCCCATCGCCAACCGGGCCACCATCGCCAACATGGCACCGGAGTACGGGGCGACGGTTGGCTTCTTCCCCGTCGATGATCAGACGCTCAGATACCTTCGGCTCACTGGGCGCGACGACAAGCTGATCGACACCGTCGAGCAGTACTACAAGACCCAGCGACTGTGGCGCGACGACGACCGGGACATCACGTACTCCTCCAGCCTCGAGCTGGACATGTCGACGGTCGAGCCCTCCCTGGCCGGCCCGAGACGGCCTCAGGACCGGATCGCCCTCTCCGCCATGCAGAGCCAGTGGCGATCGGACCTGACCAACCTGTTCGGCAAGAACGGGGGGGCGACCACGTCGACCGTTGTGAGCTGGGAGGACGAGGGTGGCCTCACCGCTCCGGCAGGGGTGCTCAAGGCGAAGACCGGGGTCGAGGTCGAGTACGAGGGGGAGCGATTCAGGCTGACCGACGGCGACGTCGTCATCGCCGCCATCACCTCCTGTACCAACACCTCCAACCCCGACGTGATGGTCGGCGCCGGGCTGGTGGCTCGGAAGGCTCGGGAGCTCGGATTGGAGCGCAAGCCATGGGTGAAGTCATCGCTGGCCCCGGGATCGAAGGTGGTCACCGAGTACCTGACCAGCTCCGGCCTGCTCGAGGACCTCGAGGCCCTCGGCTTCTATGTGGTCGGCTATGGCTGCACCACCTGCATCGGCAACTCGGGCCCGCTGCCCGAGCCGGTCTCCAAGGCGGTGAACGAGCACGGGTTGGTGGCGGTCTCGGTCCTCTCCGGGAACAGGAACTTCGAGGGGCGCATCTCCCCCGATGCCCGGGCCAACTACCTCGCCTCCCCACCCCTGGTCGTGGCCTACGCCATCGCCGGCACCGTCGACTGGGACCCGATCGAGGAGCCGCTGGGCCAGGACCGCGACGGCAACGACGTCTATCTGCGCGACGTCTGGCCGAGCCAGGAGGAGGTGGCCCGGACCGTGGCCACCTACGTCAACCAGGGGCAGTTCGTGGAGCGATACTCCGACGTCTTCACCGGCTCCGAAGAGTGGCGTGCCATCGGCACCCCCGAGTCCGATCTGTACCAATGGGACGAAGCCTCCACCTACATCCAAGAGCCACCTTTCTTCGCCGGGCTCACCCCTGCGGTGGCCCCGATCCAGCCGGTGGTAGGAGCGCGGGTCCTGGCCAAGCTGGGCAATTCGGTCACCACCGACCACATCAGCCCGGCGGGCAACATCGCGCCGGCCAGCCCGGCGGGCCAGTACCTGGTCTCCCAGGGCGTGCAGCCGGCGATGTTCAACTCGTACGGCTCCCGGCGGGGCAACGACCGGGTCATGACCAGGGGCACATTCGCCAACATCCGGGTCCGGAACCAGTTGGCTTCCGGCACCGAGGGCGGTTGGACCACCGACTTCCTCGACGGCGAGGTGAAGCCGATCTACGACGCCGCAATGCACTACCAGGAGGCCGGGATCCCCCTCGTCGTCATCGCGGGCAGTGACTACGGGATGGGATCGTCGAGGGATTGGGCGGCTAAGGGGGCGTTCCTCCTCGGGGTCAGGGGAGTCCTCACCAAGTCGTTCGAGCGAATCCACCGCTCCAACCTGGTCATGATGGGAGTGCTTCCTCTCACCTTCCTCGAGGGGCAGAACGCCGATTCGCTCGGGCTCGACGGAACCGAGACCTACGACATAGCCGTCGACGACAGCCTCCGGCCCCGGCAGACGGTGCAGGTGACGGCCACTGCAAGTGACGGGTCGGTCAAGCGGTTCGAGGCGATTGCACGGGTCGACACCCCGATCGAGGTCGAGTACCTGCGCAACGGTGGCATCCTCCACTACGTGTTGAGGAGAATGGCCACTGCCTGAGGATCCGATCGGTCCCCTTCCGCGACGGGGCTTCTTGCTGACAGGAGTCTTCGTCGCTGTCGTGGTCATCGGGCTCGCACTGGCCTGGGCCCTCGAAGGGCCCGCCGACACCGCCCTGACCGGCGAGCCTGCGCCCGACTTCACGGTGGAGCTGTTGGAAGGGGGGACCTTCTCCCTCTCCGATCACATCGCGGAGGACGGAAGACCCCTGATCCTCAATCTATGGGCCTCGTGGTGCCTTCCCTGCCGGGAGGAGATCCCCGATCTGTCGGCCTTCGGCGAAGCCAACCCGGAAATCGCGGTCATCGGTGTCGCCGTGGAGGACACCCTGGAAGACGCCCGGGCATTCGCCGCCGAGGTCGCCCCCAGCTATCCGCTGGCCTTCGGTGATGCGGCATTCGACCAGTCCTACCCGAACTTCGGGCTGCCCGTCACCTACTTCCTCGACGAGGAGGGCCGGGTGACGGAGATCTTCAACGGGATCCTCACCGAGAAGACGATCGCCGCCAAGGTGGGGTGAACGGCCTCTAGCCGACCCGCTCCAGACGCCCCACGAGGTCCTCGACGTAGCCGAGGTTGGGTCCTTCCACCAGCTCGGCCGTGATGATCAACCGCTCCCGGGCGGAGAACTTCGGGTTGCAGGTGGTCAGGGTGAGCCACCCGCCGGGCCGGTCATCGGTCACCCACACGTCGGTCGGCTCGACGATAAAAGTGTCTCGCACCTCGTAGCGATGTAGCCCGATGGCCGTCTCCACCTCGATCAGATCGCCCGGAGCAAGTTGGTCGAAGTCGAAGAACGGGCGCCCGTAGGTGGTCCTGTGCCCGGAGATGACCGCGTTACCCGGCTGCCCCGGCATGGGTGTTCCCGACATGAGGCCGGGCCCCTTCTTCAGGGTGTCACTTGAAACGCCGGCGAATACGACAGCCTCGAGGCCCACCCGAGGCACCCGCATCAGCCCGATGGCGACGCCCTCCTTCGGAGCCTGCTCGGGCTGGAACTCGACGACCTCACCGTCGTCGACCTCCACCATTTCCGGCGCGGGCAGTGCCTCCCTTGCCTGTTCCAATCGATCACCGACGGTCTGCTCCGCATCGGCCTGGACCCGGGCATTGACCAGATCGGTCCCGAACAATTGCCAGCCGAGATACCCGAAGATGAACAGCCCACTCCAGATGAGCGTCCAACCGAGTATCTGGATGTTTCGGCGGTTCAAGACCCCCCTCCCCGCCTCCAGCGGTGCTCCCCCCTGCGGGGGGAGAGACAAACGCCTTCGCTACCTCGGCCCGAAGGGTCGGAGGGGGTGTTTCCTCCCCCAGGAGCGAAGCGACGTCGGGGGAGGTGGCCCGAAGGGTCGGTGGGGGTCTGGGCCTTTCGACCACTCATTGCCAAGACGGCGGCCGCTTCTCGAGAAAGGCGTTGATTCCCTCGGTGGCGTCATCGGTCATGGCGGTGGCGGTGAGACCGGTCTGGAGACGGTCGAGGGCAGCCTCGAAATCGAGATCGACCATGCCGTAGAAAGAGTCCCGACCCATCATGGTCGTGGCCGGGCTGTTGGCCAGCAGTGCCTCGACCGTCTCTGTCACCGCCGCGTCGAGATCTCGACGGGACACGACCCGGGACACGGCTCCGAGACGTTGGGCCTCGTAGGGGTCGATGATGCGACCGGTCAGCATCAACTCCAAGGCTGGCTTCCGAGGCATGACTCGGACCAGGAGGGCCGAGATCATCATCGGCCACAGACCGACCTTGACCTCCGTCGTCCCCAGCTTGGCCTCGTCCACACAGATCGTCACGTCGCAGGCGACAGCCAGCCCGAAGCCCCCGGCCAGGGCGTGCCCGTTGACCCGGGCCACGGTCGGTTTCCCACCCCGATGCATGAGACGGAACAGCTCGGCGAGGACGCCGCGGGCCCGGTGCAGACCGACGGGGTCGTCGACGAAGGAGCCAGAAAGATCGCCACCTGCCGAGAACGCCTGGTCACCGGCCCCGGTGTAGACGATGACCCGAGCCCGGGGATCGCCGACAGCCTTACTGGTGGCCTCCAACAGGCCCGCCATCGTCTCCACCGACATCGGATTGCGCCGTTCAGGCTCGTCGATGGTGATGGTCGCCCGGCCCTGGCTGACTTCGTACTCGACCAATGCTTTCTATTCCTGTGAGTTGACGTCAGGTATTACCGTCGGGTCCCATGCTATGGCTGGCCATCGTTCTGTTCATCGCCCTGACCATGGCCGTGTTGCGGGGCGGTCGACTGACCAACCTCGGCGACATCGAGCTTCGCGCCTGGTGGCTGTTGCTGGTCGCCCTCGGGCTGCAGGTCGGGACGACCTGGCTCCCGGCCACCGATTGGGCGGAGGGTCTGGGCCTGGCCATGGTGCTCATCTCCTACGGCCTGCTCATGGTTCTGGTGCTCCTCAACCGGCATCGAACCGGGATGTGGCTGGCCGGTCTCGGGGTCCTGATGAACTTCACCGTCATCGCCCTCAATGGCGGCATGCCCGTCCTGGCCGAGGCGGCGGAGGTGGCGAGTGGCTTCACCGTCACCGAGCCCGACCTGTCCGGATCGTTCAAGCACATCATCCTCGATTCAGGCTCGCGTCTGACCCTCCTGGCCGATGTGATCCCGCTTCGTCTCGGCAGTCTGGGTCAGGTGATAAGTCTCGGTGACGTGTTCCTGGCCGTCGGGCTCGGCCGTTTCCTCGAGCAGGAGCTGCGCCGCCCCCGTCGCTATTTCAAGCGAGGGGCCCACGCCCAACCGGGGTCGGCCAGCAAGTCCTGACCGGACCCGCCCGTGATCGGGTCGCACAGGTCTGCATGTGACCACTTGGCGTCCCAAAGACGGCCGGTCAAACCCGAACCGGGGTGAGCACTCCCCTGCTCTCGAGCAGTCGTCGCAGCGAGGCCACGATCTCGGGGTCGAAGTCGTAGGCGGCCCCGGCATGGAGGTTCTCCAGGGCCTGGAGCGGAGACAGGCCATCCTGATGGACCTGCCAGTCGTAGGCGGCGGCGACCTTGATGATCCTCGAGACCAGGGATACATCGGGATCGGTCTGCTCCCCCGGCTTGCGATAGGGCTCGTATTGATGACGGACATGGGTCGCCACCCGGCTCAGATAGGGCGACTCGGCGATGATCTCGGCGCTCCAGCGGGCGACGTCGTCGTCGCTGTAGCCGATGCGCAGGATCTGCGGTTCGTTGAGACTGACCCGTCCGATGTCGTGCATCAGACCGGCATACTCCACATCCTCCACCTGGACCGGGCCCAACCCGATCTCCTTCGCCACCGCCGAGGCCAATTCGGTGGTGCGATCGGCATGGCCGTCGACGCCCAGACCTGAGACCTCGGGGATGCGGGCCAGGGCGCGGATCGTCTGCTTGTAGGTGACCTTGGTCTGCTGGAACCGCTTGAAGGCCAGGTGGGCGAAGGAGTAGGGGAGCAGGGCGATGGGCAGTGCCCACCAGCCGATCTCCGGCCACAGCTCACCGAAGAGGGCGCCGGTCAGGGCTAGACCGAGGAAGACGTTGAGGTCGTGAAGCAGTGAGCGGGCCAGATAGCTGCGGGAGAGCTCCCGCTTTCCGAGCACCAGGATGGCGCGCAGGAAGACTTCGACCGCGATCCATGCCGCCAGGGCCACTGCGAACGGCAACAGGTCCTTCCAGTCCCCGGTGAGCGATGTGAACGGCCCCACACGCAGCGCCGAGTAGACAGTGGTGTAGACGAGGTACCCGGCGAATCTCCGCACCAGGGTCGGGAGCAGATCGGTGTGCCTCTCCCCACGCGAGTAGCGCAGGGCCCACACGATGGCCAGTCCGATGCCGTAAACGGCGATGGAGCCGAAAAGGTCCACGTGGTCATCGGGGCCGAAGACGATCGGGATCGCCGCGGCAACGGCAAGACCGGTGGTGAAGCGGTTGCCGGAGTTGGACGCGGCCACACCGACCATGGAGGCGAGGACCAATGCCGTCACCGCCACCAGGATGGTCATCGTGTCACTCGTGGCCTGGGTGGCGGCGTAGAGACCGAGCCCGGCGATGACGACGACGTAGAGCAAGGAGACCACAGACAGGGTGCGAGGGCTCCAGTCAGCCACGTAGGGTCAACTCCGGCTCTTCGGCGAGACGGCGGGCCATCTCCTCGTCGTTGACATGCGGGGCGCCCCACCGGCGCCCGGTCTTGCTCAGGGCCCTTTCGAAGGCGTCGACCACCTCGGGATGGAACTGGCCCCCGGAGTGACGTCTCAGCTCGGATATGGCGTATTGCTGGGACAGCGCCATCCGATAGGAGCGGGCCGAGGTCATGGCGTCGAAGGCATCGGCGGCGGCCACGATGCAGGCCTCGAGACGGGGGGGACGACCATCGCTGTGCCCGCTGCCCCCGTAGCCGCTCCCGTCGAAGTTGCTGTGGTGACCGGAGGCGATCTCGACCATGGGCTGGAGGAAATCGACCTCGGCCAGGATCTCCTCCACCAGATGGGCGTGGGCCTTCATCTCGGCGTACTCCTCGTCGTCGAGCCGGCCCCGCTTCCGGATCAGCTCGGTGGGGACCGCCAACTTGCCCAGGTCATGGATCAGGGCCGACCACCGGACGGTCTCGAGCTGGGTCCCGGTGAATCCCAACTCCTCACCGATCATCTGGGCGAAGAACGCCACCCGCTCGGTGTGGCCCCGGGTGTACATGTCCTTGGCCTCCAGGGTCTTGACGAAGCCACGGATGGAGCCGATGTGGGAGTCACGCAGCTGGGAATAGGCGTAGAGCGACATGTGACCGATTCCGTAGACGCCGACGATGAACACGATGATCGCCTCCCGGTCGGCGATGAGAAAGGCGGCTCCGATCAGCCCGCCGATCAGACCCATCGCCACCTGACCGGTGAACAGGGTCGGCATCTGGGACCAGGGCTCGAGATTGTCCCTCCCGAACACCGTCTTCACCGCATACCGGATCAGCAATGTTTGCACTGTGGCATAGGCCAGCGCCGCCGCCGCCGACACCAACAGCACCCTGAGCAGGGAGCCGGTGGAGACGGCCTGACCGTCGAGGTTCAGGTCGAGGATGAACCCGGAGACAGCCGCCGCCGCCGCCATCTGACCGAAGTTGGCCAGAGGCTGGAACCACCGCTTTTCTCAGAAGTCGGCTGGAGTCAATGGCCCTAATGCGGCCATTAGGACCATGCCGAACATGGCATCGGAGCCGGGGAGGATGGCGAGGATGACCCCGGCGGTCATGGCCACCATCACCG